>NZ_CP029343.1:4921813-5229426 GCF_003143515.1 Massilia oculi | reverse complement strand
TCGCATGCTGCGCGCGCTGGACGTCGACTACGCCCGCGAGCATCTGGCGCGCTTCGGCTTCGACGCCGCCCGCCAGCCGCGCAACCTGACGCTCGGCCTGGGCACGGGCGCCGTCACGCCGCTGCAGATGGCCGGCGCCTACGCGGTGCTGGCCAACGGCGGCTACCGGGTGGAACCGTGGCTGATCGCGCGCATCCAGGATGGCGACGGCACGGTGCTGCTCGAGCAGGCGGCGCCGGCGCCACGCCAGGCAAGCGCGCGGGTGCTCGACGAGCGCAACGCCTTCATCGTCGACAGCATGCTGCGCGACGTCACCCGTGTCGGCACCGCGGCGGCGGCCTCGCGCCAGTTGCAACGAGTCGACCTGGCCGGCAAGACCGGCACCACCAGCAATGCGGTCGACGGCTGGTTCGCCGGCTATGGCGGGCAGGTGGCGGCGGTGGCCTGGATGGGTTATGACGAGCCGCGCTCGCTTGGCGGCCGCGAATTCGGCTCGACCCTGGCGCTGCCGATGTGGGTCGATTTCATGCGCGTCGCGCTGGCGAAGACGCCGCAGCATGAGCCGCTGCCGCCGGACGGCGTGGCGCGCGCCGGCGGCGACTGGGTGTATGCGGAGTATGCGGAACAGGAACATCCGCCCGAGGCGGCGGATGGAATCGAGGCCTTGATGGGCACCTTCTCGTCAGCCGACGAGGCGACGCAGTAGTCGTGCTTACAGCTCGATCACGAGCTCGGGACGAAAGGCCTCCTGCTCGCCCTTGCTCAGGTAGCCCAGCGGGTTGGCCACCACGCGGCACGACCAGGAGTGGGGGCCGTCGCGGCCCTCGACCACGTAATCGTTCAGGCAGTGCAGGTGGCCGTGCATCCACAGCTGCGCGTGCTTGAACAGGCCGTCGAGCGCATTGCAGAAGCCCGCCGTGCCGGGCGTGAGGCCGTAGCGCGGATCGGCGCTCATCAGGCTCGGCGCGAAATGGGTGACCACCGCCGTCTTGCCGTCGAAGGGCGTGGCCAGCGCCGCGCGCAACCAGACCTGGCAATCGAGCGACATGGCGCGGATGCCCTCGGCCAGCACCTGCTCGCCATCCTTCAGCGTCGTGTTCTTGCTCAGGTAGTAATTCGCCGCGCGGAATGCCTTGCTACGCTGCTGCATCTGTTTGGTGAGGTCGGTGTCGCGCAGCGCCAGGGCATCGAAGTCGCTCCACAAGGTGGTGCCGATGAAGCGCACGTGATCGATGACGACGATCTCACGGTCAAGCCAGACGATGCCGAGCCGTTCGCAGATGGCGCGCAGCCGCGCATGGGTGGCGTCGTGGTCGAGCGAATCGAATTCGTGGTTACCGGGAATGAACAGCATCCGCTTGCCGGCCAGCGCCGGCAACGCGGGAGAGAAGCGCTCGAGTCCGAAATCCTGGGTTTCCAGGCGCGAGCCGGGCTGGTAGGAGCCGATGTCGCCGGCCAGCACCACGACGTCGGTGTCCGGCAGGATGTGCGGCTGGAAGCCGGGATAGCGTTCGAGGTGCAGGTCGGAGAAAAGCTGTATGCGCATGGGCTCCGAGTATACAGCAGGCGCCGCCCGGCTTCAGGCGGCGCCAGCGCATCAGAAGCGCACGTTCGCCGTCAGGCTGGCCGAGCGCGGCGTGCCCGGCGTATACCGGTAGCCGCTCTTGTTGATGGCCGAGACGTACTTCTCGTCGCCGATGTTGTACACGTTCAGCCGCAGGTCGACGTTCTTGCTGACCTTGTAGCCGACCATGGCGTCGAACACCCAGTACGACTCGGTGTAGGCCGGGGTGCCGATCGCGCCGTCGGTGCCGCGCGCCAGCTTGTCGGAAAAGCGCGCGCCGCCGCCGATGCGCAGGCCCCATGGCAGGTCGTACGAGGTCCAGGCGGTGAACGACTGCTTCGGCGTGTAGGTCAGGCTGTTCTCGCCGGCGGCGGTGACGTTGCGGCCACGCTCGACGCTGGTGTCCATGTACAGGTAGCCGGCGCTGAGCAGCCAGTGCGGCGCCAGTTCGCCGGTGGCGCCCAGTTCCACGCCCTGCACCCGCTTCTCGCCGGTCTGGTAGTACTGCAGGTCGGCCGGATCCTGCTCGACCTCGTTCTCGACGTCGGTGCGGAACAGCGCGGCCGACAGCGACAGCTTCGATTTCAGCAGGTCGAGCTTGCCGCCGACCTCGGTGGTGACCGTCTTCTGCGGATCGTAGATCGGGTTCTGGGCGCTGTTGGCGTTGCCCGATACGGTGAAGCTGCCGCCCGGCGGCTGCTTGGAGCTGGCGACCATCGCATACACGCTGCTGTTGGCGGTCGGCTTGTACAGCGCCGACAGCTTGCCGTTGACGAGGTTTTCACCAACCTTGAAGCGGGTCGGGGTCAGCACGTTATTGGTCAATGCCACCACCGAATAATCGCCGCGGAAGTGGTCGAGGCGCACGCCGCCATTGAAGATCCAGCGCTCGCCGACCTTGACGGTGTCGAACACGTAGACGCTCTGGGTGTCGACCTCGCCCTCGTTGTAGGCGCCGGTGCGGCGCACGTTGACCGGCGTGGTCGGCGCCTGGTTCGGATCGGGGTGGTAGATGTTCGCGGCGGGCAGCGTGCCCAGGCCGGTCAGGCCCCAGGTGGTCTGGCGTTCGCTGGTGATCTCCAGGCCCGTCACCAGGGTGTGCGACACGGCGCCGGTGTTGAACTGGCTGGTCAGGGTCGTGACGTTGGTGAGGATCTTGTTTTCCTGGTCCTTGCCGGTACGGATGCTGCGCGCCAGGGTCCAGGTGCCCGGATCGCCCTGCACCGGCGTCGCCAGGTTGGCGGCGCTGGTGAGGAAGGCGGTCAGCAGGTAGTCCTGGCTGGTCTTGCCGTAGCGGCTCGTGTTCTGCAGCTTCATGGTCGGCGAGAAGTCGTGCTCGATCCGCACGGTGGCCATGTCGGCCTTGACGTCGTCGTAGTCGTCGACCGAGCCATAGAAATTCTTCGGGTCGACCTTGGGAGCATCGGCGACCCAGGGCCGGGTACGGTCCGGGCTGGTGTAGCCGGGCAGGCCGATCACGAATACGCCGCCATCCGGGATGTTGTTCTGGTCGACGTGCAGGTAGTCCAGGTGCACGCGGGTCGGGCCGTTCAGGCCGAAGCCGATGCTCGGCGCCACCGCCCAGCGCTTGTTCTCGACGACGTCGCGCGCCGCGCTGCCAGAATCCTGGGCCAGCACGTTCAGGCGCACGGCGATGCCGCGCTGTTCATCCAGCACCTTGTTGACGTCGGCCGTAATGCGCTTCTGGTCGCCGCTGCCGCCGGTAACCGCGGCGGTCACCAGGTCGGTCATGTTCGCCTTCTTGGTCACCAGGTTGACCGAACCGGTCGGGGCGCTACGGCCGTTGTCGGTGCCGGCCGGGCCTTTCAGCACGTCGATCTGCTCCAGGTTGAACACGTCGCGCGAGATCGAGCCGATGTCGCGCACGCCGTCGACGTAGATGCTGCTGGAGGTGTCGAAGCCGCGCATGAAGATCGCGTCGCCGGTATTCGTGTTGCCGTTCTCGCCCAGGAAGAAGGCGCCGACGCCGGGGGTGTTGCGCAGCGCCTCGGTCAGGGTCAGCGCGCCCTGCTGCTCGAACAGCTCCTTCTTGATCACCTGGATCGTCTGGGCGGTGTCGACCAGGCGCTCGGTGTACTTGGGCGACGAGGCGTTCTCGGCGCGGAACGGATTCTCGTAGGCGCCGACGACTTCGACGGTCGATTGCGGGGCGATGGTGGCCGGCGCTGCGGTGGCGGTGGCGGCAGCGGTGGCATCGTCGGCTGCGTGCGCACCAAGCGGCAGCAGGGCCGCGGCCAGGGCGGTGCCCGCGAGCTGGCTGCGGGTGATGGGGTGCTTGCGGCTTTTTATTGCTTTCATGGCGAGGCGGTCTCTCAGAAGTGATATGTGGTGAAACACTGCAAGTAAAACAATGATTCTACCGAGAACGTCATTACATGTAAACGATAATCATTATCATTCGCGTTCGCGCCACACTCTTGACCGGGTTCGCATCAACCCTTTGCCAGTAGCAGAAAGCAAACGTCCCCGCTGATGGCGGGGACGCTGTTCGACGGTACGGCATGCGGCGCCTCACCGCATGCCTGCCGACATCAGCTCTTCTTTTGCTGCGCGATCCAGTTATCGACCAGCTCGCCCAGCACGTCGAGCGGCACCGAGCCGGCGCCCAGCACCAGGTCATGGAAGGCCGGCAGCGAGTATTTGTCGCCCAGTTCCTTCTGTGCTTTCTCGCGCAATTCCAGGATGCGCAGCATGCCGATCATGTAGGCGTTGGCCTGGCCCGGCCACACGACGTAGCGCTCGGTTTCCTGCGCGCCGATGCCGTAGTCGATCGCCTGCTGGCGGGTCCAGCCCTTGGTGTGCAGGCCGGTGTCGACCACCAGACGGCGGGCGCGGAACAGTTCCGAACCCAGGGCGCCCAGGAGGCCCGGGACGTCGTCCTTATACCAACCCTGCTCCACCGCCAGGCGCTCGGTGTACAGCGCCCATCCTTCGGAGTGCGCGCTGCCGCCGCTGAAGATGCGCTGGCTGCGGAACTTCGGCAGGTCGCTCATCTCCTGCTGGATGGCGAGCTGGAAGTGGTGGCCCGGCACGGCTTCATGGTAGGCCAGGCTGCGCATGCGGATCATGTCGAAGGTCGGGCCGCGCAGCGGCACCCAGAAGATGCCCGGACGGCTGCCGTCCGGCGCCGGCAGGGTGTAGTGGGCGGCGGCCGACGGCTCGGTCAGCGGCGGCACGCGGCGCACGTCGACCGGCGCGCGCGGCTTGAGGTTGAACAGCGAAGCGCTCCTGCGCTCGGCGTCGCGCACCATCTCGTTGTAGCTGGCGATGATGGCCGGGCGCGGATCGCCCTCGCCCTTCGGCTGGAAGCGCGCGTCGAGCTGCTTCATGCGCGTCTCGATATTCCCTTCGGCCAGGCCCAGCGAGCGCAGATGCTTGTCCATCTCGGCCTCGATGCGCGCCACTTCGCGCAGGCCGATGGTATGGATTTCGTCGGCGGTCAGCTGGGTGCTGGTGAAGTTCTCGATCGCGCGCTTGTAGGCGGCGGCGCCGTTCGGCAGGCGCGAGATGCCGGCCACGTCGCCGGTCTTCGGATGGAGCTCGGCCATGAAGGCCTGCACGCGGGTGTAGGAAGGACGGATCTTCTGTTCGACGATGCCGGTCGCGCGCGCGATGGCGGCCGTACGCGCCTCCGGCGACAGGTCCTTGATCTCGGCGGTGCGCTGGGCCAGCGTGGTCACCAGCACGTTCTCGGCGGCGGCAGGCTTGAGGAAGTGATCGACCTGGAACTGGGCGCGCTCGAGGATGAAGCGCGGCGGGATCATCTGCTTGGCAGCCGCCCCCTTGGCGCGCACCAGCGCCTCGTCCAGACGGGTGCCGACCTGGTCCAGACGGGCCAGGTAGCTGTCGACGTCGGCGGCATTGCGCATCGGGTGGGTGTTGGTCATGAAGTTGACCAGTCCGATCTGCGGACCGCTGAACTGCGAGAACACGAAGGAATGGTCTTCGAACGGCTCGTTGGCGATCACGTTCTGCAGCGACCAGCGCATTACCGCCGCCGAGATCTTCTGGGTCTCGTTCAGCGGCTGCGACTTGAAGCCGTCGAGGCGCTTGAGCCCTTCGCGCGCCATGGCGACCGACTTCTTGCGGTGCGCAGCGGTCAGCGGAGTCAGTTCGCGGTCCAGCCTGGCCTGCTCGGCGCCGCTGAAGTACTGGGTCGAGGTCGCCAGCTGCGGGCTCAGGCGCACCCAGTCCTCGGCAAACTTGTCGCTCCACGCGTCGAAGGCTTTATAGGGGGCGACGGCGGCGGCCTGGGTGGCGGCCGGTGCGGCGACGGCTGGCAGCGACGCGCCGGCGAGCATGGCGGGGATGAACAGGGCGGCGATGGTGGCGCGCAGGCTGCGCTGGCGGATCGATGGCATCTTGGGTGTCTTCCTTGTAGTTGATTATCTGCGGCCGCAGCTGATGGATGCGGCAATTGCCGGCAAGGAATCTAACATGGAAGTAAACAGATCGACAACGCCGGTGTTGTCCGGCGGCGTACGTACGGCGCCGACAGGGACAGGGCGTGCTCAATCATCGGACGGTACCGGCCAGGCGCGCCGTGGCGATCATCCGGTCCTTGAGTTCGATCTCGCCGCAGTAATACAGCACCGCCGCGCCAAGGCAGGCCAGCACCTTCCACCCCAGCAGCAGGCTGCCGACGCACACCACCGCGGCGCCGATGGCGAGCCTGATGGCGAAGCTGCGGCGCGTCATGCCGAACACCTTGCCGCGGTAGGGACGCTGGTGGAAGAACACCACGAACAGCAGCCAGTAGGGAATCGCATACACGAAGTACAGCAGCGCGCCGATGCCCAGCGCAAAGCCGATGAAGGGCACGCGAAACGCCAGCATCCCGAGGACGCCGATCGCCAGCCAGTACAACAACAGGTTCCGATACCGCACTTCCTCTCCCGCTGAATCGCATTGGACGGCATCTTACCTCACGACCGCCTCGGGGTCGGCCCGCGCTCCGTATAATCCCGCCTGGCGAGTTTGCACGGGCTTGCCATCCTCCACGAAGAAAGCGACGACACCACATGCAGCACATCAGGGACAAGCTGGAAAACAATCAGATCGCCATCTATTTCGCGACAGTGGCGTTGGCCGCGCTGGCAGCGCTGGCGCTGCCGGGGACGACGGCGCTGGAGTCCGCGGTCAATCCTGCCCTGACCCTCATGCTGTTCGTGACCTTCCTGCAGGTGCCGCTGGCCGAGTTGGGACGCGCCTTCGCCAACACCCGCTTCCTCGGCGCCCTGCTGGCGACGAACTTCATCGTCATTCCCCTGCTGGTCGCCGGCCTGCTGCCGTTCGTGCCGGACGATCCGCTGATTCGCCTGGGCGTCTTGCTGGTGCTGCTGGCGCCCTGCATCGATTACGTGGTGACGTTTTCCCACCTCGGCCGCGCCGATGCGCGCCTGCTGCTGGCGGCGACGCCCGTCCTGCTGGTGGCGCAGATGCTGATGCTGCCAGTCTATCTGCGCATCCTGCTCGGCATTGGCGCGGCCGGCCTGGTCCAGCCGGGCCCATTCATCGACGCCTTCGTGTGGCTGATCGCCGTACCGCTGCTGCTGGCGGTCGCGCTGCAGCTCTGGGCCGCACGCAATCAGGCCGGCGCGCGCGCATCGACCGTGCTCGGCCTGCTGCCGGTGCCGGCGACGGCGCTGGTGCTGTTCATCGTAGTGGCGTCGGTGCTGCCGCAGCTCGGCCAGGCACTCGATGCGGCGCTGCGGGTGGCGCCGGTCTATGCCGCCTTCGCGCTGCTGGCTCCCCTGGCCGGGTGGCTGGTGGCGCGCCTGTTCCGGCTGGCGCCGCCCGCTGGCCGTGCCGTCGCCTTCAGCGGCGCCACCCGCAACTCGCTGGTGGTGCTGCCGCTGGCGCTGGCCGTCCCGGGCGCGGTGCCGCTGCTGCCGGCGATCATCGTGACGCAGACGCTGGTGGAGCTGGTCGCGGAGCTGGTCTACGTGCGCCTCATCGCGCGTCTGGGCTAGCGTCGGCCTCGATCACGAGCGACGCCTGCTTGGCCGGGCTCCAGCTGCGCGCCAGCCGCCAGTCGCGCGCCGCGCCCTCCACCACCGCCTGCCAGTGGGTCGCCTCGAGGACCGGCAGCGCGGCCGAGAAGCGGCCCTGGGCGTCGGGCAGCGCCTCCAGCTCCAGGTCGCGCTCGGGCAGGGTCGGATGCGCCAGCCGGATGTGGAATGGCGCCACCACCGGCTGGCCGCCGCTGGCCAGGCGGCCGTTCAGGCGCCCCGCCTGCGCATCGTGGCTGGCCTCGAAACTGAGCGCCAGCCCGGTGGCGACGCGGTCGCGCCGCAGGTCCTGGTTGATGGCCTTGCCCTGCTTGTAGTAGTCGGCCACCACCATCGCATCGGGCTGCTGCGCGCCGAGCCAGGCCGAAACGCCGGTGCCGATCATCACGGCCACCGGGCCGATCATCAGGAACCACGGCCAGCGGTGCTTGTACCACGGCGCCGTCTGCTGCGGGAAGTTGGGGTTGGTCGCTTGCATATCCTTCTCCTTGCTCATATCGGCCTCACTTCGAAACGCTCATTTAGGTACGATAAAGGCCGCCCCTTCGCTCACGCTCAGGTCCGGATCGCTCAGCGAGCGCACCGTGAATTCGATCATGTTCGTCCCCGGCTTGCCGGCGCCCTGGTCGATGCGCACCCGCACCGGCACCGCGCGCGTGGTGACTCCCTCGATCGCGATCGCACCAATGTCCGCCACCGTGGCCGAGGGGATGCCGCTCACGCTCACCTGCAGCGTCTGCGGCGCTTCGCTGGTGTTCATCACCTGGAGCCGGTACACGTTCTCGATGCGGCCATCGTCGACTTCGCGCCCCATCGAGCCGCGGTCGCGGATCACATCCAGCTTGAGCGGGTTGCGCAGCGCCAGCGAGGTGCCCATCGCCGCCACCAGCATCGCCAGCACCGCGCTGTAGACCAGCACGCGCGGGCGCAGCATGCGGCGCCGGATCTCGGGCGCGCCGAGCTTCCGGGCCAGCCCGTTCTCGGTCGCATAGCGGATCAGGCCGCGCGGTTTCTGGACCTTGTCCATCACGATATTGCAGGCATCGACGCAGGCGGCGCAGCCGATGCACTCGTACTGCAGCCCCTTGCGGATGTCGATCCCGGTAGGGCACACCTGCACGCACAGGCTGCAATCGATGCAGTCGCCGCTATTGCCGGCGAGCGCCTGGGCTTCGCCCTTCCTGCGGCCGTTGCGTGGCTCGCCGCGCGCGACGTCGTAGGTGACGATCAGGGTGTCCTTGTCGAACATCGCGCTCTGGAAGCGCGCATACGGGCACATATACTTGCAGACCTGCTCGCGCAGCCAGCCGGCGTTGCCGTAGGTGGCGAAGGAATAGAACAGGGTCCAGAAGGTTTCCCAGGGCCCCAGGCCGAAGGCCGCGATCTCGCCGCCCAGCGAGCGGATCGGGGCGAAGTAGCTCACAAAAGTAAAGCCGGTCCACAGCGCGACCGCGCCCCACGCCAGGTGCTTGGCGCCGCGCTTGGCGACCTTCTCCGCATTCCATGGCTGGCGCGCGAGCCGCATCTGGCTGCTGCGCGAGCCTTCGATCTTGCGTTCGATCCAGAGGAAGATCTCGGTGTAGACCGTCTGGGGGCAGGCGAAGCCGCACCACACGCGGCCCGCCACCGCCGTCACCAGGAACAGGCCATAGGCGCACACGATCAGCAGCGCCGCGAGGTAGATGAAGTCCTGCGGCCACAACACCACCCCGAACAGGTAGAACTTGCGGCTGGCCAGGTCGAACAGGACGGCCTGGCGGCCGTTCATGTTCAGCCACGGCAGGCCGTAGAACAGGAGCTGCGTCAGCCAGACGCAGGCCCAGCGCAGCGTCGCATAGCGGCCCTTGATCTCGCGCGGGAAGATGTCTTCCCGCGCCGCGTACATGCGAACGATCGCTTCGCGCGGCGCTCCAGCAGGGTCGGTCATTTTGCCGCCGTCGCTTTCGTCGCGTTGGAGGCAACGTGTGCAGATACGGGCGCGGTCGGATTCGACAGGCTCCATACATAGGCCGCCAGCACGTGGACCTTCTCTTCGCCCAGGAAGTCGCCGAAGGCCGGCATGGTGTTGGAGCGGCCCTTGCGGATCGTCTCCATCACGGTCTCCACGCTGCCGCCATACAGCCAGGTCTTGTCGGCCAGGTTCGGCGCGCCCAGCATCGTGTTGCCCTTGCCTTCGGCGCCATGGCAAGCCACGCAGGTGGCGAACTTCGGCTTGCCGAAGGCGACCTTGATCGGATCGGCCGACAGGCCAGACAGCGAACGCACGTAGTGGGCCACGCTCTCGACGTCCTTGTCCGAGCCCAGCGCCGCGCCCATCGGCGGCATCATGCCGGTGCGGCCGTTCATGATCGTGGTCTTGATGATGTCCGGCTCGCCGCCATGCAGCCAGTCGCTGTCCGCCAGGTTGGGGAAGCCTTTGCTGCCGCGCGCATCCGAGCCGTGGCACTGCGAGCAGTAGGTCAGGAACAGGCGCTCGCCGATCGCGTGGGCCTGCGGATCGGCCGCCACCGCTTTCAGGTCGAGCTTCCTGTACTGCTCGAACAGCGGACCGTATTCAAGCTTCGCCTGCTTCAGCTCGGCCTGGTACTCGCCCACCTGGTTCCATTTCAACGTGCCGCGCCAGGCTCCCAGGCCCGGATACAGCACCAGATAGAAGACAGCAAACAGGATCGACAGCCAGAACAGGATGATCCACCAGCGCGGCATCGGCGTGTTCAGTTCCGTGAGGTCTTCGTCCCACACGTGGCCGGTGGTCTGCTGCGGCTTGCCGTCGGCATCGAGCCTGACCTTGAACCTGGACTGCGACCAGAGCAGGATGCCGCAGCCGGCGATCGACAGGATCGTTATCGCCGCAACGTAGTAGTGCCAGAAATCGTTGAAGAAGTCGGCCATGTCAATGCTCCCCGCCTTCGTTGGTGTCGTCGGCGAACGGCAGATACGCCGCCGCGTCGAAGTCGCTGCCCTTGTGCAGCAGGTAGGTCCAGCCCACGATGCCCATGAAGGTCGCGAAGCTGATGACGGTCATGACGCTGCTGGCGTCGTCGAATAGTTGTTGGAGTGCCATATCGGTTCCTAGCTCAGTTCCTCGTCTTGATCTGGGTGCCCAGCCCTGCAGGTAGGCGACCAGCGCGTCCTGCTCGGTCTTGTCGACCAGGTCTTTCGGTGCTTCCGCGATCTCGGCGTCGGTATAGGGCACGCCGACGCGCTGCAGCGCGCGCATCTTCGGCATGATCTCGCCCGGGACCAGCTTCGTCCTGGCCAGCCATGGATAACCCGGCATGTTCGACTCGGGCACCACGTCGCGCGGATTGTCGAGGTGGGTGCGGTGCCATTCGTCGCTGTAGCGGCCTCCCACGCGCGCCAGGTCGGGGCCGGTGCGCTTGGAACCCCACTGGAACGGGTGCTCGTAGACCGACTCGCCGGCCACCGAGTAGTGGCCATAGCGCTCGGTCTCGGCGCGGAACGGCCGGATCATCTGCGAGTGGCAGCCGTAGCAGCCCTCGCGGATGTAGACGTCGCGGCCGGCCAGGCGCAGCGGCGAGTACGGCTTCAGGCCGGCGACCGGTTCGGTGGTCGACTTCTGGAAGAACAGCGGCACGATCTCGACCAGGCCGCCGAAGGAGATGACCAGCAGGACGAGGCCGATCAGCAGCCACACATTCTTCTCGATCCACTCATGGGTGAATTTCATTGCAAACTCCTGGTTTCTTTAGGCTGGGACGACGTGCCCGGTGTCAATCACGCCGCGCGGATTCTTCGGCCCGAGCGGGATCGGGACGTCGACGCTCCTGGTGCCGCGCATCGTCATCCAGGTATTCCAGGCCATCAGCACCATGCCGCACAGATACAGCGCGCCGCCGGTGACGCGGATCACGTAGTACGGCCAGGTGGCCTTGACGCTCTCGGCGAAGGTATAGGTCAGGGTGCCGTCGGCATTCACAGCGCGCCACATCAGGCCCTGCATCACGCCGGCGATCCACATCGAGGCGATGTAGAGGACGACGCCGATGGTGGCGACCCAAAAATGGGTTTCAACCATGGAGACGCTGTGCATCTGTTGTTTACCGGCGACGCGCGGGATGATGTAGTAGATCGAGCCCATGGTGATGAAGCCGACCCAGCCCAGGGCGCCGGCGTGGACGTGGGCGACGGTCCAGTCGGTGTAGTGCGACAGCGCGTTGATGGTCTTGATCGACATCATCGGGCCCTCGAAGGTGGCCATGCCGTAGAACGACAGCGAGACGATCATGAATTTCAGCAGCGGGTCGGAGCGCAGCTTGTGCCAGGCGCCCGACAGGGTCATGATCCCGTTGATCATGCCGCCCCACGACGGCGCCAGCAGGATGATCGAGAACACCATGCCCAGCGATTGCGTCCAGTCGGGCAGCGCGGTGTAGTGCAGGTGGTGCGGACCGGCCCACATATAGGTGAAGATCAGGGCCCAGAAGTGCACGATCGACAAGCGGTACGAGTACACCGGACGTTCGGCCTGCTTCGGAATGAAGTAATAGACCATGCCCAGGTAGCCGGCGGTGAGGATGAAGCCGACCGCGTTATGGCCGTACCACCACTGGATCATGGCGTCCTGCACGCCCGAGTACACCGAGTACGATTTCATCAGCGAGGCCGGCGAGGTCATGCCGTTCACGATGTGCAGGATGGCCACCGCCAGGATGAAGGCGCCGAAGAACCAGTTGGCGACGTAGATGTGCCTGACCTTGCGCTTGACGATGGTGCCGAAGAACACCACGGCATAGGCGACCCAGACGATGGCGATCAGGATCGAGATCGGCCATTCGAGTTCGGCGTACTCCTTGCCGCGCGTGAAGCCCATCGGCAGCGTGACCGCGGCGCACAGCAGCACCGCCTGCCAGCCCCAGAAGGTGAACGAGGCCAGCTTGTCCGAAAAAAGGCGGACCTGGCAGGTGCGCTGCACCACGTAGTACGACGTGGCGAACAGGCCGCAAATGCCGAAGGCGAAGATGACCGCGTTGGTGTGCAGCGGACGCAAGCGTCCGTAGCTGAGCCATGGGATGTCGAAGTTGAGCGCGGGCCAGGCCAGCTGGGCCGCGATGAACACCCCTGCCGCCATGCCGATCACGCCCCACACCACCGTCGCAATGGCAAACTGGCGCACGATCTTGTAGTTATAGTTTAGACTTCTGTCCAAGATGCTCTCCTGAAATGACACGATTGAGTGACAGTCAGGAGTGTGCGTTTACGAACCTCAAAAATCCTTGATGTGTATCAAAATGTTCCTTGATGGATAGAGTGGAGGGAACGTCTGTCTTTGCCTCGTTGTGCTCAGAGCTGCGACGCTTTCCTCCACGATTCCACGGGTATCGTTTTGAGATGAATCATGTCCAAAACTAGACGGCCCGCCATAGTCCGGGGGGCTTTTCCTCACTAACCAATAAGGAATCGCTATGCCGCCTCTTTCCCAATCCGTTCACGAAGAAATGTCCAGGCGCCTGAACGCAGCGCGTGAAGACCTGCTCGGCGCCGTTCGTGCGCGCACCACGGCCGACGAGGGCGACGCCCCGACGATCGGCCCGCTCGCGCATGAAGCACAAGGCGACGACCGCAATACCGCCGAGATGATCGGCCACGACGAAGTCCACCTGGCCGAACACGATGCCAACAAGCTGCACGAGATCGACGTCGCCCTCGGCAAGCTCGAGGCTGGCGGCGCCGGCATCTGCGAGTCGTGCGGTCGCGAGATTCCCGACGCGCGCCTGCTGGCCACCCCGACGGTGCGCACCTGCATCGAATGCCAGGACCGCATCGAGAAAGAAACCCATACCGGACGCGGTCCGTCCATGTGACCTCCCGGCGCCGGGATGGACGGCCAAGCCGTCCATCCCGTGTCAAGCATCGCCACCCCGATCATCGTCTTGCAAGACGCGATACGCCGGCCCCTCCAGATCGTCGAACTGCCCGCTCTCGGCCGCCCCGAAGAACACCCACAAGGCCACCCCCACCACCACCACGCTGAGCGGCACCAGCAAATACAAGGCTTCCATCGTCTAGTCCTTTCGCAAGCGCAGCGCATTGAGCACGACCACGGCCGAACTGGCCGCCATGCCGATCCCCGCCAGCCAGGGATTCAACAAACCCGTCGCCGCCGCCGGAATCGCCGCCACGTTGTAGACCGTGGCCCAGGTCAGGTTCTGGCGGATCACCGCCAGGGTGCGGCGCGCCGTATCGAGCGTGTCGGCCAGCGGCGCCAGGCTCTCGCCCATCAGCACGCCGTCGGCATGCAGTTGCGCCAGTTCGGCCCCGCGGCCCATCGCGAACGAGACGTCGGCCCCGCGCAGCACCGCCGCGTCGTTGATGCCGTCGCCGACCATCGCCACGATCGCGCCGTCCTGCTGCAGGCGCCGCACATAGGCCAGCTTTTCCTGCGGCAGCTTGCCGCCGATGGCGATCGGGATGCCCAGGCGGGCCGCCACGGCCTGCGCCGCGTGCTGCTCGTCGCCGCTGAGCACGATCACCGTCTTGCCGCTGGCGCGGATGCGGCCCACCACGTCGGCGGCGTCGGCTCGCAGGCCGTCGGCCAGGTCGAAACGCGCCAGCCAGCCTTCGCTGTTGCCGAGCCAGACCGAGGTGGCGCCCACCGGCGCGGCGGCGCGCGCCACGCCGCCGGCCACGCCGGCGACCCAGGCGGCGCTGCCCAGTCGATAGTAACGTCCATCGACCCAGCCCTCGACGCCCTGCCCGACCGTGAATTGCGTGCGTTCGGCGCGGGCGGATTCGCCGGGCGAAGCCGCAGTGACTGAAACGGCGGCCTCGCGGATCCCCAGCGCCAGCGGATGCGGATTGTCTGCCTCCAGCGCGGCGGCGATGCGCAGGCAGGCGGAGCCGGCCAGGCGGCCCACCGACAGGGTCCGGCGCAGCACCGGGCGGCCATGGGTGAGCGTGCCGGTCTTGTCGAACACCACGTGGGTGGCGCGGTCGAAAGTTTCCAGCGTGTGCGGCTGCACCGACAGCACGCCACGCCTGAGCAGCCGGTCGGTGGCGGCGGCCAGCGCGGTCGGCGTGGCCAGCGACAGCGCGCACGGGCACGACACCACCAGCACCGCGATTGCCACCTGCCAGGCCCGGGCCGGATCCACCTGCAGCCAGGCGAAATAGGCCAGCACGGTCAGCACCAGCAAGCCAAGCACGAACCAGGCTGCCACCCGGTCGGCCCACAGGGCCAGCGCTGGTTTACCCTGCCCCGCGCGTTCGACCAGCCGCACCAGCATCGAAAGCAGGCTGTCGTTGGCGGTCGAGGTGACGCGCAATACGATGGCGCCGGCCACATTGACCGCGCCGCCCGGCACCAGGTCGCCCACGCCGCGGCGCTGGGTGCGGCTCTCGCCCGTCAGGAGCGCCAGGTCGACCTCGGTGTCGCCCTCGACGATCATGCCGTCGGCCGGCGCCGCCTGGCCGGCGCGCACCAGCACCAGGTCGCCCACCCGCAGGCTGCCAGCCGTCACCAGCTCGATGTCGTCATCCCCCTTGCGCAAGCGCGGATCGCCGCGCAGGCGCAGCGCCGACGGCGGCAATCCCTGCTGCAGGCGCTCGAGCGCGCCGGCCGCCTTGCGGCGCGCCCCCAGTTCGAGGTAGCGACTGCCCAGCAGCAGGAACACGAACATGGTCACCGAATCAAAGTACACGTCGCCCTGCCCCGATATCAACGCATGCAGGCTGCCGCCGAAGGCGGCGCCGATCCCGAGCGCGACCGGCACGTCCATGCCAGGCATGCCGCGCCGCAGGTCGCGCCAGGCGCCGCTGAAGAAGGGCTGGGCCGAATACAGCACCGCCGGCAGGGTCAGGAAGAACGAGGCCCACTGCATCAGCGCCGTCATCGCGGCGTCCATCGTGCCCTCGTCGGCCATGTACACCGGCACCGCATACATCATCACCTGCATCATCGACAGGCCGGCCACGAACAGCTGGCGGAACAGCTTCTTGCGCCCGCGCTCGAGCTGCTCGCCGTGGCGCCGCGCATCGTAGGGGTAGGCGGTGTAGCCGATCGCGCCCAGGCTGCGCAGGATGCTGCTCGGGCGGCAGCCGGACGGATCCCAGCGCACGAACAGGCGCTCGGTGGCCACGTTCAGGCTGACGTCCAGCACCCCGGGCAGGTTTTGCAGGCGGCGCTCGATCAGCCACACGCAGGCGGCGCAGCGGATCCCCTCCACCGTGAAGCTGGCCGAGCCATCGACATCGCCGTCGTCGACCAGGTCGAGCTCGGGCGCATTGGCGGCCTTGAGGTCGGCCTGGGCGGCGTAGGCGCTGCGGGTCGCGTAATAATCGGCGAAGCCGCCGTCGACGATGGCCTGGGCCGCCGCCGCGCAGCCGGGACAGCACATGCGCTCCACATTGCCGCCGATCGTGGCTTGCCAGGCGCTGTCATGCGGCACCGGCAGGCCGCAATGGAAGCAAGCGGCCGACTGTGCGCGCGCCGCGGTCGCGCCGGCCGCATCGCGCAGCGCTTCCTTGAGGACGGCGCTCATGCCGGGCCCCCAAGGCACAGCTCGTGCATCCAGCCGGCCGGCAGGCCGCCGGCAGCGCGTGCCAGGCCGAGGATGCCGAAGGCAAGGATCGCCAACCCGCAGCACAGGCGCACGGTCCGCCGGGCCATCAGGACGCGCAGCCGGCCGCCCGCCAGGCCGAGCGCGGCGAGCATCGGCAGCGTGCCCAGGCCGAACGCCAGCATCACGCCGGCGCCCCCCAGCGCCGAGCCGCTCAGCATGGCCGTCACCAGCACGCTGTACACCATCCCGCACGGCAGCCAGCCCCACAGCGCGCCGAGCGCGAACATGCGCACGGCGCCAGCCCTGGCGCCGTTCACCCGCCGCAGCAGCGGGGCGAGATGGCGCCACAAGGCCTGGCCGGCCTGCTCGACGCGGACCAGGCCGCGCCAGGCGTCCATCAGGAACAGCCCCAGCGCCACCAGCATCAGGTTCGCGGCCCAGTAGAAGCC
Source organism: Massilia oculi (assembly GCF_003143515.1). NCBI lineage: Bacteria > Pseudomonadati > Pseudomonadota > Betaproteobacteria > Burkholderiales > Oxalobacteraceae > Massilia > Massilia oculi. The sequence continues at coordinate 5,212,859 of NZ_CP029343.1, read as the reverse complement.
CGCCTGCAAGGCCGGCAACGAGGCCAGCGAAGCCGCGCTGCCGGCCAGTCCCCCAGCCAGTGCGCCAGCCGTCATGTAGCTGGCGATGCGCCCGGCGTTATAGGCCCCGACCCAGGTCAGCGAGGCGCCCGCGCTCGCGGCGCTGCTGCGCACCGGCAGCGGGAAAGCCGGTTCCCGCAAGGCCGGGGCAGTCGGGTGCGGGCGCGGCAGCGACAGCGCGCCGACGATCCCGCCGCACATGCCGGCGCAGTGCACGCTGCCGGCCAGGCCGACCAGGAACACGGGAAACAGGCTGGCGCCGCTCATGGCTGGCCTTTTACACGGTTTGTGAATGGCGCGGGCCCTCGCCCGGCCGGGCAAGGTAGCGGTCGAACACCATGCACACATTACGGATCAACAGGCGACCCTTCATCGTGACGGTAAGCCACTCCGGCCCCACCTGGACCAGGCCATCGTCCTGCATCTTGAGGAGCAGCGCCAGCTCGCCGGCGAAATACTGGTCGAAGGCGATCGGGAACGCCTGCTCGATGGCCGGGATCGACAGTTCGAACTGGCACATCAGCTTCTGGATGATCGCGCGGCGCAGCGCGTCGTCCATCGACAGGCGGATGCCGCGCTGTACCGGCAACTCGTTCTGGTCGATCAGGTCGTAGTATTCGTCGAGCGTCTTGACGTTCTGGCTGTAGGTTGCGCCCACCGCGCCGATGCTCGACACGCCGCACGCCACCAGGTCGGCGTCGGCATGGGTCGAGTAGCCCTGGAAGTTGCGGTGCAGGCGGCCCTGGCGCTGGGCCACGGCGAGGTCGTCGTCCGGCTTGGCGAAATGGTCCATGCCGATGTACACGTAGCCGGCCGCCCCGAGGCGCTCGATGCACAGCTGGAGCATCCTGAGCTTGGTGTCGCTGTCCGGCATGTCCTGTTGCTGGATGCGCCGCTGGGGCTTGAACAGGTGCGGCATGTGGGCGTAGTGGTAGACCGAGATGCGGTCCGGGCTGGCCGTGATCACCTTGTCCAGGGTTTGCGTCATGCTGGCCAAGTTCTGCTTCGGCAGGCCGTAGATCAGGTCGATGCTCACCGAACGGAAACCCGCGGCGCGCGCGGCGTCGATGATCGCCACCGTTTCAAGCTCGGGCTGGACCCGGTTGACCGCCTTCTGCACGTCCGGGTCGAAATCCTGCACGCCCAGGCTGATCCGGTTGAAACCCTGGCGCCGCAGGCTGTGCACGCGTTCGGTTGAGACGGTGCGCGGGTCGACCTCGATCGAGTACTCTCCGCGCTCGTCGGGCGCGAAGCTGAAGCAGCGCCGCAGGTGGTTCATCAGCTCGCCCATCTGCTCGTCCGACAGGTAGGTGGGGGTGCCGCCACCGAAGTGCAGCTGCTCGACCTCGTTCATGCCGGCAAACAGCAGACCCTGCATCTCGACCTCGCGCTTCAGGTAGGACAGGTAGGTCGCCGCCTTGTCGCGGCGCCTGGTGACGATCTTGTTGCAGGCGCAGTAGTAGCAGACGCTTTCGCAGAATGGAATGTGCAGGTACAGCGACAGCGGACGCTTGCCGCGGGTGCGCACGCTGGCCACCGCGTGCAGGTAGTCGCGGTAGCCGAAGTCAGGGCTGAAGCGATCGGCCGTCGGATAGGAAGTATAACGGGGGCCGGACTTGCCGAGCCGGGCCAGCAGGTCGCCATCGAATTCGACGACCGGGTGGAGCACGATGGCGGGTTGGGACGGGACCTGCGCGGGGACCGGCACGGGGGGCGCCGCTTGCACTTCTGCGAACATGACTGAGGTACTCCAGCTGCTGGCCAATTTGCGGAAATGCAAAGTGGCACGATTAGCTGTCAGTTTATTGATCTGCTTCACGCGAATCCTTGACATGCATCAAATATGGAAGAGTTGACCTAGCCGCCATGTTTGAACTTGGCGCTGTTCTCGTTATCTGTTGATGACTCCGAATACGATTCGCAGCAATTGCTCGACAGAAGAGACTCGCCCGCCATCGAGCGCCCACTGCCAGCCGAGATAGTTGGATAACCAGCGCGACGCCACGCCATGGAAGCGCAACAGCCATTCCTTGAAACGCCGGTGGTAGGCGTTCACGTTCTGCACATGGATGGCGCCCTCGGCGCCGCTGCGGACCCGTTTGCCGGCGCCGAGATTGACAGCCTGGTGCGCAATGCCATGCGCTTGGGCGAAGGCGCGATAGGCGGCATTGGCGTCGGTGACCAGCAGCGCTTGCGAATCGAGTTTCGGCAGCAGGTGCTTGATCAGTTGGGTCACCTTCAAGGGGCCGCGGCCGGTAACGGCGTCGATGGTCTGCCCTCTGCGGTCGCGCGCCACCAGGATGCAATCGAGATGATGCGAAATACCGCGCAGGGCGGCACTGCCGCCGCGCTTGCGCGGCTGGCGATCGAGCTTGCGTGAACCCTTCTGCGATTCGAGCAGGAACGTTTCGTCGGCCTCGACGATGCCGACCAGGCGCTCGGGCCGGTCGTCCTTGACCCGGTCGAGGAAGCGGTGGCGCCAGCGAAACGTCGTGTTCGGGTGCACGCCTACCCGTTTGGCAGCAGAACGGACCGTGCGGGAATCGAGCACCGCTTCCAGGTAATCGAGCCACTTGCCCTTGTGCCTGAGCCGCGCCAGCGGCGTGCCGGTCAGGTCATTGAAGGTGCGGCCGCACGCGCGGCAGCGATAGCGTTGCAGGTCGTTTGCCTGGCCATGGCGGTGGCAACGCTCGCAGCCGCAATCCGGGCAGCAGCGCCCCATTGACCGGATCTCGCCGATGAGGACGACCACCCGGTCGAGCCCGGCAGCCGGATGCAGGGCGGCCAGCACCTGTTGGCGCTGCGGCTGGTTCAGTTGAGACAGTCGATCGCACAGCTTTGTTAAGTTCGGCGCTTTCATCGTGCGCTCCCAGTCGATGGCGACCGGGATTGGACCGCGGGTCAGCTCGGCAGTTCAATGCTCATCCATATCTAACGATTACAGCGCCTTGAACTTGAACACCGACAAAGCCAGCGACAGGCGGGCCGCTTCATCGGCCACGCTGCTGGAGGAGACGGCCGATTCCTCGACCTGGGCGGCGTTCTGCCGCGTGATCGCGTCCAGCTCGCTCATGGCGGCATTGACGCCCAGGATGTCCCGGGCCTGTTCGCGGCTGGCGGCAGTGATCGCGCTCATGATGGCGGCCGCCTCGGCCACCTGGTCGACCACCGCGCGCATGGTCTGGCCGGCCTGGCCGACCAGTTCGGCGCCCTCTCCCACGTGGCCGCTGGAGACCTCGATCAGTCCCTTGATCTCCTTTGCGGCGCCGGCGGTGCGCTGGGCCAGGCTGCGCACCTCTCCGGCCACGACGGCGAAGCCGCGTCCCTGCTCGCCTGCCCTGGCCGCCTCGACCGCTGCGTTCAGCGCCAGCAGATTGGTCTGGAAGGCGATGCCGTCGATCAGACCGATGATGTCGCCGATGCGGTTGGCCGAGCCGCTGATCCGTTCCATGGTCTGGCCGATGCGCTGGGCCGCCTGGCCGCCCTGGCCGGCCACCGTGGTGGCGGCCAGCACCATGCCGTCGGCCTGCACCGCGCTGTCGGTATTGCGGCCGGCGGCGCGCGCGATATTACCCAGGCTGCTCGCGGTCTGCTCCAGGCTGGCGGCCTGGGCTTCGGTACGGCTGGCCAGGTCGGCATTGCCGGCGGCGATCGCGCGGGTGGCGAGTTCGATCGAGCTGACGTTGTCGCGCACGTCGCCCATGATTGCCGTCAGGTTGACGTTCAGCTGGCGCAGCGCCAGCTGCAGGCGGCCGATCTCCCCGCCGCCAGGCGCCGGGACGGGACGCGCGAGGTCGCCGCCGGCCAGTGCATAGACGGTCGCGACGGCATCCTGCAGAGGCCGCGCGATGCTGCGGTTGAGCTCATACCAGACCGCCAGCGAGGCCAGCACGCCGGCGCCGGCCAGCATGCGCCAGGCCGGGCCATCCGCGGCGGCCCCGAGCGCTGACAACACCAGGGCCTGCCCGCCCATCATCCAGCCCAGGCGCTGGCGCAGCGGCAGCTCGCGCAGGGCGGCCAGCAGATTCAGACGCCGGCGCCAGCCGGTGCGCACCACCTGGCCGCGCACGATGCCGAGGCCGCGCGCCTGCCCGGCGCGGATCTGACGGTACAGCCGGTCGGCCTGCTCGATCTGCTGGCGGGTGGGCGCGGTGCGCACCGACATATAGCCGGTCACGCGGCCGCGCTCCTGGATCGGCACCACGTTCGCCACCACCCAGTAGAAATCGCCGTTCTTGCGGCGGTTCTTGACCAGGCCGGTCCAGGGGTCGCCCGCCTGCAGAGTCGCCCACATGTCGGCGAAGGCCTCGGGCGGCATGTCGGGATGGCGCACCATATTGTGGGCCTTGCCCAGCAGCTCGCCTTCGCTGAATCCGCTGACGTCGACGAAGCTCGGGTTGACGTAGGTGATGCGACCCTTGGTATCGGTCTTCGAGACGATCGACTGTCCCGCCCCCATCACGTATTCGTTCCCGGTGACTGGCTGGTTGTTGCGCACTGTGCTCTCCTGTTATTGCTTGTAAGAAAATATAATTTCTTGCATTCTAACGACGAGGAAATGCGAAAAATATGACCTGCATCAAAAATGCGATGGTCCACCGTGGTATGTAACCAAGAGAATCTTGATTTACTTCAATATCTTGCTTTCACGGTAAACTTGTGGGATGGACAATCTCACTCACTCCCTGGTGGGCCTGGCGCTGGGCGAACTCGCCGACCGCGCCCTGCCCGCCCATCCCGATCCCCATCAAGCGCGCACACGGCGCCGCGTCCTGCTCGCCACCGGCGCGCTGGCCAGCAATTTTCCCGACCTCGACCTGATGCTCACGCCCTTGCTGGCGCCACCGCTCGGCTATCTGCTGCACCACCGCGGCCATACGCACACGCTGCTGTATGCCCTGCCCCAGATCGCGCTGCTGCTCGGCCTGCTATGGCTGCTGTGGCCGGGGGCGCGGCGCCTGATGCGCGACGACCGCACGGCGCGCCGCGCGGTGCTGGCCACCGCCGCGCTCGGGATGGTGCTGCACCTGTCGCTCGACTTCCTGAACGTGTATGGCGTGCACCCCTTCCACCCGCTCGACTCGCGCTGGCTGTATGGCGACATGGTGTTCATCATCGAGCCGGTGTTCTGGACCGCGCTCGGGGTGGCGCTGGCCTTGCTGGTGCCGAACCGTGTGCTGCGCTGGCTGTTCGCGGCCCTGATCCTGGCCGCACCGGTGCTGTTTACCTATATGGGCTTCCTGCAGTGGGGTTCGCTGGCCGGCCTGCTGACGGTGGCGGCTGTCGTGGCCGTGATGGCGCGCCGTGGCGGGTCGGCCGGCCTGGTCGCCGCGATCGTGGCCTGCCTGGGCTTCATCGCGGTGCAGGGCGTGGCCGGCCACCTGGCGCGCGAGCAGATCCGGTCAGCGCTCGCCCAGCTCGAGCCGGGCAGCCGCATCCTCGACATGCCGCTGTCGGCCTTCCCGTCGAATCCCCTGTGCTGGTCGTTCGCGGTGATCAGCGACAACGGCGGCGCCGGCAGCTATGCGGTGCGCATCGGCGCGCTGAGCCTGGCCCCTGGCGTGAGCGACGTCGCCGCCTGCCCGGCGCGCTTCGGCGGCGAGCCGGGCGCCGCCGAGCGAACGCTGTCGTGGAAGTACAAGGAAGACGGCAGCCTGGCCGGCCTGCGCGCGCTGCGGCAGGATAACTGCCACTTCGACGGCTGGCTGCGCTTCGCGCGCGTGCCCTCGCTGATCGACGGCAAGGCCACCGATATCCGCTTCAGCGCGCCCGGGGCCGATAATTTCTCGACCCTGCCGTATGCGGAGATGGCGGACCGGCCCTGCCCGGCGCCGGCCCTGGTGCCGCAATGGGAGCGGCCGCGCCAGGACTTGCTGGATGGGCGATGAACGTCGGGCCCGGGTAGATCGTTAAGCAGAGCGGGATTTCACGCCTGATGCCGTATGATCGAATGCAGCCGCCACCGCCCGGAAAGGAAGATTGATGACCACCGAACTCACCCTGCTGGCCTGGACCCTGGTGCTGGCCCTGGTCCAGATCCTGCTGCCCTCCACCCTGCGTACCCAGGAGACGGGCGCGCAATACAACTTGGGCGCGCGCGACGGCGCCGCGCCGCCGCCGCGCCCGGTGACGGCCCGCCTGCAGCGCGCCCAGGCCAATCTGTTCGAGACCCTGCCGCTGTTCGCGGCGGCGGTGCTGATCGCCCACGTCTCGGGCACGCACGGCGCGCTGACCCTGTGGGGCTGCTGGCTCTACCTGCTGGCGCGCATCGTCTATGTGCCGCTGTACGCGGCCGGCATTCCGGTGCTGCGCACGCTGGTCTGGATGGTGTCGGTGGCCGGCCTGGTGCTGATCCTGGTCGCGCTGCTGTCGGCCTAGCGCGCTGCGCGGGGCCCGGCCTGGCCGGGGCCGATGCCGCGCCCGGTCGCCGCCCAGTAGATGCCGCCAAACAGGTGATGCAGGAAGACCGGATCGCGGTAGGTTGCCGCCATATGGCCCATTCCGGTGTAGAAGGCGCGGCCGCCGTCGTGGTACTGGTACCAGCTGATCGGGTGGAAGGCGCCCATCCCCTTGCCCACGCGGTCGGGCCAGGTCGTCTGCGGACGATAGCTGCTCTCGTCCACGCTCAGCAGGTAGACCAGGTCTTTCGAGCGCGCCGGCCCGAACTCATACCATTCGTCGGTGACCAGGTTGCGCGGCGCGAAGCGTTCCATGCCGGGAAAGTTCGCGTCCTCGACCTTCACGACAGCGGTCTGGACCGCGGGATGGACGTGGAACATATGTCCCACCATTCTGGTGTACCACGGCCAGTCGTACTCGGTGTCGGCCGCGCTGTGCACGCCGACATAGCCGCCGCCGCGCCGGATGAAGCGCTCGAAGGCCGCCTGCTGGGCTGCGTCGAGCACATCTCCGGTGGTAAGCAAAAAGATCACCGCCTGGTACTTCGTCAGCTCGGCATCGTTCATCACCCGCCCGGCGTCGGCGGTCCAGAACACGTCGAAGTCATGCAGCTTGCCCAGTTCCTGTACCGCCGTCACGCCTGCGTGCACGGCATCGTGGTGCCAGGCGGTCGACTTGGTAAACAGCAGCACATTGAACTGGGCCCCCCGTGCCGGGGAGGCAAAGGTGAAAGCGACCGAGCAGGCGAGGACGAGGGAGGCAAGCGAACGGATCATTGGCGTGGACGGTCAAGATGGCGAGGCGGTCAACGCTAATCCTTCACTTCTTGCTTGTCAACAAAACCATTCCAGCTTAGGCAGCCGCGATATTTCACCCCTGTTTGATCGAGATCAAGCGTGCGCCTGACATGCTCCCTTGCGCGGCGTATAGTCAAACGCCGTGCCACGTTCCAGTATCGCGTCCGAACGGAGTCATCAACATGCTCAAGACCATACTCGTCCATGTCGACGGCGGCCCCTGCCAGGAGAGCCGCCTGCGCGCCGCCGCGCTGCTCGCCGGCGCGCACGACGCCCACCTGGTCGGCAGCGCCGCCACCGGGCTGTCGATGGCCAGTTATGCGGTACTCAACGGTTCGATGGCCATGCCGGTCTCCAACCGCGAATTCCAGGAACTGCGCGACGCCGTCGCCACCCTGCTCGACGATTTCGTGACCCAGGCCGGGCGCCTCGGCATCCACGGCGCCGAGGCGCGCATGGTCGAAGACGCCGACCGCGACGGCCTGCTGCTGCAGGCGCGCTATGCCGATCTGGTCGTGGTCAGCCAGGACCATGGCCGCAGCCGCGCCACGACCGCACGCGGCCTGCCCCAATACCTCGCCCTGCACGGCGCCCGGCCGGTGCTGGTGGTGCCCGACAGCTACCACGGCAAGCCGATCCCCGGCGACGCACTGGTCGGCTGGGACGGCAGCATGCCAGCCCAGCGCGCGATCAACGCCGCCCTGCCACTGCTGGCCCAGGCCGGCACCGTGCACCTGGCGCTCGTTAACCCCGACCTGCAATCCGGCCTGCACGGCATCGAGCCGGGCGCCGACATGGCCCACTACCTGGCGCGCCACGGCCTGAAGGTCGACGTCGCCGTCGCGCATACCCGCGCCACGGAGGGCGAGGCCCTGATGGACATGGCGCGCGACTGCCACGCCGGGCTGATGGTCACCGGCGCCTTCGGCCACAGCCGCTACCGCGAATGGATCCTGGGCGGCGTCACGCGCGACGTGCTCGACCACGCCCCGGCGCCGCTCCTGATCGCCCATTGAATCCTCACCCACTTGCCACTATTTCCGCCATGACATTCCACCACTATCCAGGAGGCAGCGCCGGCGCCATCGGCGCCGCGATCCGTCATGCCCGCCGCCACCTGTGCGCCCGCCTGGCCGAGACGGCCGACGGCAGCTGCACGCCGGACGACCGCTTCGCGCACGCCTTCCGCGCCATCGTCACCGCCGTCGAGGTGGAGTTCCGGCACGAGGAACTGGTGATGGAATCGCTCGACTACGCACGCCTGCACGAGCACCGCGCCGAAAACGCCACCATCCTGGCCGCCCTGCACCGCGCCATGCCACTGGTCGAGGATGGCGACGTCACGCTCGGCCGCCAACTGGTGGCGGCGCTGCTCGACCTGCTGTCGCTGCACCGGATCAGCACCGACCTGGCGCTGGCCACGGCGCCGCATGCGCCGGCCGGCCGCGCCGGCGGGCGGGTGCCGCGCATCCTGCTGCATCGGGGCGGGCACGCGGGCTGGCGCTCGCGCCACCATTAAAGGTCACTTCAGGCCAGGGCGCTGGCGCCGGATCACCTTGCCCGACACCATGAACGTGCCGTCGCCCTTGTAATGCAGGGTTTCGGGATGGCGCGGCCGCGCCGCGGCGCGCGCCGCCACCACTTCCCAGATAAAGAAATCATGGCGCCCGACCAGGCTGTCGTCGTGCAGCCGGCACTCGAACTGGGCGTGACACTCGCGGATCGACGGCGCCGCCACCTGCTCGCTTTCCTCCGGCGTGAGGCCGAAGGCCGCGAACTTGTCGATCTCGGCGCCGGTGGTCGAGCCGACGCCCAGCACCGCCTCGAGCTGGCGCGTTGTCGGCAGGTTGATCACGCATTCGCCGCTGGCGCGGATCAGGCCGTGGCTGTGGTTGGCGGACGAGATCACGCAACCGATCAGCGACGGACTGAATTCCATCACCGTGTGCCATCCCATCACCATCACATCCCGTTCGCCGGCGTGGCTCGAGGTCACCAGTACCACCGGTCCCGGTTCCAGGTAACGCCGCACCTCGTGCAGCGGCAGGTCTTGCTTGCGTGCCATCCGTCCTCCGTCGTGGGCCCGTCCGTATTATCGCCCCGCCCCGACGGGCCCGGCGTACGCTTGCCGGCGCTGCACGCGACAGCAGAAAAATTCTAGCGCCGGCGCGCGCCGGGGACGGACAATCCGACAAGATACGACCCGACCCGCCGCCACTACCCGATACGAGGCTTGCCATGGATTCCGGCCCATCCGCCCCCACCAGGATCGCCTTCCTCGACTTCGAGCTGCTGCTCGCCCAGCGCCTGCTGCTGCGGGCCGGCTGTCCACTGCCGATCGGCGCGCGCGCCTACGATCTGCTGGTGCTGCTGGCGTCCCAACCCGGCGACATATTGAGCAACCGCGCGCTGATGGCCGGGGTGTGGCCGCACAGGGTGGTGGTGGAGGCGAACCTGCGGGTGCAGATCGCGGCCCTGCGCAAGCTGCTGGGCGACGCCGGCAGCGCGATCGTGAACGTGGCCGGACGCGGCTACGCCTTCACCGCCGTCCCCGCGTCGGATGCCCAGGCCCCAGCCACCGCCACCGCTTCCTGCAGCGCCTCGATGGTCGCCGGCTTGGTCAGGTGCACGTCGAAGCCGGCCGCCAGCGCGCGCGCGACGTCGGCCTGCTGGCCGTACCCGGTCAGCGCCACCAGCCGCAGCGCGGCGCCGGCAGCGCCCGCAGCCGGTACTCCCGCAGCCGATACTCCCGCATCCTCGCGCAAGGCCGCGGCCAGCGCGTAGCCGTCCATGTCGGGCAGGCCGATGTCGAGGATCGCCACCTCGGGCGGTTCGACCAGGGCCAGCGCGCGCGCCTGGGCCGCGCTGTGGGCGACTTGCACCGCATGGCCCAGGTGGCGCAGCAGCAGGGCGCTGGCCGCGGCCGCATCCTCGTTGTCGTCGACCAGCAGGATGCGGCGCCCCTGCGCCGCCGGCGCCAGCGCGTCCGGCTCGCGCGCCACGCCGGGCGCGCCGAGCGGCAGGATCACCTCGAAGCGGCTGCCGGCGCCCGGGCCGGCGCTGTAGGCCGCGACCCGGCCGCCATGCAGCTGGGCGATCTCGCGCACGATCGCCAGGCCGAGCCCGAGGCCGCCGGTGCGCCGCGCCAGCGGCTGCGGCGCCTGGTAGAACGGCTCGAACACGCGCGCCAGCAGTTCCGGCGCCATGCCGGCGCCGTTGTCGCTCACGCCCAGCACCGCCTCGCCGGCGACGACCGCCAGGCTGACGCGCGTGTCGCTGCTGCCGAAGCGGGCCGCGTTCGACAGCAGATTGCCCAGCACCTGCACCAGGCGGGTCTCGTCACCGATGACCCAGACCTCCGGCGGCGCCTCCAGGGCGATGGGCTCGCCCGGCAGGGCCGCCACCGCGTGACGCGCCAGTTCGGCCAGGTTCAGCGGGCGGGTCTCGATCGCCAGCTTGCCGGAAGCGATGCGCGAGACGTCCAGCAGGTCGTCGACCAGTCGCCGCAGATGGGTCACCTGGCGCCGCATGACGGCGCGCTCGCGCTGGCTGCCTGGCTCCTTGCGCAAGTCCATCAGGTCGAGCGAGGTCAGGATCGGGCTGAGCGGATTGCGCAGCTCGTGGCCCAGCATGGCCAGGAAAGCGTCCTTGGCCTGGCCGGCCTGGCGCGCCTGGGCCAGCGCTTCCTCGAGCGACGCCAGCAGGCGCGAACGCTCCTCTTCCTGGGCGGCGCGGCGGCTGGCCGCGGCCTCCAGCGCCTGGCCCATCTCGCGGATTTCCTTGATCCGCGACGGCGCCACCCTCACCGTGCGCGCGCTGCCCAGGGCGGTGGCCCCGGCCTGCACGCTGTCGATGCGGCGCACGATGCGCCCGGAGAGCCACGAGGCCAGCCCGATGCAGGCGCTCAACACCACCCAGGCGCCGAGCACGTAGACCGCGAAGCGCTGGAAGAAGCCCACCCCGAAACCGGCGCTGGGGGCGCCCACCGCCACCACCCAGCCGTAGCGCGGCGAGGTGGTGTAGGCGCTGACCACGTCGTCGCCTTCGAGCGTGCTGGTGGCACCCACGCCTTCCGGCCCCCCGCCCTTCATCAGCGCCGTGAGCGAGGCGCTGGGCGCGCCGACCACGGTGTGCTCCTGGTCGCGCGAGCGCGCCACCAGCGCGCCGCTGCCATCCATCACGGCGATCACGGAATCGGCGGGAATCCTCTGGCGCGCGATCACGTCCAGGAAGCGGTCCGGCTGGACCACGGCGCTCAAGACCCAGGGCTGGCCGTCGGGCCCGGTGACCGGGACCCGCACCGGCACCGCCGGGCGCCCGCCCTGTCCGCGCGCGACGCGGCCGGCCACCGGGCGACGCTGCTCCATCGCCTGGCGCAGGCTGCCCGGATCGGCGATGCGGGCCGGCGGCGCCCCGTACTGGGCCATGGTGCGAAACAGGGGCTGCCCGTCGGCGCCGCTGAGCACCACCCCCAGCCAGTCGGCGCGCGACATGCGGCGCGCGGTCTCGTGGAAGGCGCGCAGGTCGCCGCTCGCGAGCTGGGGACTCTTGGCAATGCCGCTCAGGGCCGCCACGGTGGCGTCCAGCTCGGCGTCGACCGCGCTCGACAGCGCGCGCGCATGGCCGACCATCATCCTTTCCTGCTCCTGCTCCAGGTACAGGCCGGCGCCGTGGATGGTCCAGACGCCCAGCAGGACCAGCGGCAACAGGCCGATCGCGGTGAGCAGGATCAGCAGGTGTCGAAGGGACAGGACGGGTCCGGCAACGGCGCGCATGGGAATTCCAGAAGGGAAACATCCATTATAGGATGAGCCGGCGACATCGTTGCGGTTTTTGCGGGATCGACGATGAGGATCAGCGCGGAATCGACAGCGCCAGCGTTTCCTTCAGCTCTTCCATCACCACATAGCTCTTCGACTGGCCGGCGTCGGCCACATGCAGGATCTCGCCCAGCAGGCGCCGGTATTCGGACATCTCGGGGATGCGCGCCTTGATCAGGTAGTCGAAGTCCCCCGACACCAGGTGGCATTCCATCACTTCGGGAATGGCCAGCATCGCGCGCCGGAAGCGTTCGAAGGCCTTGTCGGATTTCTGGTGCAGGTTGATCTCGACGAATACCAGGATCTGCATGCCCAGCGCCTGCGGATTGATGCGCGCGTAGTAGCCCTGGATGACGCCGTCGCGCTCCATGCGCTTGACCCGCTCGATGCAGGGCGTCAGCGACAGCCCGACCTGCTCGGCCAGGTCCTTCATCACGATCCGCGCATCCTGCTGCAGGATGGACAGGATGTGCAGGTCGATCCGGTCCAGGATGCGGTTCGAGGCTTTTTGTACGCGCATGGCTCCAATCCAGAATATTTTCTGAAAAATTACGTATTAACAGAAACAATTATCCCCTACCCGCGCTACGATGGCAACCTTTTCTGGATTCAGCTTTCGAGGAGCGTATGCGAGTCATCGTATTGGGCAGCGGCGTGGTCGGCGTTACCACCGCGTATTACCTGGCGCAGGCCGGCCACGAGGTCACGGTCATCGACCGCCAGCCCGGTCCGGCCCTCGAGACCAGTTTCGCCAATGCCGGCCAGATCTCGCCCGGCTATGCCTCGCCCTGGGCCGCGCCCGGCATTCCGCTGAAGGCCGCCAAATGGCTGTTCCAGCGCCACGCGCCGCTGGCGATCCGTCCCGACGGTTCGCTGTTCCAGCTGCAGTGGATGTGGGAGATGTACCGCAACTGCGACCCGGCCCGCTACGCCGTCAACAAGGAGCGCATGGTGCGCCTGGCCGAATACAGCCGCGACTGCATGCGCGCGCTGCGGCGCGACACCGGCATCGCCTACGAAGGCCGCCAGCAGGGCACGGTGCAGCTGTTCCGCACCCGCCAGCAGTTCGACGGCGCGGCCAAGGACATCGAGGTGCTGCGCGACGCCGGCGTGGCCTATGAAGTGCTGGAGGGCGCGCAGCTGGCCACGGCCGAACCGGCGCTGGCCAACGTGGCCGACAAGCTGGTCGGCGGCCTGCGCCTGCCGAACGACGAAACCGGCGACTGCCAGCTGTTCACCACCCGCCTCACCGCCATGGCGCGCGACCTGGGCGTGCGCTTCGAGTTCGATACCGCGATCCGCCATCTGAATGTAGCAGGCGGCGAGATCGTCTCTGTCGAAACCGACAAGGGCGCATTCGCTGCGGACCGCTTCGTGCTGGCCCTGGGCAGCTACTCGCGCCTGCTGCTGCAGCGCTGGTTCCCGCTGCCGGTCTATCCGATGAAAGGTTATTCGCTGACGGTGCCGATCACGGACGCCGCCCGCGCGCCGGTGTCGACCATCCTCGACGAAACCTACAAGATCGCCGTGACCCGCTTCGACGACCGCATCCGCGTCGGCGGCATGGCCGAGCTCTCCGGCTACAACCTCGACCTCAATCCACGCCGCCGTGAAACCCTGGAGCTGGTCGTCAACGACCTGTTCCCGGGCGCGGGCGACACCGCCCAGGCCAGCTTCTGGACCGGACTGCGCCCGATGACGCCGGACAGCACCCCGGTGGTCGGCGCGACGCTGCTCCGCAACCTGTTCCTGAACACCGGCCACGGCACGCTGGGCTGGACCATGGCGGCCGGCTCGGCCAGCGTCATCGCCGACCTGGTGGGCGGCAAGGCGCCGTCGATCCGCGCCGACGACCTGGCTGTGTTCCGCTACGCGGGCAGCAGCGGCGGCGCCGCCAGCGGCAAGCTGGCGCAGGCTTGACGCCATGAGCGACCAGGCCAGCTGCGCCCGCGCCGGGTCCATCCTCACGATCGACCTGGACGCGGTGCGCGCCAATTACCGACTGCTGCGCGAGCGCGGCCAGGCCGGTACCGCGCAGGCCGCCTGCGCGGCCGTATTGAAGGCGGATGCCTACGGGCTCGGCATGGGCCAGGTCGCGCAAGCGCTGGTGCGCGAAGGTTGCCGCAGCTTCTTCGTGGCCCACCTCGACGAAGGCATCCGCCTGCGCCGGCTCGTGCCCGAGGATTGCACGATCCATGTGATGCACGGCGCCATGCCGGGCGCGGCGCGCGACTGCCTGGCGCACGACCTGGTGCCGGTGCTGAACGATCCCGGCCAGCTCGCCGAGTGGCGCGCGCTGGCGCGCGACCTTGGCCGCGCGTTGCCGGCCGCGCTGCAGGTCGACACCGGCATGTCGCGCATGGGCATGGCCCCGCCTGACCTCGACCGGCTGCGCCAGGATCCCGACTGGCTGAAGGGCATCGACCTGCGCCTGGTGATGAGCCACCTGGCCTGCGCCGACGAGCCGGCGCACCCGCTCAACGAGCACCAGCGCCAGCGCTTCGAGGAAGTGCGCGCGCTGTTCCCCGGCGTGCCTGCCAGCCTGGCCAATTCCTCGGGCGTGTTCCTGGGCGGCGCCTGGCACTTCGACCTGCTGCGCCCGGGCTGCGCGCTGTACGGCATCAATCCCCAGCCGGGGCACGCCAATCCGCTGGCGCAGGCGGTGTCGCTGGCGGCGCGCGTGGTGCAGCTGCGCACCGTGGCCGCCGGCGACATCGTCGGCTATGGCGCGCGCTATGTCGCGCCGGGCGAGCGCCGCATCGCCACCATCGCCATCGGCTATGCCGACGGCTGGCTGCGCGCCCTCACCGGCCGTTCGCAAGCCTTCGTCGACGGCATGGCCGTGCCCTTCGCCGGCACGGTGTCGATGGACAGCATCACGCTCGACGTCACCGGCATCGCCGAATCGCGGATCGCGCCGGGCCAGGCGGTCGACCTCCTGTGCCCGCAGCAGACGGTGGACGACGTCGCGGCCCAGGCCGGCACCATCGGCTACGAGGTGCTGACGCGCCTGGGGCCGCGATTCCACCGCCGCTACGTGGGCGGCTAGAACAGCTCCATGTTCGGCGATGGCGGCGGCGCGGCGCGCTTCGGCGCCAGCGGCGCCGGCCACGCTTTCATGCGCTCGGCCGGATAACGCCGCAGGAAGCTGCGCGCGACGTCCGTGTCGCGGCAGGCCAGCCAGTCCCCCACTTCCTCCTGCGCCAGCAGCACCAGCGAGCGCTTCTCGTCGCCCGGCTTGTGCATGCGCCGCATCAGCGGATGGTCGTCGGCATTGATGGTGATCTGGGTGAAGGCGGTCGACATGGCGCCGTCGGCCTCTTGCCACTCGCGCCACAGTCCCGCCACCCAGAACATCGCGTCATCGGCCATGCCGATCGCGGTGCGCTCGGCGCGCCCGTTCTCGTAGCACGGCTCGTAGAACCGCAGCATCGGTACCGCGCACAGCTGCAGGCGGCGCCAGGCCGGCGCGAACGAACGCCGCTCGAGCAGCGATTCGGCGCGCGCATTCATGGTGTCGAAGGGCTTGACCTCGGGCGGGATGTGGCGCCGCGGCACCATGCCATAGCTGGCCACGCAGGCATCCAGCGGCAAGCCGGGCGCCGCGCGCAGGATCGGCGCCGCGTAATCCTTCCAGGTTTCCTCGGGCCAGTGCCAGTCGCGCGGCAGGATGCTGAAGGCGCCAATGCGGCCGTTGAACTGCTCGGGTGTCGGAGGACTATAATTAACGCACATGAGAGATATCTGAAAGATGTTGCCGAATAATAAAGGTGGCGGCGTACGTGGCGTCCCCATGGTAACTGAAGTGTAAAATGCATCGTTCACTTTTTAGCATTCGCGCCGATGCCGCCAGCCAGCCCTCCCTTCCTGCCGCCAATGACGAGACGTCGCGACTGATTCTTGCCTTCCCCTGGGATACCACGAGCCTGGGCCCCATCGAAGACTGGCCGACCGTGCTCAAGACCACGGTGGCCCTGATCATGGCCACCCCGGCGCCGATCGTCACCCTGTGGGCGAGGATGGCTACATGATCTACAACGACGCCTACCGGGTGTTCGCCGGCGGGCGCCATCCGGTGCTGCTCGGCTCGAAGGTGCGCGAAGGCTGGCCCGAGGTGGCCGACTTCAACGACAACGTGATGAAGGTGGGCCTGGCGGGCGGCACCCTCAGCTATCAGGACCAGGAACTGACCCTGCACCGCAGCGGCCAGCCCGAGCCGGTCTGGATGAACCTCGATTACTCGCCGATCCGCGACCAGGACGGCGCCATCGCCGGCGTGATGGCGGTAGTAGTGGAAACCTCGGCCAAGGTCAAGGCCGAGCGCCACGTGCGCGCCGAGCGCGAACGGCTGAACACGATGTTCGAGCAGGCGCCCGGCTTCATCTGCCTGCTCGAGGGCAGCGAGCACCGCTACGCCCTGGCCAACGACGCCTACCGCGCGCTGACCGGCCACCGTCCCCTGCTCGGCATGCCGGTGGCGCACGCGGTGCCGGAACTGGCCGAGCGCGGCATCGTCGAGGTGCTCGACCGCTGCTTCGCCGACGGCACGACCTTCCGCGCCGAGGGCGTGGAAATCACGCTGCGCAATCCAGGCCTGGACGCGCCGGTACGCACCTTCATCGACTTCGTGCTGCAACCGCTGAAGGACGCCAACGGCGCCGTGTTCGCCACTTTCGTCGAGGGCAACGACGTCACCGAGCGCGCGGTCGCCGAGCGCGCGCTGCGCGCCAGCGAGGCGCGCTTGCGCACCTTCGCCCAGGCCATGCCCAACCATGTCTGGGCCGCGCGCGAGGACGGCAGCGTCGAATGGATCAACGACCGCGTGCACGAATATGCCAGCGCCGGCGCCGCGCCCCTGGCCATGCTGGGCCATGGCTGGGGCCCGCTGGTGCATCCGGACGACGTGGCCCGCTTCCGCGCGCTGTGGGACGCCAGCGTGGCCTCCAGCGCCCCGCTCGACGCCGAGATCCGGCTGCGCCGCCACGACGGCGAATACCGCTGGCACCTGGTGCGCGCGCGGCGTTCGCCGGGCGAGGCCGGCGACGGCGCCCTGTGGATCGGCAGCAGCATCGACATCGAGGAACAGAAGCGCGCCAGCGAGGCGCTGGCCGCCGTCAACGCCACGCTCGAGGAACGGGTCGGGCGCCGCACGGCCGAGCGTGACCGCATGTGGCGGCTGTCGAAGGACATCATGCTGGTGGCCGACCTGCAGGGAGTCTTGTCCGCCGTAAACCCGGCCTTCACGACCATCCTTGGCTGGCTTGAATCCGAGGTGCTCGCCACGCCGCTGCTCGACCTGGTGCACCCGGACGACCGCGAACCCACCACGCGCCAGATCGAGGCGCTGCGCCTGGGCGGCCAGGTGTACCGCTTCGAGAACCGCTATCGGCGCAAGAACGGCAGCTGGTGCAACCTGTCCTGGACCGCCTCGCCCGACGACCAGTACATCCACGCGGTCGGCCGCGACATCAGCACCGACCTGGCCCAGATGGAAGCCATGCGGCGCACCGAGGCCGCGCTGCAGCAGGCGCAGAAGATGGAAACCATCGGCAAGCTGACCGGTGGCGTCGCGCACGACTTCAATAATCTGCTGCAAGTCATCGGCGGCAACCTGCAACTGATCGCGCGCCGCGCCGACGGCCTGCCCGAGATCAGGAAGCGCGTCCAGAACGCCATGAGCGGCGTCGAGCGCGGCGCCAAGCTGGCCAGCTCGCTGCTGTCGTTCGCGCGCCGCCAGCCGCTCGAGCCGAAGGCGGTCAAGATCGGTCGCCTGCTGGGCAGCATGGAAGACATGATGCGGCGCGCCCTGGGCGAGGAGATCGATGTCGAGATGGTGATCTCGGGCGGCCTGTGGACCACCGAGGTCGATCCGGCCCAGCTCGAGAACGCGATCCTGAACCTGGCGATCAATGCGCGCGACGCCATGGACGGCGCCGGCAGGCTGACCCTCGAAGTCGCCAACGCCGCGCTGGACGCCGGCTACTGCGCCGCCCACCCCGAGGTCGCTCCCGGCCAGTACGTGCTGCTGGCCGTCAGCGACACCGGCAGCGGCATGCCGCAGGAAGTCATCGACCAGGCCTTCGAGCCCTTCTTCTCGACCAAGCCCGAGGGCAAGGGCACGGGCCTCGGCCTGTCGATGGTGTACGGCCTGGTCAAGCAATCCGGCGGCCACGTCAAGATCTACAGCGAGGTCGGCGAAGGCACCACGGTCAAGATCTACCTACCGCGCTCGCTGCAGGCCGAGGACCACGCCGCCGAGCATTTGGCCCAGCCGGCGACCGGCGGCCACGAGACCGTGCTGGTGGTCGAGGACGACGAGCAGGTGCGCCTGACCGTGGTCGACATGCTGGCCGACCTGGGCTACCGGGTGCTGCGCGCCAACGACGCCGCCTCGGCCCTGACCGTGATTGACAGCGGCATCCACGTCGACCTGCTGTTCACCGACGTCGTCATGCCGGGCCCCTTACGCAGCCCGGAGCTGGCCAGGAAGACGCGCGCGCGCCTGCCGAACGTCGCGGTGCTGTTCACCTCGGGCTATACCGAGAACGCGATCGTGCACGGCGGCCGCCTCGATCCGGGCGTCGAACTGCTCGGCAAGCCGTATACACGCGACGCGCTGGCGCGCAAGATCCGCCATGTGCTGGCGAACCAGCAGCAGAAGAACGCGGCCCTGCAGCCATCGCCCGGCGCCGCCGCGCCGGCCGGCTCGAAGGCACGCGTGCTGCTGGTGGAAGACGAGGACGACATCCGCGAGAACGCCGCGGAACTGATGCGCATCATGGGGTATGAGGTGCTGGAGGCGGCCAGCGCCGAAACGGCGTTGGCGCTGCTGGATCAGCGGCCGGACATCGTGCTGACCGACCTGCAGTTGCCGGGCATGGGTGGCGCGGAGCTGGCGCGCGCGATCAGGGAAAGATCGCCGCGCACGCGCATCGCGTTCGTGAGCGGCGCCAGCCACGCATCGGGCGAGGCCGGTGCCGATTCGGCGCTGGCGCTGCTGCCGAAGCCCTACGATGCGCAGCAGTTACAGGCGCTGCTGGAGAGACTGACGTAGGGTCGCCAGGAAGCGCTCCTTGTCCAGCAAGGTAAGCACACGCTCCTGCCCATCCATGCGCCCGTCCTCGCCCGGCACCTCGAGCACTTCGGCGGCGTCGCGCCGCATGTCCTCGGGTCCGTTCACGCGCAGCAGCTGCGGCGAAGGACGGCGCTGGCTGTCGGGCAGCGACAGGATGGTGTCCACGCGGTCGACCACCAGGCCGAAACGCTCGCCCTCGTGCTCCAGCACCAGGATGCGGCAACCGGAGCGGTCCTCGAGCGGCGCCATGCCGTACAGGGTGCGCAGGTCGATCACGCACACCATCTGCTGGCGCACCTGCATCATGCCGAGCACGCAGTCCGGCATGCCGGGCGGACGGGTGACGGGACCGTCGAAATCGACGATCTCGCGCACCTGGCCGATGTCGGCCGCCCAGCCGGTGTCGAGCGAGAACGCCAGGTAGACGCGACGCGCGCCCACTTTCTTCTCGGCCGCGCGCGCCGCGCCGGCTTCGGCCGCGTACAGGCGGCGGTGGCCAGCGCAGATCTCGGCCACCTCGGCATCCGAGAACAGCGCCTCATGCGCCAGGAACAGGCTGTCGCCCAGCTCCGCATTGGGCAGGCAGCCGCGGTACATGGCGCCGCGCGCCGTGCCCAGCATCGGGATCGGCAGGATGTCGCTGTCGAAGTAGGGCCGGATGTCGTCCACCGCGTCGACCAGAAGGCCCAGCTGCTCGTCGCCGATGCGCACCACCAGCACCCGCGCATCGTCCGGATCGCAGGCAGAAGGCGCGCACTGCAGCAGCGCGCCGAAGTCGACCACGCCGACCGGCGCGCCGCGCAGGTTGAGCCAGCCCTTGCACAGGCGGCCCAGCATCACCGACGGCTGCAGCGGCGGCAAGCGCATGATTTCCTGGATCGCCTCCATCGCCAGCGCGAAGCGCAGAGCGCCCACGGTGAACGAGATGCACTTGCGGCCCTGGGCCTGGCGCAGGAAGCGCATGCGCCAGGCTTCGCGCGCGACGCTGGCGTGGGCCCGCACCTGGGGCACGTTATCGATGCGCACCAGATGCGCGGCATCGAGCATCTGGACGATGCGCGCGCCGTCTTCCAGCGTGATCGCGCCCGCGACCACGCCCGGTTGCTGGCCCTCGCTCCAGCGCAGCCCGGCACGCTGTTCGGGGCGCACGCGCAGCACTTCGCCGGTGGCGTCGAACACCAGGCCGACCTGGATGTCGTCGACGTCGACGATCGCGATCCGTTGCCCGCTCGAGGCGGCGGGCGCCGCCGGATCGAAGATGCGGCCCAGGTTCAGGAGCGGGATGGCGGCGCCGCGCAGGGTGAAGATGCCTTCCAGGCAGGCCGGCGACAGCGGAATCGGGGTGATCCGCTCAGGCATGCCCACCACTTCGCGCACATGGTCGGCCGGCAGCGCGAATTCCTGGCCGGCCAGGAAGAAGGTGCCCACCACTTCCATGCCGGCCGCCTCGCGCAGCACGCGCGCGGCGGCGGCCTGCTGCGCATCGATCGCGGCCACCGCGGCGCGCGCGTCGGCGTGCATGTCGTCCAGCGCGTTCATGCCGCCACCATCTGCTCGCGCTGCGCGGATTGGATGCGCACCACGCTGAAAGTCTGGCGGTCGCAGTCGATCGACAGGCGCCGTCCCTGCGAGCCGCCGACGTCCTGGAACGCCACCTGCAGGCCGCGCAGCGAAATCTGCGAGCGCGCCGCCGCGATGTTGCGGGCGCCCACCGCGCCGTCGTGGGTGCGCAGGTTCAGCATGCGCGCGCCGCCGGCGATCACCACGTCCACCTCGTCGTACTGCTCGCGCCGCACGCCCATCGCCGCCAGCAGGCGCGGCACCGCGGCGCTGACGTAGCGCGCCGAGTCTTCGCCCGTCTCGATGCCCTCGGGCAGGAAGCAGTGCGCCAGGCCGCAGCGGCGCTGCTTGCGCCAGATAATGCCGATCCCGACGCAGGAACCGAGCAGCGCGGTGAGGACCTGCTCGCCCTGGCCGATCTGCATCTGGCCAGTCAGGACGTGGGACGTGTGGTTCATGCTGTGCGTGTTCATGGTGTGTTCAATCCCCGATACGGTAGACGTGGGCCTGCTCGAACACGAAGTCCGTGTCCAGCCGGGTGATGGATTCCTGTTCGCCGAGGACCAGGCGCGCCTCGCGCCGCATCGATGCGCGGGCGCCGGCCAGCACCCGCTGCTGGGCCTGTGCGTCGAAGTAGATCAGCACGTTGCGCAGCATGACCAGGTCGAAGCCGGCCACACGCGGGGGCCGCTGCAGCAGGTTGTGTTCGCCGAACTCGACGTACTGCGACACCTCGCCGGCGACGCGGAACGCCTCGCCCACCGGGCGCAGGTATTTGCGGAACAGTTCCGGGTGGTCGCGCTCGAAACGCTCCACGCTGCGCCCGCGGTACATGGCGGCGCGCGCCGTGGCCAGGGCCTCGGTCGAGATGTCGGTGGCCAGGATCTCGAAGCGCAGGCCAGGGAAGTTGCGGCGCGCCTCGAGGCAGGTCATGGCCAGCGAATACGCTTCCTCGCCGGTGGCGGCGGCGGCCGACCAGATGCGCAGCGGCGCATCCTCGGCGCGCGCGGCCCACTCGGGCAGGAACTCGCGTTCCAGCCAGCGCCACACGGCCGGAGTGCGGAAGAAGGCGGTATCGTTGGTGGTCACCGAATTGATGAACGACACGACTTCCTGGCGGTCGTGGTCGAGGCGCGCGATGTAGGCGCCATAGCTGTCGAGCCCCAGCGCACGCAGGCGCGGCTGCAGCCGCCCCTGCAGCAGCACGCGCTTGTGCCGGCCCATGGCGATGCCGGTGTGCCGGCGCACCAGGCCGATGATGGTGTCCAGCTTGTCGTCGCTCAGTTCCATGTCGCTCAGTCCCATATCGCTCTTTTACACCACGAAGCGGGCCACGGTGGCGTTCAGGTGTCCGGCGTGTTCGTTCAGGCCCTCGGTCGAACGCGCGATGCTGTCGCAGGAACCCGCCGATCGCTCGGTTTCCTGGGCGATGTAGAGAATCGCGGCGCTCACTTCCTTGGCCGTCAGCGACTGCTCGCTGGCGCTGTCCGAGATCTCGGCGATCGCCAGCGAGGTCTTGCCCACGCCCGTGGTGATGCGGTCGAAGGCTTCGCTCGCCTGTCGCGAGATCTCGCTGCCCTGGGCCACGCGGCGCACCGATTCATTGATCAGTTTCGAGATTTCCTTGGTCGCCTGCGAAGAGCGTTCAGCGAGCTTCCTGACCTCGTCGGCCACCACCGAGAAGCCCAGGCCGTGCTCGCCGGCGCGCGCCGCCTCGATCGCGGCATTGAAGGCCAGCATATTGGTCTGGCCGGCGATCTCGCCGATCACCTTCACGATCTCGCCGATGTCTTCGGACGACTGGTTGATCATCGCCATCGCCTCGATCGAGCGGGCGATCGCCCTGGCGCCGATCTCGGCCTCGTCGCGGGTGTTCTGGGCCAGGGCATTGGCTTCCTGGGTGCTGCGCGCGATGGTGTTGATCGAGGCGGTCAGGCCGTCGACCGAGGCGTTCATCTGCTCCACCGTGGCGCCCAGCGCCTGGGCGCTGGCGGCGACCGTGTTCGAACGGTCGGCGATCGCGCGCGAAGAGTCGTTGAGCTTGCCGGCGGCGTCGACGGCGTCGCCGATCACGGAGCGCAGGTCGCCGATCATCTTCATGACGCCGCGCGCCAGCTGGTCGAGCGGCTCGTCGCCGCTGGTGTCGATCGAGCCGGTCAGGTCGCCGCGCGAGGCGCGCGCAACCTGCTCGAGCAGTGTGTCGACCTTCTGGCGTTCGGATTCGGCGCGCGCGACGGCGGCGTGCTCCAGCATCACCTGCTCGGTGATGTCGGTGGCGAACTTGACCACCTTCACCGGCTTGCCGTCGGCGTCGAAGATCGGGTTGTAGGTGGCCTGGATCCACACCGTCTTGCCGTTGTTGCCATGGCGCTTGTAGCGGCCGGCGTCGAATTCGCCGCGGTTGAGCTTGCCCCAGAAGCGACGATAGGCCGCGCTGGCGGCATATTCGTCGTCGCAGAACACACGGTGGTGCTCGCCGCGCACGTCTTCCAGCGCGTAGTCGAGCAGGTCGAGGAAATTGGCGTTGGCGTCCAGCAGGATGCCGTTCATGTCGAATTCGACCACGGCCTGGGCCTTGCCGATCGCCGCCACCAGACCCGAGGTCTCGGCGGCGCGGAGTTTTTCCAGCGTGATGTCGGTGGCGAACTTGATGATCTTGCACACGCGGCCGCTGGCGTCCTTGACCGGATTGTAGGAGGCATTGATCCAGAACTCTCGCCCGCCCTTGGCAATGCGCTTGTACTCGGCGCGGTCGGTCTTTCCGGCGGCCAGGTCTTGCCAGAAGCGCAAGTAGGCCGGCGAGTCGATCAGGTCGCGCTGGCAGAACATCGAATGATGCCGGCCCGTCAACTCGTCGTCGGTGTAGCCGGTCACGGCCAGGAAGTTGTCATTGGCGCGCAGGATATTGCCATTTATATCGAATTCGATGATGGCCTGGGCGCCGTCGAGCGCCGAATAGATCGCGCGCAGGTCCTGAAGGGCGTCGGGTGATTCCAGGTAGATGGTTTCCATATATCCACAGGTTAAAGGTGAGGGCGACGCGGAGCGCGGCGCCACAGGAGGCATGGAAACCATCATGCGCCAAAAAATGCCCACAGTAAATTCAGCAAAGTCAGAAGATTGAAAAACAGAACATATGTCGTTGTTGCTGAGCAACACTGATGCCAACCGGTCCATCATCCATGCGGAGTTGCTACGAGGTATCCACTATCCATCTCCCAGTTCGTTTCCTAAAAACATCAAAATCTGCAAATACGAAATATTTTTCTTGAGCAAATCGGTAAATCCGATAGAATTCGGCTCATCGACCAAACCAGTAAAACCGAAACCATGATGACTTCTCCAATCCACCGTCTGATTCAAAGGAATTCCATGACCATCCGTATCCTGAATATCCTGCTGTTCTGGACCATCGTGCTGGCAGGCACCAAAGTATTCGCGGCCGATACCCAGGCCGTCGACGTGCGTCTGCAGGCCTTCCAGGTCGTTGCCCAGGACAAGGGCGGCGAGAAACTGGTGCCGGCACTCGAAGCCGAAATCGGCGACACCATCGAATACCAGATCACCTACCAGAACCAGGGCAAGGCCGTGGCCCAGGCGGTGGCCGCGACCCTGCCAGTTCCCGAAGGCGCGATGAGCTACCTGGCTGGCAGCGCGGCGCCGAAGGCGGTCCAGGCCAGCCTCGACGGGAGGAACTTCGCCCCCCTGCCCCTGACCCGTGAAGTCATGCGCAAGGGCCTGCGCGTCGTCGAGCGGGTGCCTGCCTCCGAATACCGCTTCCTGCGCTGGAACCTGGGCGATCTCGCGCCCGGCCAGGCAGTCACCGTCAGCTCACGCATGAAAGTGATCTCGATCGGCAGCGCCCCCAAATTGGCAAGCAAATAAGGGAGGAAAGCCCTGACGCCCGAATTCCGTTCATATAGTTGTTTTTTTGATAATTTTATTTCGTTTTTACCCGGTTCAATCGCAGTACAAACCCGATTCATTTCCCGTCTGACAAGAAGGAAGAAGCCATGAAAACCCGTCTCACGCTCGTCGCCGCAGCCTCGCTGCTGGCCGTCGCCAACGCCAGCGCAGCCCCGACCGCCGCCGGCACCCTGATCACCAACCAGGCCAGCGCCACTTATACCGACTCGACCGGCACCAAGACCGTCCAGTCGAACGTGGTCACCACCACCGTCCAGCAAGTGGCGAGCCTGAACATCAACAACGGCACCGCCAAGAGCGGCGCGGCCGGGACCCAGGTGGTGTTCGCCCACAGCGTGACCAACACCGGCAACGGTCCGGATACCTTCGCGCTCAGCCAGACCAACAGCGGCGCCCTGGCCCTGACCGGCGTGGTGTTCTATCTGGACGCCGACGGCAACGGCGCGGCCGACAACGCCACCCCGATCACCTCGACCGGCCAGCTGGCCCCGGGCGCCACCTACAGCTTCGTGGCCGTCGCCACCCTGGCGGCAGGGGCGACCACCGGCACCACCAACACCATGCAAGTGAAGGCTACCAGCGGCTTCAACGGCAGCGTCAGCGCCACCAGCACCGACACCACCACCGTCGGCGCCGGCGCCCTCATGGACATCACCGCCAACGCCTTCGGCCCGACTGCGCCGGGCAACGGCCAGGGTCCGGAAGCGGCCGCCATCGAGACCAAGCTCACCACCGCCGGCACCATGACCTCGTTCGTCATCTACCTGAACAACACCGGCGGCAGCCCCGACACCTTCGCGCTGGCAGCCAGCACCGATGTCAACTTCGGCGGCGCCCCGCTGCCGGCCGGCTGGACCGTCGTGTTCAAGGACGCCAACGGCCAGGTGATCACCAACGCCACCGTCGCCGCCGGCGCCAACGTCAAGGTCACCGCGGAAGTCACCCCGGCCGCGGGCGCGACCCCGGGCACCACCGACATCTGGTTCCGCGCGCAGTCGACCACCAACGGCGCCATCTCGGACCGCATCCACGAAGCCGTGACCGTCGTCGCCGGCGACTCGCTGCTGGAACTGGTCAAGACCCAGGCCCTGGACGCCGACTGCAACGGCACCCCGGAAGGCGTGTTCACCAAGGACCCGATCACCGCCGCGCCGGGCGCGTGCATCCGCTACCAGATCGTCGCCACCAACAAGGGCCTGACCACGATCAACGCCGTGGTCATCACCGACAACGTGCCGGCCAACACCACGTACCACACCGGCGCCGCCGCCCAGACCGTGCTCGGCTCGATCCTGGCGCCGCTCAACGCGGGCGTCGTCACCACCGTGTCTGCCACCGGCTTCAACCTGAACCCGAACGAGTCGAACACGCTGAATTTCGGCGTCAAGATCAACCCGTAAGCGTTCCTTCATCCAGCAAGCGCGGCGTCTTCGGACGCCGCATCTCGAATTCTCTTTCCGACTCCCGCGCCATGGTCACTCAGCTCCGACACTTCGTCTTCTTCTGCCTGGTCACCACCCTGCTGCTGTGCGGCGACGCGGGAGCCGCCATCGTCAACAAGGCCAGCGCCAGCTTCGCCCAGCCGGGCGGCGGCACCGGCGCCGTCGAATCGAACACGGTGCGCGCGCAGCAGACCGACACCATCACCTATTTCACCTCGGCCGCCTTCTCGACCGTCGCGCGCGCCACCCGCGCCAACGGCCAGCTGTTCGTGCAGATCGCGGCCGCCGGCTGCAACGCCAACCCGGCACGGGCCGAAGACATCCGCGTCACCATTTCCTCGAAAAAGACCGGCGACAGCCAGTCATTCATGGCCAGCGAAACCGCGGCCGACAGCGGCCTGTTCCGCATCACCCCCATGACCATGGACCGTGCGCGGGACGAGGACGGCGACGACAATGACATCGGCGACGGCATGCTCGAGGTCATGCCCGACGACACCCTCACCGCCAGCGTCGCCGGCTGCGGCAACGGCGCGATCTCGACCGACATCCTGGTCGACCCGGTCGGCATCGTCTACGACAGCGTCAGCAACGAGCCGGTTGCCGGCGCCACCGTGACCCTGATCGACGTCACCGGCGAAGGCAACGGCGGCAATCCGGGCGCCCCGGCGATCGTGTTCGACGTCGACGCCGCAACCCGCTTGCCGAGCACCGTCGTCACCGACGGCAACGGCATGTACCACTTCCCGCTGGTCGCCCCGAGCCTGTACCGCCTGAAGGTCACCCCACCCAACAACTATGGCTTCCCATCCAAGACTTCGCCGGGCCAGCTGCCGGGCAACCGCGAGACCAACCTGTACGGCTCGTTCGGCGGCGAGTTCACCGTCAGCGCCGCCCTCGGCGTGGTCACCATCGACGTCCCGCTCGACCCGATCCCGGGCACGCTGTACCTGCAAAAGAACGCCTCGCGCGCCGTGGCCGAAGTCGGGGAAGTGCTGGACTACACCGTGCGCGTGTTCAATACCGCCGACGAGGCCTTGAGCGGCGTTACCGTCATCGACGACCTGCCGGCCGGTTTCAGCTACGTGCAGGGCTCGATGCGCCTGGATAACGCGCCGTTCGACGGCAAGTTCGCCAACCGCGGCCCGCAACTGGTGATCAATGTGGGCGACGTGCCGCGCCGCTCGAACCGCTTGCTGCGCTACCGCGTACGCATCGGCGCCGGCGCGCTGCAGGGCGACGGCATCAACCGCGCCCACGCCACCAGCGCCGCGCCCCTGGTCCTGACCAGCACCGTGGCCGCCGCCAAGGTGAAGGTCGAAGCCGGCA
Organism: Massilia oculi; assembly: GCF_003143515.1. Lineage (NCBI taxonomy): Bacteria > Pseudomonadati > Pseudomonadota > Betaproteobacteria > Burkholderiales > Oxalobacteraceae > Massilia > Massilia oculi. The sequence continues at coordinate 5,185,471 of NZ_CP029343.1, read as the reverse complement.
TCTTCAGCGACAAGGGCCACATCGTGGGCGCCGTGTTTGCCGACTGCAACGCCAACGGCCTGCGCGACCAGGACGAGCCGGGCGTGCCCGACGTGCGCATCTGGCTGGAAGACGGCAACTTCGCGCAGACCGATGCAGAAGGCCGCTACAGCTTCGCCGGCGTCACCCCGCGCACCCACGTGGCCAAGGTCGACGTCACCACCCTGCCGGCGGGCAGCCAGCTGGCCATCCTGTCGAACCGCAACGCGGGCGACGCCGGCAGCCGGTTCGTCGACCTGAAGGACGGCGAGCTGGCGCGCGCCGATTTCGCGCTGGACGCCTGCTCCGACGAGCTGCGCGCCGCGGTCAAGGGCCGCGCCGAGCGCCTGCGCGCCGAACTGCAGGCCGCTTCCGAACTGGCCATGCCGGAAAAAACCGTCACGATCACGAAAATCGAAGACCTCGACCTGGCGACAATGGACAACCAGCTGGCCTTCATCGGCCTGGAAGACGGCGCCGTCCTGCCCTACGGCCAGGCGATGGTGCGCATCAAGGGCGCCGCCGGCAACAGCTTCACCCTCACCGTCAACGGCGTGGAAGTCGACGACAGCCACGTCGGCCAGCAGAGCACCGTCGCCGACCGCCAGCTCGACGTCTACGAATACGTCGGCGTCGCCCTGCGCCCTGGCCGCAACGAGCTGGAAATCTCCCAGAAGGATGCCTTCGGCAACGCCCGCGGCAGCCAGCGCATCGGCGTCGTGGTGCCGGGCAAGCTGGCGCGTCTGCGTATCAAGCCGCAGACCGAGGCGGCACCGGCCGATGGGAAGCAGCCGGTACTGATCGCCGTGAGCCTGGAAGACGCCGACGGCGTGCCCGTCGTCGAGCGCACCCCGGTCACCCTGGACGCGAGCGCCGGCCAGTGGGACACGACCGACCTCGACCCGCGCGAGCCCGGCTACCAGGTGTTCGTCGAAGGCGGCAGCGCCGAATTCTCGCTGCGCGCACCGAAGGAAGCCGGCGAAGCCCGCCTGCTGGCCGCCAGCGGCCTGCTGCAGGCCAGGGGCGCGCTGCGCTTCGTGCCCGACCTGCGTCCGCTGGTCGCGGCGGGTGTCGTCGAAGGCTCCATCAGCCTGAACCGGGTGCGCGGCAACACCGCCAACCCGCTGCGCGATTTCGACGGCTTCGAGGACAAGCTGCGCCACATGGCCGAGCGTCGCAGCGGTAACGCCAGCGGCAACGGCCTGGCCGCCGGCGCCCGCGCCGCCATGTTCGCCAAGGGCCAGGTGGGCGAAGACACCCTCTTGACCATGGCCTACGATTCGGACAAGGAAACCGAGCCCAAGCTGTTCCGCGACATCGATCCGCTGGCCTACTACCCGACCTACGGCGACGACGCGCGCCGCGGCTTCGAAGCCCAGTCGACCAGCCGCCTCTACCTGCGCGCCGACCGCGACCGCTCCTACGTGATGTACGGCGACTACGTGCCGCCAGGCGTGACGCCGGCGCGCAACCTGGGCGCCTACAACCGCAACCTGACGGGCCTGCGCACCCATTCGGAAGTCGGCAACCTGACCTTCGACGCCTTCGCCAGCTACGACACCACGCGCCAGATGGTCGAAGAGATCGCCGCCAACGGCACCTCGGGCCCGTTCCTGACCGGCGGCGGCCTGATGGTCATCAACAGCGAGCGCGTCGAGATCGTCGTGCGCGACCGCAACCAGACCGGCCTGATGCTGTCGCGCCGCCTGCTGGCGCGCTACGCCGACTACGACATCGACCCGCTGACCGGCCGCATCCTGCTGCGCGCCCCGGTGCCGAGCCTGGACCCGGACATGAACCCGATCAGCCTGCGCATCAGCTATGAAGTCGACCAGGGCCACCCGCGCTTCTGGGTCGGCGGTATCGCCGTCCAGTACAAGATCGGCGAGATGGTCGAAGTCGGCGGCAGCGCCGTGGAAGACCGCAACCCGGCCGCCCCGACCCGCCTGGTGAGCGTCAACGCCAGCGTGACCCCGGACGACAAGACGACCGTGATCGTCGAAGCCGCGCAAATGGAAAAGGCCGACCAGAAGGGCCGCGCCGCCCGCCTGGACGCCACCCGCACCGACGGCAAGCTGGAAAGCCGCCTGTTCGCCGGCCGCGCCGACGCCAACTTCGACAACCCATCGTCGTCGCTGCCGAAGGGCCGCACCGAAGGCGGCGCCACCGTGCGCTACCGCGTCACCGAGCGCGCCAGCATCGGCCTGGAAGCCCTGCACACCGCCGACCTGGAAACCGAGGCCGAGCGCAATGGCGTGCAGCTGTTCGGCGGCTACACCTTCGACAACGGCGTGCAGGTCGAACTGGGCGTGCGCCATGCCCGCGAATCGGCCGGCGCGAACGTCGTGCTGGCCCAGCCGGACCTGACCAGCGTGCGCGCCAAGATCGCCACCCAGATCCCGGGCCTGCCGCAGGCCGGCGTGTTCCTGGAAGGCGAGCAGGACATCCGTGACAGCGGCCGCCGCATGGTGGCCCTGGGTGGCGACTACCGCTTCGCCGGCGGCAGCCGCGTCTACGGCCGCCATGAACTGATCAGCAGCCTGGGCTCGACCTATGCGCTGAACCAGGGCCAGCAGCGCAGCGCCACCGTGTTCGGCGTCGACAGCGACTACATGCAGGACGGCCGCGTGTTCACCGAATACCGTGCCGGCGGCACCTCGCCGGCCGGCACTCTGCTCGGCGAGCGCCAGGCCGAGGCGGCCCTCGGCCTGCGCAACCTGTGGACCCTAGGCGAAGGCGTGCGCGCCAACACCAGCGTCGAACGCGTCAAGGTCATTTCGGGCGCCCGCGACAACGAGGCGATCGCCCTGACCGGCGCCATCGAAGTGAGCCGCCATCCGACCTGGACCGGCAACGCGCGCCTCGAACTGCGCCATGGCGAAGACAGCGACGGCCTGCTGTCGACCCTGGGCCTGGCCTACAAGATCGACGAGAGCTGGACCTTCCTGGGCAAGAACACCCTGGCCGCGACCCGCTCGAAGGGCGCCGGCACCACGCTGCGCCTGACCGAGCTGCTGCAGAGCGGCGTCGCTTACCGCGCCCTGGAATCGATCGGCGTGACCGGCCTGGCCAAGTACGAGTACAAGCTGGAACGCGACGACGGCCCGGCCAACCTCAAGCGCGCCGTGCACGCGGTGTCGATGAACGCCAACTGGCAGCTGCGCCGCGACACCGTGGTCAGCGCGCGCTACGCCGCCAAGGTCGCGCTGGACCGCTCGAACGGCCTGTCGACCCGCACGGTGAGCCACCTGGTGGCCGGCCGCGTGACGCACGAGATCAACGAAGACTGGGACGTCGGCGCCACCGCCCAGATGCTGCTCGACCGCGACACCCGCGGCCGCCAGTACGCGGCGGGCCTGGAAGCGGGCTACCAGCTCAGGAAGAACATGTGGGTCTCGGCCGGCTACAACTTCATGGGCTTCGCCGAGCGCGACCTGGCCGGCGCCGACGCCACCGCCAAGGGCGCCTATGTGCGGATGCGCATGAAATTCGACGAAAATACCCTGCAGGGCCTGCTGTCCGGCGATCTGCTCAAGTAACAAGAACGAGGAAAAAGACATGACTTCGCGATTCGTGAGCTTCACCTGGCTGCGTGCCCTGCTGGTGGTCCTGTGCCTGGCCAGCGCACTGCCGGCGCGCGCAGAATGCACCGCCACCGGCGCCTGCATCACCGCCGGCCCGCGCCTGGCCAGCGTCGACACCAACAAGAGCGCCCTGCTCGGTCCCCTGCTGGGCGGCCTGCTCGGCACCGGCGTCTCGCTCAATGCGCACGACTGGAACGCGCTGGCCGGCGGCAACCTGAACCTGCTCAACTTCCTGAAGGTACTGCAGACGCAATTGAACCTGTCCAGCCCTTCGCAGGTGCTGGGCGCGAACATCACGCTGGCCCAGATCGCGAACGCGCTGTCGGTCGAGGCGCAGGCCGAAGCCAAGCCGCAGCTGGCCACCGCCCTGTCCGGCCTGGCCTCGCAGCTGAACGGCGCCGGCGCCACCGTGCGCCTGGGCGACCTGCTCAAGATCACGGCCGATACCGGCTCGCTGGGCGCCAGCACCGTCAACGCGCTCGACATGTTCACCGGCCTGATCCAGCTGTACAACCGCCGCAACGTGCTCACCACGCCGGTCCCGGTCGGCATCTCGGGCGGCGTCCTCGGCGCCGCCGGCATCGTCAACAGCGTGCAGCTGTACGCCCAGGTGATCGAGCCGCCGTCATACGTATGCGGCCCGACCGGCTCAACCTTCTATTCGGCCGCGGTGCGCATCAAGCTCAAGCTCGACCTGGTCACGCTGGCCCCGGTCACCAACACCCTGGTCGGCCTCGGGCTGCTGCAGAGCGCCTCGATCGCGATCGGCAAGCTCGACGTGTATGCCGACGTCGCGCGCGGCCAGGGCAGCCTGGCGGCCGTGGACGCCGCCACCAAGGCCGTCACCCTGCAGGTGGCGCCGGGCGTGGCCGACCTGTACATCGGCAAGATCGACGACAGCGTGTTCTTCAACCGCTCGCGCACGATCCAGGACTCGGACGTCGACTACGGCAACATCGGCAACCTGCAGGCGACGCTCGCGCTGGGCCTGGCCGCGGTCAACGTGCCGCTCGACGTCAAGAGCATCGTGCGCGGCCAGGCGCCGTTCTCGACCAGCGTCACCATGAGCGGCAGCTTCCCGCAGACCCGCACCGTCAGCAGCAGCACGGTATTCGTGACCAATGCCGCCAACAGCCTGGTGACCAACCTGAAGTTCCGCGACATGCCGGGCCTGGGCCTGCTGCAGGGCGTGGTCCAGCCGCTGGTGGTGACCCTGGTGACCAAGACCGTGTCGCCGCTGATTGCCCCGATCCTGTCCGGCGTGGTCGATCCGCTGCTCAAGCTGCTGGGCATCGGCCTGGGCGAAATGGTGGTGACCGTGGAAGGCATCTGCCAGACCTGCGACGATTTCAAGCTGACCAAGGCGGCCGACAGGTCCGCCGCCCTGCCCGGCAACACCATCACCTACACCATCACTTTCGAGAATACCGGCACCACCACGCTCAACAACCTGAAGGTGAGCGACCCGACCCCGGCCTATACGACCTATGTGGACAGCAGTTGCGGCGCGATGCCGGCCGGACTGTCGTGCACGGTGGCGAGCAAGCCCGAAGTCGGCGCTACCGGCAAGGTCGAGTGGGGGTCAGCGGCACCCTGGCGCCCGGGGCGACCGGCAGCGTCACGGTATCGGTCAAGGTGCAATAATTTCAATTGTGCTGCATAACTTTGCCACCGCAAGTTACAATAAGGAAACGGATTATCGCGTTTCACTATCGCAAATTGTGAGAATTTGATAGATTGTTGACTTGCCCGTGCGTATTTGTGCGCATGCCGGTAGCCTGTATGATGCCCGTTTCGCATGCTTGCCCATCCGGCAAGCGTACTCCGCGTGTTTTTGCCGGCCTTGCTTGCAGGGCACTTAACCATATGCACACCTGAATCCATGAAATCGCACAGCAGTTCACCGCCGGCGCAGCCAGATCCCGCTTCCTCCGAAGTCTGTTCGACCAAGGAGGCCGCCAGCCTGCTCGGCGTCTCTCACCGCACGGTGCAACTGTGGGTCGAGGGCGGCGTGCTGCAGGCGTGGAAGACGGCGGGCGGCCACCGCCGCATCCTGCTCTCTTCGGTGCACCGGCTGGTGGCCCAGCGCAACCAGGCGGTGACGGGCGGCGCGGCCGCCAACCAGCCGGCCGCAGCGAGGGAGCCCTCCTCGGCGCGCCGGATCGTGATGGCCGACGACGACGCCGCCCTGCTGCGCCTGTATGAGCTGGAAATCTCCGGCTGGGGCCTGGATGCCGAGCTGATCAAGGCGCGCGACGGTTTCGACGCCCTGATCCGGATCGGCGAGGCCAGGCCCGACCTGTTGATCAGCGACTTGAACATGCCCGGCATGGATGGTTTCCGCATGGTACGCACGCTACGTGCCGATCCGCGTTATGGCAAGATGGCGATCATCGTCATCAGCGGGCTGGACCGGGCAACGATCGCCTCGATGGGATTGCCGTCCGACATACCGGTATTCTCCAAACCGGTGCGTTTTCCCGAACTGCGCGCCAAGGTCGAACAGATCCTCGGCGCAGGCGACCAGGCCATGGAGACTTAGACAGGAACAAGAAGAATGCGACACGAGCCGCACAAGACCGTTCGCACCGCCTTGCTTGACCCCCAGCCCGACGCCGCGCGCGTCCGGGCCCTGCACGAGCTGCAACTGCTCGACACCCCATCCGAAGAACGCTTCGACCGCATCACCCGTCTCGCCTGCCGCCTGCTCGGCGTGCCGATCTCGCTGGTCGCCCTGGTCGACGCAGAGCGCCAGTGGTTCAAGTCGCGGGTCGGCATCGACCTGCACGAAACGTCGCGCGCCACCTCGTTCTGCACCCACACCATCCAGCACTCCGAAGGCCTGGTGATCGAAGATGCGCGACATGACCCGCGCTTCGCCGCCAATCCCTTCGTGCTGGGCGAGCCGCGCGTGCGCTTCTATGCCGGCATCCCGCTGGCCGCGCCCGACGGCAGCCGGGTCGGCGCCCTGTGCGTGATCGACAGCCAGGTGCGCCAGTTCGACCAGGACCAGATGGCGACCCTACGCGACCTGGCGGCGATCGCCGGCGACGAGCTGCGTTCGCGGCCAGCCGGCCGTCCCGCGCCGGAAGGCTGGGAAAAGGCCCTGGTGTCCCACCTGCCGGACGGCATCCTGATGCTCGATGTGCACGGCGTGATCGTCGCCGCCAATCCGGCCGCCGAGAAGATCTTCGGCGCCAGCGGCGCCATGCTGGCCGGCCGCCCGCTGGGCGAACTGCTGGACGAAGACCTGGTCGCGCGGCGCCGCGCCGGCCTGCTGCTCGAGGGCTGCCCCTACGAGACCGGCGCGCGGCGCCTGGACGGCAGCCGCTTCCCGGTCGAGTTCTCGTACTGCCGCATGGCCTGGGCCGCGCGGCCCAAGTTCGCCGTCACCGTGCGCGACATCACCCAGCGCCGCGCCCAGGAGGAACGCGCGCGCGCCACCGACGAGCGGCGGCGCCACCACTTCGCCACCGCCACCCATGAGCTGCGTACGCCGATGTCGAGCGTGCTGGGCTTTTCCGAGCTGCTGCTCAAGCGCGACTTCGATCCTGCCACCCAGCGCGAGCTGGTCGAGATCATCCACCGCGAATCGGGGCGCCTGGTCGACCTGGTCAACCAGCTGCTCGACCTGGCGCGCATCGAGGCCGGGGGCGCGGCCGAACTCAAGCTCGCCGCGGTCGCCCTGCCCCCGCTGGTGGAACAGACCCTGGCCTGCCTGGAAGGCCTGGGGCAGTCCCACCGCGTGCGCACCGATCTCGCGCCCGACCTGCCGCCGCTGGCGGCCGACGCCCAAAAGATGCAGCAGGCGCTGACCAATATCGTCAGCAACAGCATCAAGTATTCGGCCCCCGGCACGCCGATCACGGTCCAGGCGCGCCTGGAACGGCGCGACGGGCGGCTCATGGTCGCGGTCCGGGTGCGCGACCAGGGTCTGGGCATGACGCCCCAGCAGCAGGCTCAGGTGTTCGACGCCTTCTACCGCGTCGATCGCGATTCGAGCGTGTCCGGCAGCGGCCTGGGCATGACCATCCTCAAGGAAATCGTCGACCTGCACGGCGGCCAGATCACGCTCGAATCGCAGCTGGGCGTGGGTACGGAAGTCACACTGTACCTGCCGCCCGCGTTCACCGACGAAGGCGCGGGATAAGCCTTCCGGGGGCCGGTGTACCGCCCGCGCCACACCGGTATTGCGTTCCAATCATTTGCTCAGTGGTAATTTGATCTCCCTGTGGTTTGCCCTTGACAGGCAAATGCGAAACAGTAAAATCAGTAAATATGAAAACCGTCGATCAGCAAGTCACCGAGGAACGCACATTCGACCGCGCCGCCTTTTGCACGACGAGGCAGGCCGCCGACCGGATCGGCGTATCGCACCGTACGGTGCAGATGTGGGTCGAGAACGGCACGCTGCAGGCCTGGAAGACGGCGGGCGGCCATCGCCGCATCGCCGTCGAGTCGGTCGAGCGCCTGCTGTCAGAACGCCGCGCCGCACTGGCCGGCGTACCCCGTCCGATCGCCGCGGCGCGCCCGATCGCGCCAGCCCCCTGCACACGCAGCGTCCTGATCGTCGACGACGACGCCATCCTGCTGCGCCTGTACGAGCTGGAGATCTCGACCTGGGGCCTGGACCTCGCGGTGCGCAAGGCCAGCAACGGCATCGAGGCGCTGATCCGGATCGGCGAGGCGCGGCCCGACATCCTGGTGAGCGACCTGCACATGCCCGGCCTGGACGGCTTCGGCATGATCCGCACCCTGCGCAGCAATCCTGCCACCGCCAGCCTGCCGCTGGTAGTCGTCAGCGGCATGGACAAACCGATGGTGCTGGCCATGGGCCTGCCCGAGGACGTACCCTACCTCACCAAGCCGGCCCCGCTCGCGGCCCTGCGCGCGGCCGTCACCGCGCGGCTGCCGGCGACAGGCTGAGCAGGGCCAGGACAGCCAACTCGCGCCAACGCACGCCAATGAACATGAACGAGACACTCCCTGATTCCGCCCCGCTGCCCGCCGACGAGGCGCGCCGCATGCAGGTCCTGATCGACCTCGACCTGCTGGATTCGCCGCCCGACGAGCGCTTCGACCGCATCACGCGCCTGGCCGCGCGCCTGTTCGGCGTGCCGACCGCGCTGGTCAGCCTGATCGACGCCGACCGCCAGTGGTTCAAGTCGCGGGTCGGCATGGCGCTGACGGAAACGCCGCGCCCGTCCTCGTTCTGCGCCCACGCGATCCTGCAGGACGACGTGATGGTGGTGCGCGACGCCTGCGAGGACGCCCGTTTCGCGAACAATCCGCTGGTCCTGGGCGATGCCGGGGTCCGCTTCTACGCCGGCTCGCCGATCGAGATCGGCGACGGCGCGCGCGTCGGCACCCTGTGCATCATCGACCGCGTGCCGCGCGAGTTCGGCCCCGATGAACGCACGATGCTGCGCGACCTGGCCGGCATCGTCGCGGGCGAAGTCGCCGCCCTCGAACTGCAGGCCATGGCCGAGCGCGAGCGGCGCAGTGCCCAGACCATGCGCGCCCTGCTCGAGCACCTGCCGGACGGCGTGCTGCTGTTCGACGCGGCCGGCACGATCCAGTCCTGCAACCCGGCCGCCGAGCGCATGTTCGGCGCCCCCTGCCAGGTGCTGGCCGGACAGCCGTCGGGCGCCCTGATCGGCATCCAGCCGAAGGCGGTGGCGCGCCACGAGGGCACGGGCCGGCGCATGGACGGCAGCACCTTCGCGGCCGAAGTCTCGATCGCCGAGATGCGGCTCGACGGCCAGGCCTACCTGGTGGCCACGGTGCGCGACGTGGCCTGGCACCGCGCCGAGCAGGAACGGGTACGCGCCGCCAACCGGCGCCGCCACGATTACTTCCGCACTGCCAGCCACGAGCTGCGCACGCCGATGGCCAGCATCCTCGGCTTTTCCGAACTGCTGCTCAAGCGCGACTTCGACGCCGCCACCGGGCGCGAGCTGATCGACATCATCCACCGCCAGGCCACCCGCATGGTCGGCCTGGTGAACCAGATGCTCGACCTTGCGCGCATCGATTCGGGCGGTTCGGACCAGATGCACCCGGCGCCGCTCGATCTCGCCCAGGTAATGGAGAAGGTGAAAGCCGGGATCGAGGACCCGGCGCAGTCGGCCCGCATCGTGCTGCGCCCGGCCCCGGCCCTGCCACAGGTCCAGGCCGACCCGCAGCGCGTGCAGCAGGCGCTGGCCAATATCGTGGCCAACGCCCTGGCCTATTCGGCGCCGGACAGCCAGGTCGAGATCGGCATCGCGGATGCGGCGCGCAACGACCGCCCGGGCGTTGCCGTGACCGTCAGCGACCGTGGCGTCGGCATGACGCCAGAGCAGCGCACCCAGGTGTACGAGGCCTTCTGGCGCGCCGGCGCCCTGCCCGACGTGCCGGGCAATGGCCTGGGCATGACCATCGTGCGCGAGATCGTGGCCGTCCACTGCGGCCAGGTGGAGATCGCCTCGAATCCGGGAGACGGCACCCAGGTGACCTTCTGGCTGCCGCGCGACGGCGTGCCCGCCGACCCGGAGGCCTCTTGACGACCCGCAGCATCCTCGTCGTCGACGACCAGCCCGACCTGCGCCTCCTGATCCGCCTGACCCTGCGCGCGCTGGGCGAGGTGACGCAGGCCTCCAGCGCCGAGGCCGCGCTGGCGCGGCTGGCCGAAGCGGTGCCCGACCTCCTGATCCTGGACGTCTGGCTGGGCGAAGGCATCAGCGGCCTGGAACTGTGCCGCAAGCTGAAGGGGCTGCCTGCGACTGCCCGCATGAAGATCATGCTGCTGTCGGCCTGCGGCCAGCAGAGCGACGTCGCGGCCGGGCTGGCCGCGGGGGCCGATCATTACATGGTCAAGCCCTTCAGTCCCGAGGCGCTGGTGGAGGCGGCGGCGGGCTTGCTCGACGGGTGAGCGGCGAGCTGGCGTAAGATCGCGTCTCCACCTCACTTTCGAAAGACGTCCATGGGCACACAGGGCAACCACCACCAGATCGACAACATCGAATTCGCCGTCGCCGACATCGCGCGCAGCAAGGCGTTCTATGGCCAGGTGTTCGGCTGGACCTTCACCGACTATGGTCCCGGCTATACCGAATTTCGCGATGGCCGCCTGGCGGGCGGCTTCACGACCGACGGACCGGTGCGCGCAGGCGGGCCGCTGGTGATCCTGTATTCGAACGAGCTCGAAGCAACCCTGCGCCGGGTCGTCGACGCCGGCGCCCTCATCAGCAAGGAAACTTTCTCCTTCCCCGGCGGGCGGCGCTTCCATTTCATCGACCCCGACGGCTACGAGCTTGCCGTGTGGACGGCCGACCAGGAAGCCGCCTGACAGTCAGGCTGAAACGCTCAGGCGGCTAACGCGCGCTGCGATGCCGCCGTCAGCGGCAGCTCGACGTGGAAGCAGGCGCCGCCGCCCTCGCGGTCCTCGAACCACAGATCCCCGCCATGCTCGACCATGATCTGGCGGCTGATCGCCAGCCCCAGTCCGGAGCTGGTCTTGCGGTCCGCGCCGGCATCCGCCTGGGAGAAGCGCTGGAAGATGCGCGCGCGGAACGCGGGCGGGATGCCCGGCCCGCGGTCGGCCACGGTGACGCGCAGGCCGCGGCTGCTGCGCGCCAGCATCACCTCGACCGCGCCCTGCGGCGGCGAATACTTGAGCGCATTCGACAGCAGGTTCATCAGGACCTGGGTGATGCGGTCGCGGTCGACCTCGGCCGCCAACCGTTCCAGGCCCGCTTCGCAGGCGCTGCGCAGCGCGACCTGGGCATCCTGGGCCTGGACCCGCATCGCGCCCAGCGCGTCCTCGATGATCGGCATCAGGGGCTGCGGCCTGGGATGGCCCGACAGGCGCCCCGATTCGATCTTTTCCACGTCCAGCATATCGCTCACCAGCCGCACCAGGCGCTCGCAGTGGCGGTGCGCGATCTCGACCAGTTCCTCGACCTCGCCGTCGATCGGCCCGGCCGCGCCGCTCTTCAACAGCGACAGCGAGGCGCGCATCGAGGTCAGCGGCGTGCGCAGCTCGTGCGACACGGTGGCCACCAGCTCGTTCTTCATCTGCTCGACGCGCTTCCTGAGCGAGATATCGTGCAGGAAGATGCTGAAGAAGCTGCGCTCGCCGATGCCGGCGATGCCGGCCGTCATCTCGATCGCGAATTCCTCGCCCTGGCGCGTGCGCACGATGCGCTCGACGCGCCGGTTCAGGGCGCTGGTATGGCCGGTGGTGCGGAACTCGACGATGGCGCGCCGCAGCGAGTCATGGTAGCGCTGCGGCAGCACCAGCTCGGCCAGCGGACGTCCGATCGCCTCGTGGCGACGCCAGCCGAACATGCGCTCGGCCTGGGTGTTCCAGTCGGTGACGATGCCGTCCAGGTCCATGCCGATGAAGGCGTCGTGGGCGGTTTCGATGATGGTGTTGATGTGCTGCGCGTTCTGCTGGACGATGGCCAGCGCGCTCGCCAGTTCCTGGGTGCGGTCGGTCACCCGCTGTTCCAGCGTGCGGTTGAGCTCTTCCAGCTCGCGGCCGCGCCGCACCAGGTCGGCCAGCAGCGTGTTCAGGGCGCTGGCCAGGCTGCGCACCTCGTCGTAGGAATGCGCGTCCGGCACCAGCGGCGCGGCGCCGCCGCGGCGGATGCGGTCGGCGTAGGCCTGCAGGTTCTTGATCGGATGGGTGATCCAGTTCGCCACCAGGGCGCCGGCGATCGAGAACAGCACCGCCAAGCCCACGCCGGTCCACAGCGCATACCGGCCGAGCCGGTGCACCGGCGCATGGGCATTGTCCGACTCCTGGCGCAGCAGCACGGTCCAGCCCAGGCCGGGATAGTCGGCATAGCCGCCGGTCTGGCTGTAGCCGACCAGGTATTCCTTGCCGTCGGTCCAGCGCTCCAGCACGTAGCCGATGCCGCGCTCGCCCCGCGCGCGGCGCAGGCTGGCTGTATCGATCGTTGTGCCCTGCAGGCCGGGCGGTCCGAGCAGGACCAGGCCCTTGGTGTCGACGATCAGGGCATCCACCTGGCGACCCTGCTGGATCGGCTCGATCACCGAGCGCTCGACGTCGTGCGCCCACTGCCACGACAGGTGGGCGCCCAGCACCGCGCGCGTCTGGCCATCGGGGGCCTCGACCGGGAACGCGACGTCGACGAAGCGCTGCGGCTCGCCGTTTACCGAAGGCAGTAGCTTGGCCAGCAGCAGCGCCTCGTGCACGTCGCCGATGTGGATGCCGGCCAGGGCGTTCGTGAACCACGGCCGGGCCGCGACGTTGGCGCCTTCCAGCAGGCCGCGCGCCGCCACCTCGACCTCGCCGTCCAGGTTCGCGATGCCCATCCAGCTGTAGTAGCCATAGCTGCGATGGGCGTCGTCGAGCAGGCGGCGCTGCGATTCCAGCGTCGCCTGCGGCCCCAGGTCGGCGATGCGGCGCGCCAGCAGGCTCACTTCACGGTAGCGTTCGTACATGCCGCGGTCGAGCTTGTCCGCGGCCTGCCGGGCCAGCTCGCCCAGGCCGAAGCCAATGCTTTCGCGCACGTGGTCACGCGCCTGGTTCTGGACCAGGGCGACCAGGATGATGGTGAGGACGCCGCACAGGACGGAAGTGGCAAGCGCCATGTAGCCGGCGAGTCCGCGGGGCACCAGGACACGGGGCAGGTTCCGGACAGTTGGCAATGGCATCTATGCGAATTTGTAGGGAATGTGTAACCAGGCGATTTTACGTGAATAGTTGCCCTGCGAGAACTCCAGCGGCGCCTGTTCAATATCGACCGTGGCCCCTTCGCCACAGTAAGAAACGGGTTAATGAAAGGGTCAATGAAACGGGTCAATATCACGCCGTTTATGCAAAAAAGATTAATGTTTCCAGAAGACTCTGGTTTATACTGCAAGCCCCTATTCGTCGCTATCCATCCGCGACCGTTTTTCACTTCTCGCCCAGGCTGATCCGGACCGTGCGCCGCCCCTTGTCACTGCTGCTGATGCTGTTCCTGCTGCTGACCCAGCAGGCCACGCTGTCGCATGCGGTCAGCCACCTGGCGCCGGCGGCGATCGCCGCCGCGGCGCAGGAAGCGACGGGCGACAGCACCGAATTCGCGGCCCACGATTGCGACCTGTGCGTCGCCGCGGCCCAGTTCGCGGCTGCCCTGCCCACCTGTTCCATCCCGCCACCGCCGTCCGTGGCGGCCGGCAACGTCCACCACACCTTCCTGGCGCGCGGCTTCGAGGCCGCTCCCGCGCTGGCGTTCCGCTCGCGCGCGCCTCCGTTCGCCTGATCCGTCGCTGCACCTGAAGTCCGCCTGGCGCCGCTGCATGCGCCCGCGCGTCCTCACATCCCGGTCCGGTCGGTTGCCGGCGCTTTTGCGCAGGACGCCGCCGTGACCCTGAACCGGATCGGCGCCACGCCATGACCATCGCTCTCCATCCGCACGCCGGTACCGGCCGTGCGGGCCCGCGCCCGGCCTTGCCGCGCGCCTGAATTCGCAACGCCGTTGCATCAACCAGCGGCGTTGCCGCGTCCCGCTCAACGCGGGACGAGGCCGCCGCACGCCTCGAGGAAAGTACAATGAAGAACCCTTCCGATACCGCATGCCGCCCTGGGCCGCGCCGCAAGCTCATGGGCCTGTGCCTTGGCGCCGCGCTCGCCGCCCACGCAGTCGCCCAGGACATGCCGCAGGTCGTCGTCAACGCCAGCCTGGAAGAACCGTATGCGCCATCGCACGCCACGGTCGGCGGCAAGACGCCGCAGCGCCTGATCGACATCCCGCAATCGGCCACCGTGTTCAGCGCCGAACGGATCCGCGACCAGAACCTGTTCACCCTGGGCGACCTGATGCAGCAGGCGCCGGGGGTGAGCGTGATGCCCTTCGACGGCGCCAATCCCGACTTCCGCGCGCGTGGCCATGCGATGGAGCTGAGCTATGACGGCATCCCCGCCAGCCAGGCCGGCAGCGGCCAGCAGGAATTCGAGCTGGCGGTCTACGAGCGGGTCGAGGTGCTGCGCGGCCCATCGGGCGTGACCGCCGGCGCCGGCCAGCCGGGCGGCGTGATCAACTTCGTGCGCAAGCGCGGCAGCCGCGAGCCGCTGTTCTCGGGCGCCGTCAGCCTCGGCTCCCACGACAACCGCCGGGTCGAGATCGACGCCGGCGGGCCGCTCGACGCCGCCGGCACGCTGCGCGCCCGCGCAGTGGGCGCCTTCCAGGACCGCGACTACTTCCACGACGTCACCCACGACCGCAAATGGCTGGGCTACCTGGCGCTGGATGCCGACCTGGCGCGCGGCACCACCCTGGGGATCGCGTTCACGCGCCAGGTCGACGATCTCGACTCGACCACCATGGGCTTGCCGGCCTGGAGCGACGGCGCCTTCATCGACGCGCCGCGCGAGACCCACGTCTATCCATCCTGGAACCGCATGTCGTGGGCCACCAGCCAGGCTGAACTCGACCTGGCCCACAAGCTCGGCGCCGGCTGGGAAGTGCGCGCCCGCCTGGTACGCCGCAGCGTCGACAAGTTCTACAAGGACGGCTACCCGAGCACGGGCGTGAACCGCGCGACGGGCACCGCCACCTATGCGCGCCGCATGGCCGGGATGGATTTCGAACGCGAGGCGGCCGACCTGTTCGCCAGCGGCCCGTTCTCGCTGTTCGGCCGCCGCCATGGCCTGGCGGTGGGCTACAACTTCGACCGGCGCGAGTCCGACAACCTGGCGGTCACCCATGCGGCGGTACCGAACGTCGACATCTTCGATCCCGACAGCGTGCCCGAGCCGACCGGCAGCTTCACCCGCGGCAGCGCCAACCGCGTGACCCAGAGCGGCGCCTATGCCCAGGCCCGCCTGTCGCTGGCCGACCCGTTCACGCTGGCGCTGGGCGCGCGCAGCTCCAACTACCGCAACGAGAACCGCAATATCGCGCCGTCACCGGAGACCGACTTCGTCGCCACCACCCGCGAACGCGGCGAAGTCACGCCGTCGGCCGCCCTGCTGTGGCATATCGCGCCGGACGTCAATGCCTACGTCTCCTACGCCGACATCTTCTTCCCGCAGTCGCAGATGGACGCCCAGCGCCGCACGCTCGAGCCGCGCGTGGGCAGCCAGGTGGAACTGGGCGCCAAGGGTGTGTTCCTGGACGGCCGCCTGAACGCTTCGGCCGCCGTGTTCAATGCGCGCGACCGCAACCGCGCGCTGGCCACCGACGTCATCGACGTCTACGTCCCCGCCGGCGAGGTCAAGGTGCGCGGCGTCGAGTTCGACATCGGCGGCCGGCCGCTTCCCGAGCTCAACCTGACGGCCGGCTACACCTTCCTGCGTACCGAATACGGCGCCCATCCGACCCTGGAAGGCGCCGAATGGTCGACCTTCGAACCCAAGCACAGCCTGAAGCTGTACGCGCGCTGGCAGCCGGCCTGGATGCGCGGCCTGTTCGGCGGCGGCGGCGTGACCGCCAGCAGCGCGCTGCTGGGCGCCGGCGTCCCCGGCCCGCGCGAACAGGGCGGCTACGCGGTCGCCAATGCGCAGCTGGGCTATGCGCTGGACCGCCGCCTGGCCGTTACGCTCGCCGTCAGCAACGTGTTCGACCGCACCTACTGGGCGCGCGTGGGCGGCTTGAACACCTATAACATCTACGGCGACCCGCGCAGCGTGCTGCTGAGCGTGCGCGGGAGCTACTGATGAACGCCGGTATGTCACCCCTGCCGCTGATCGCGCGCCAGCAGTGGAGGTCGCTGGCGCGCGAGCGCCGCCTGCGCCTGCTCGGCCTGCTGGTGCTGGCCCTGAGCGCGCTCGCCCTGTTCGATGCGGCGCTGGACACCCGGCGCCTGGAAGCCGCACGCATCCACGACACCGTGGCCGAGGAAGCGGTATGGGAGGCCCAGGGCGAGGCCAATCCGCATGGCGCGGCCCACTTCGGGCGCTACGTCTACAAGCCGGCGGCGCCGCTGGCGGTGCTCGACCCGGGCCTGACCGATCACGTCGGGTCGAGCGTCAAGCTCGAAGGCCACGTGCAGAATGCCAGCCGCTTCAGGACCACGGACGGCGGCGCCGCGCTGGGCCGTTTCGGCGGCTTCAGTCCGGCCTTCGCGCTGCAGGTGCTGGTGCCGCTGACAATCGTGTTCGCCGCCTTCGGCGTCTTTTCCGGCGAGCGTGCGCGCCAGCTGGCCTTGCAGGAAATCGGCGCCGGCGCCACGCCCTGGCAGCTGGTGCTGGGCCGCTTCGGCGCGTACGCCGCGGCCCTGATGCTACTGCTGGCGCTGGTCGGCGTGCTGGCGGCGCTGGCCACGGTCCCGGCCTGGAGCGCCGCCCACTTCGCGGCCCTCGGCCTGATGCTGGCCGCCCATGGCCTGTACTGGCTGGCCGTGCTCGGCGTCACGCTGGCCATCTCGGCATGGAGCGCGAGCAGCCGCGGCGCGCTGTCCGGCGCCCTGGCATTCTGGATCGTGGCCGTGGTGCTGGCGCCGATGCTGGCGCCCATGCTGGCCGAGGCGCGCCATCCGACCCCGAGCGCCGAAGCCTTCGAGGCCGCCGTGACCGAAGAAGTGATGAAGGGGCCGGACGGCCACAGCCCGCGCGACGTGCGCTTCGCCGAATTCGAAAAGGCGACGCTCGCCCGCTACCGCGTCAAGCACATCGATGAGCTGCCCATCAACTACGCCGGCCTGCTGTTCGAGCATGGCGAGAAGGCGACCGCCGACATCTACAACCGCCACGTCGACCGGCTGTACGACGGTTACGCGGCCCAGGCGCGCTTCGCGCTGGCCGGCAGCACCTTGTCGCCGCTGCTGGCCCTGCGCCCGCTATCGTCCAGCCTGGCGCGCACCGACATGGCGGCCCACCGCCACTTCCTGGCCCAGGCCGAGGCCTATCGCTACCAGACGGTGCAGGCGCTCAACCGCGACATCAAGCTCAACCGCAAGCCGGGCATGCGCGAGTACGCGACCGACGTGGCGGCGATCACGCGCGGCATCGCGTTCTCGCCGCAGCCGCTGGCCCTGGGGGAGCTGCTGCCGCGCACGGTCCTGCCGTTCGCCGCGCTGGCGGGCTGGGTGGCGGGCGCGCTGCTGCTGATGCGCCTTGCCGCGCGCCGGCTGGAGGGCGCGGCATGAATGCGACCTCCACCATCATCCGCATGGAAGCACGGCGCCTGCTGCGCGGGCGCTGGCTGCTGCCGCTGTGGCTCCTGTTCGGCGTGCTGTGCGCCTGGGCGGCCTGGAACGGCGCGGCCTGGGTCGAGGGACGCCAGGCCACGCTCGCGCTCATCCTCGAGGACGAACGTACGACGCATGCCATGCGCCGCACCCAGCTCGCCGAGCAGGTCACGCCGGACAACCAGTCGCGCTTCGGCGGCGCGCTGTACGCCACCGCGATGTCGCTGCGCGCCACCCTGCCGCCGGGCGAGCTGGCGCTGCTGACGGTCGGCCAGGCCGAAGGCTATCCGATGGCGGCGACGGTCTTCCCCTTGGTCGCCAGCAATACGATCTTCGACCGCCACACGGCCGGCATGGAAAACCCGGCCGTGCTGGCCGCCGGCCGCTTCGACCTGGCCTTCGTGATCGTCTGGCTGCTGCCCCTCATGGTGCTGGCCGGGAGCTTCGACCTGTTCGCGGCCGAGCGCGAGCGCGGCATGGCGCCGTGGCTGCTGTCGCAGCCGATCGCGCCGGCGCGCCTGCTGGCGGGGAAGGCGGCGGCGCGCGCGCTGCTGCTGGCGCTGCCGCTGGCGGGGATCGTGGCGGCGGCCCTGGCCTTCGCGAGCGAGGCCGGGCCGGCGGCGCTGCTCCAGGCCGGCGGCCTGGCGCTGCTGTACGCGCTGTTCTGGCTCGTGCTTGCCTTGCTCGTCAACCTGGTCGCGCGCAACGCCGCCCAGGCGGCGCTGGGCTGCCTCGCCGCCTGGCTGGGTCTGGTCGTGCTGCTGCCCGCACTGGCGCTGGGCGTGGCCGACCTGGCCGCGCCGCCGGTCAACCAGGCCGAGCGCACGAACGCGCTGCGCGCCGTGGCGATGCAGGCGCGCGCGGAACTGCGCAGCGCGATCGTGCCCGAGCGCGTACCCGCGCCCAACATCCCCGACGGCCTGCGCCGCCGCGCACTCGAGGTCGAGCGCGGCGAGCGGCTGATCCAGGAGGCGTTGCAGCCCTACCGCGCGCAGCAGGCACGGCGCCTGGCCTGGCTCGATGGACTGCGCCTGGTGTCGCCCGCGATCGCGCTGCAGGATGCGCTGGAGCGGCTGGCCGGGAGCGACGCAGGCCGTGCGCTGCGCTTCCAGGACCAGGCCCACGGCTTCCTGCTCGAGGTGCGCCAGCTCGTGCAGCGCCACCTGGAGCAGGACCGCCTGCTCACCGTCGCCGACTACGACCGCGGCCTGCCGCGCTTCATGCTGCGCGAGGCGCCGCCCGCTGAACGCCTGGGCGCCCTGCTGTTCGACGCCGCCGTCATCGTCATCGGCATGGCCGCCCTGCTGCTCGCGGCCGCCCGCCGGCTGCGCCGCCACGCCACTTTCACCGAATGAGGTCCACCATGCTGCACGCACAAGCGCTGTCCAAATCCTTCGGGGCTCAACGCGCCCTCGACAATCTCGACCTGCGCATCGCGCCGGGCGAGATCTTCTGCATGCTCGGCGCCAACGGCGCCGGCAAGACCACCACCATCAAGCTGCTGCTGGGCTTTCTGGCGCCGACCTCGGGCCGGGCCCTGGTCGACGGCATCGACGTCCAGCTGGACCCGCTGGCCGCGCGCCGGCGGCTGCTCTACCTGCCGGAGCAGGTGGCGCTGTACGAAGAGCTGAGCGGCCTGGAAAACCTGGATTACTTCGCCGGCCTGGCCGGCGTGCCCGACCGCAGCCCGGCGCGCCTGCGCGGCTGGCTCGAGCAGGCCGGCGTACCCGCCGCCGCAGTCGAGCGCCGCGCCGCCGGCTATTCGAAAGGCATGCGCCAGAAGGTCGCGATCGCGCTGGCCATTGCGCGCCAGGCGCGCGGCCTGCTGCTGGACGAGCCGACGTCCGGCCTCGACCCGCAGGCCAGCGCCGAATTCCACCGCCTGCTGCTGCGCCAGCGCGACGCCGGCGCGTCGGTGCTGATGGCCACCCACGACCTGTTCCGCGCGCGCGAGGTCGCGACCACGATCGGCCTGATGCGCGACGGCCGCCTGCTGCGCACGCTGCGCGCGAACGAGGTCTCGGCGCTGGAACTCGAGCAGATCTATCTGGAAGAAATGGCGCTCGCCTCGGCGCCGCCTACCGTTTGACATCAATTTGAAAGGATGACCATGAAATGCCTTCCCCTCCTTGGCGCCTGCCTTGCACTCGCGCCTGCCCTGCCGCTGGCCGCCGAGCGCGATCCGATGCCGGACGCGGAACCCGACAGCACCGTCGTCGTCACCGCCCGCCGCGACGACGCCGCGCCACTGACCGTGACGCCCGTGCAGACACTGTCGGGCCAGGAACTCGTCCACCGCCGCATGGGCACCCTGGGCGAGACGCTGGCCGGCCTGCCCGGCGTCCACCTCGACAATTTCGGCGCCGGCGCCGCCCGGCCGGTGATCCGCGGCCAGACCCTGCCGCGCATCGAGGTGCTGAGCGACGGCGCCAACCTGTTCGACGTGTCGTCGATCTCCCCCGACCACGGCATCGCCACCGATCCACTGCTGCTCGACGCCATCGAGGTCCAGCGTGGGCCGGCGGCCGTGCGCTACGGCGGCAACGCGACCGGCGGCGCCATCAACCTGATCGACAGCAAGGTGCCCAAGCTGGTCCCCGAGGGCGGCGTCAGCGGCGCCACCGAGGTGCGCTACGGTACGGGCGACAATGAAAAGACCGTGGTTGGCCGCGTCACCGCCGGCAGCGGCAACTTCGCCGTGCATGCCGAGGGCGCCAGGCGCAAGGCCGGGGAATATGACGTGCCCTCCGCCTTTGGTGCGGACAAGCTGCATGACTCCTTCGCCGACAGCGAAAGCTACAGCGTGGGCGGTTCGTGGATCACGAAGAAGGGCTATATCGGCGCGGCCTATACGCGCGTGCGCAACGAATATGGCCTGCCCGGACACAGCCATGCGAATGGCGTGTGCCACCTGCACGGCTATGTCGATCCGCAGCGGGTCGACCTGCATTGCGCGGGGCATGGCAGTTACCAGAATCCGCTGGACAATCCCGACTCGGACACGGCCTGGATCGACCTGCGCAGCGATCGCGTGGACGTGCGGGCGGACTACGCCGATCCCCTGCCCGGTTTTTCCAGCCTCAGGTTCCGCGCCTCCCATACCGACTACCAGCACGACGAGATCGATGGCCCCATCCTGTATAGCCGCTATACCAACAAGGTCAGGGATGGCCGCCTCGAGCTCAGCCACGAGCCACTGTTCGGATGGTCCGGCACGGTGGGCATGCAATACACGGACGGCACGTTTGGCGGCCTGAATCTCATCGACCTGCACGTTCCATCGACCAATTTCTACGGGTTCGACGGGCATACGCGCTACGTGACCGAGAACACCGGCCTGTTCCTCAGCGAACGGCGCGCGTTCGGCGCCGTCGACGTCGAGGTCGCCGTGCGCAAGGATTGGCGGTCGGTCGGCGTGCCGATTCCGGGGCGGTTCTTCATCAGGGTGCCGGACGAATATATCCCCTCCTACGAGCAGATGTACGGTGCGAACTGGCGCCAGGAGCTCGAAGCGGACATGCGCGAGGGCCACGTCAGCAGGAACCCCGACCGCAAGCATCGTCCGCTCTCCGCTTCGGTCGGCGCGACCTGGGATCTTGGCGGCGGCTACGCGGCCGCCCTGTCGCTGGCCCGCACCGAACGGGCGCCGACCGTGCGCGAGTTGTTCGCCTTCGGCAACAATCTCGCCACCAACAGCTACGAACTGGGTTTGCTGGCCGATTGGGAATTCATCGATCCGATCCTCGGGGAGGCCGGCATTTTCCGTGGCGACGTCCTGGAACAATCGGATGCGTTGAACCTGACCTTCCGTCAAGCCGGAGGACCGCTCGAGTTCGAAGTCGGCCTGTTCCACCAGGAGGTCGACGACTATGTGTACGCCCACGCGCTGGAAACCGAAACCCGCAACGGCGTCGCCCACCATTTCCTTGTCTATACGGCTGGCAAGGCGCGTTTTTCCGGCATCGACGGCCAGGCGAGCTACCGTCTGACGCCCGCCTCCCGCGTCACCGTCTTCGGCGACTACGTGCATGCCGAGCTTGGCGACGCGAAAGGCTATCTGCCGCGCATCCCGCCGGCCAGGCTGGGCGCGCGCTACCACGGCGACTGGGGACCGCTGACCGCGGGGTTCGAAGTCTATCGCCAGTTCACCCAGGACCGGCTGGCGCCGCTGGAGACGCGCACCGATGGCTACAATATGCTCAACGCGACCCTGGCTTACCGTTTCCCCCACGGCGCCGGGCGCTGGACCGAGCTCTACCTCAGCGGCACCAACCTGACGGACGAGCTGGCATATAGCCACGCCTCCTTCGTCAAGGCCCAGTCGCCACTGCGCGGACGCAATATCGTGTTTGGACTGCGCAATCAGTTCTGATCCTTGATGCGGTCGGCAACGCCTTCCTGCCGATCCGGAACAATCGACGAAGCCCGGCATCTGATCCATGCCGGGCCACCGCCCACCACGTCGAAAGGAAACACGATGGCCTATTTCACCACCCGCGATGGCGTCGACATCTATTACAAGGACTGGGGCCGCGGACGGCCGGTCGTGTTCTGCCACGGCTGGCCGCTGGGCGCCGACAGCTGGGAGTCGCAGATGCTGCACCTGTCGCACAACGGTTTCCGCACGGTCGCGCACGACCGGCGCGGGCACATGCGCTCGAGCCAGCCCTGGGACGGCAACGATATGGACCATTACGCCGACGACCTGGCCCAGCTGCTCGAACTGCTCGACCTCGACGATGTCTGCCTGGTCGGATTCTCGACCGGCGGCGGTGAAGTCGCGCGCTACGTCGGCCGCCACGGCACCGGCCGCATCGCCCGGCTGGCCCTGATCGGTGCGGTGCCGCCGCTGATGGTGCAGCGGCCCGACAACCCCGACGGCGTGCCGCGCGAAGTGTTCGACGGCATCCGCGCGGGGCAGCTCGAGAACCGGGCACAGCTTTACCTGGACATCCCCTCCGGCCCCTTCTACGGCTATAACCGGCCGGGCGCCACGCCATCGCCGGGGCTGATCCAGTCGTGGTTCCTGCAGGGAATGTTAGGTGGACACAAGAACACCTACGACGCGATCGCTGCGTTTTCCGAGACCGATTTCCGCGATGACCTCAAGAAGTTCGACAAGCCCACCCTGATCATCCACGGCGACGACGACCAGGTGGTGCCGATCGACGTCGGCGGCCGGGCCTCGGCGCGCCTGGTGCCGCACGCGACCTTCATTGCCTACGCCGGGGCGCCGCATGGCTTGACGGACACGCACAAGGATCGGCTCAACGCCGACCTGCTGGCCTTCGCGCGCGGCGAAACCGTCGGACACTAGGCGCGCATGCTCCCCCCACTCCAGGCCGCGAAGGCGGGATACTCCCCCTCCTGCCTGCGGCGGATGTGCAGGGCGCGTTGCAGGTCATGCGGTCACTGGCTATCGCTCATCCGTTATCGGCGCGCCAAGAACATCTATCGCTCATCCATGGTCATTCTGGCGTATGCGAGGGAACATTAACAAAAATTAATAATTCGCACACCCCCTCTTAAGCCTGCGCCGGGCATGATCGAAGGTTGGGACAATAACGCTCTCAACCTTGCAATCCGGATTTAATCACATGCCCTCGACCACTTCCTTGCGCCGGCGCCAGCCGGCCCTCGGCGCCGCCGTGCTGGCGGCGCTGCTGCTGTCCGCCTGCGCCAAAGACCCGAAACCCGTCGCGCCCACCGTTCCGGAGGTGGCCGTGTTGACGATGAACACGTCCGATGTGGCGCTGAACATCGCCCTGCCGGGTCGCACCACGCCCTTCCTGCTGGCCGAGGTCCGGGCCCGGGTCGACGGCATCGTGCAGGCGCGCCGGTTCAAGGAAGGGGCCGACGTGAAGGCGGGCGATCCGCTGTACCTGATCGATCCGGCGCCCTACCGCGCCGCGCTGGCCAGCGCCGAGGCCGAGCTGCAGCGGGCCCGGGCCACCCTGGCCAGCAACGCCTCCCAGCTCAAGCGCAACCAGGTGCTGGTCAAGGAAAACGCGGTCAGCAAGCAGGAATTCGAAAACGCCGAAGCGGCCCAGCTGGAAGCCGCCGCCGACGTCGCCGCCGCCAGGGCCGCCGTCGAAACCGCGCGCATCAACCTTGGCTACACCAGCGTCAGCGCGCCGATCACCGGCCGCAGCAGCGTGTCGGCGGTGACCCAGGGCGCTTATGTCCAGGGCGGCGCCGCGACGCTGATGACCACCATCCAGCAGATCGATCCAATGTACGTCGACCTGCAGCAGTCGAGCGTCGAGGGGCTGCAGCTGCGGCGCGAGATCGCGGCCGGCAAGGTCCGCATGGGCGGCGACGGTGCCGCCCGGGTCGTCCTGACGCTGGAAGACGGCAGTACCTATGCCCGCGAAGGCACCCTGGAGTTCAGTGGCGTGACGGTCGACCCCGCCACCGGCTCGGTGACCATGCGAGCGCGGTTCCCGAATCCCGACCACCTGCTGTTGCCCGGCATGTTCGTGCGCGCCGCCGTCAGCCAGGGCGTGCGTCAGTCGGTGATGCGCGTGCCTGCCCAGGCCGTGACGCGCAACCCGCAGGGCGCCGGCACCGTGATGCTGGTCGGCGCCGACAACAAGACCCAGCTGCGCGTGGTGCGCACCGGGCCGCTGGTCGATGGACACTGGCTGGTCGAGGATGGCCTGAAGGAAGGCGAACGCGTCATCGTCAGCGGCACCCAGAAGCTCAAGCCGGGCATGACGGTGAGGGCACGGCCCGCCGCGCCGGCCGCGCCGACGGTCGCAGCCGCCTCCGCGACGCGAGGTTGAGCGGCAATGGCGCGATTCTTCATTTTCCGTCCGATCTTCGCGATCGTCATTTCGCTCCTGATCATGCTGGGCGGCGGCATCGCCCTGTTCCAGATGCCGGTCGAGCAATACCCCGCCGTGCAGCCACCGGCGGTGCAGATCCGCGCCACCTTCCCGGGCGCCTCGGCCGAAACCATGCAGAACACGGTCATCCAGGTGATCGAACAGCAGCTGACCGCGATCGACAACCTGCTGTACATGGATTCCTCGAGCGACGACACGGGCCAGTCGACCACCACCCTCACCTTTGCCGCCGGCACCGATCCCGACATCGCCCAGGTCCAGGTGCAGAACCAGTTGCAGGCCGCCGTGCCGCGCCTGCCGGCCGAAGTCCAGCAGAACGGCTTGCGTGTGACCAAGTCGACCAGCGACTTCCTGATGGTGGCTGCCTTCGTGTCCGATGACAACAGCATGAGCAAGTTCGATATCGCGAACTACGTGTCGTCCAACATCCAGGACCCGATCAGCCGCGTTCCCGGCGTCGGTGACCTGAACGTGTTCGGCACGCAGTATGCGATGCGGATCTGGATCGATCCGGTCAAGCTCACCGGCTATGCGCTCACGCCGATCGACGTGACCAACGCGATCCGCGCCCAGAACGTGCAGATCTCCGGCGGCCAGCTGGGCGCCACGCCGGCGGTGCCGGGCCAGGCCCTGAACGCCACCATCACCCAGGCCACCCTGCTGCGCACGCCGGACGAGTTCCGCCGTATCCTGCTCAAGGTCCAGCCCGACGGCTCGAGCGTGCGCATCGGCGACGTGGCCCGGGTCGAACTGGGGCCCGAAAACTACTTCGTCGACGTACGCTACAACGGCAAGCCGGCCTCCGGCCTGGGCGTTCAGATGGCGCCCGGCGCCAACGCCCTCGACACCGCGGTCGCGGTGCGCGCGCGCCTGGCCGAGCTGGGCGAATTCTTCCCGCCCGGCCTGCGCACGGTGTATCCGAACGACGTCACGCCCTTCATCGAGGCGTCGATCGACGAAGTGATCAAGACCCTGATCGAGGGCATCGTGCTGGTGTTCCTGGTCATGTACCTGTTCCTTCAGAACTTCCGCGCCACCCTGATCCCCTCGATCACGGTGCCGATCGTGCTGCTCGGGACCTTCGGCATCATGGCGGCGCTCGGCTTCACCGTCAATACGCTGTCGATGTTCGGCCTGGTGCTGTCGATCGGCCTGCTGGTCGACGACGCCATCGTGGTGGTCGAGAACGTCGAACGCGTGATGCAGGAAGATGGCCTGGGGCCGAAGGAAGCCACCCTCAAGGCCATGGGCCAGATCAGCAGCGCGCTGATCGGGGTGGCGCTGGTGCTGTCGGCCGTGTTCGTGCCGGTGGCGTTCTCGAGCGGCACCGTAGGGGCGATCTACCGCGAGTTCTCGCTGACCGTGGTGTCCTCGATGCTGCTGTCGGTGTTCATCGCCCTGAGCCTGACGCCGGCCCTGTGCGCCACCATGCTCAAGCCGGTCGATCCGGACCACCACGAAAAGAAAGGCTTCTTCGGCTGGTTCAACCGCTCCTTCGACAATACCCGCGACCGCTACCTGGGCGCGGTGTCGCGCATCCTGGGCCGGCGCGCGCTGTGGATGGTGGTCTACCTGGTCATGATCGGCGTGGTGCTGGCCTTGTTCATGCGCCTGCCGGGCGGCTTCCTGCCCAAGGAAGACCAGGGCTACATGATCGTCCAGGTGCAGGCCGCGGCCGGCACCACCCAGGAGACGACCGGCAAGGTGCTGGAAGAGATCAGCCAGTACCTGCTGGGCGACGAGAAGGCGATGGTCGAAGCCACCATGATCATCAACGGCTCGGCCCAGGGCCAGCGCGGCCAGAACGTTGGCCGCATGTTCGTGCGCCTGCGTCCATGGGACGAGCGCGGGGCCGACGAGCTGCACGTGTCGAGCCTGAGCGAGCGCATCGCCGCGCGCTACAAGGACTTCCAGGGCGCCCAGGTGGTGCCGATCGAGCCGCCGTCGATCCGCGGCCTGGGCTCGGCGACGGGTTTCACCATGCAGTTGCAGGACCGCGGCGGCGCGGGGCGGGCGGCGCTGGCCGATGCGCGCGACCAGTTGCTGGCCCTGGCGGCCAGGGAACCGGCACTGACCCGGGTGCGCTTCACCGGCCTGTCCGACAATCCGATGTTCAAGATCGACATCGACCGCGAGAAGGCGGCGGCGCTGGGCGTGGACCTGACCGAAGTCGACGCGAGCTTTTCCACCGCCTGGGGTTCGCGCTATGTCAACAACTTCCTCGACACGGACAACCGCATCAAGCGCGTCTACGTGCAGGCCGACGCCGAATACCGCATGAATCCCGACGACATCCGCCTGCTCCACGTGCGCAACCGCGACGGCGAGATGGTCCCGTTCTCGTCGTTCTCGAGCGCGCGCTGGACCTGGGGCGCGCCTTCGGTGCAGCGTTATAACGGGCTGACCTCGGCCGAGATCGTGGGCCAGCCGGCGCCCGGCTACAGCACCGGCGAAGCGATGGCGATCATGGACCGCCTGAGCAAGCAGCTGCCGCAGGGCATCGGCTACGAGTGGAGCGGCATCTCGCTGCAGGAATCCCAGGCCGGGGCCCAGGCGCCCTTGCTGTACGGCCTGTCGATCCTGGTGGTGTTCCTGTGCCTGGCCGCGCTGTACGAAAGCTGGGCGATTCCGGTTTCGGTGATCATGGTGGTGCCGATCGGCGTCCTGGGTGCGCTGGGGGCGGCCACCGCCTTCGGCATGGAAAACGACGTGTTCTTCCAGGTGGGCCTGCTGACCACCATCGGCCTGTCGGCCAAGAACGCGATCCTGATCGCCGAGTTCGCGCGCGAGCTGCAGTTGCAGGGCAAGGGCGCGGTCGAGGCGGCGCTGGAAGCGTCGAAGACGCGCCTGCGTCCGATCGTCATGACCTCGCTGGCCTTCATGCTCGGCGTGACGCCGCTGGCGATCGCCAGCGGGGCCGGTTCCGGCGCCCAGAACGCGCTCGGCATCGGCGTGATCGGCGGCATGATGACGGCGACCTTCCTGGCGACCTTCATGATTCCGCTGTTCTACGTGGTGGTCGCCGGCCGCGCCAAGCCGCCGGTGGCCCACGCCGCGAAGGCCGAGACAGCGGATACAATGCCGGCTTCCCACTGAGACTGCCGTGAAACTGCTACTCGTCGAAGACAATGAACGCGTGGCCCGCTTCGTCAAGAAGGGGCTGACCGAGGCCGGCCATACGGTCGATCACGCCGACAATGGCCGCGACGGCATGTACCATGCCGTCAGCGAGCCCTACGACGCGATCGTCATGGACCGCATGCTGCCGGGCGGGATCGACGGGCTGGGCATCGTCGAAGCGCTGCGCCAGCAGGGCAACCGGGTACCGATCCTGATCCTCTCCGCGCTGGACGGCGTGGACGACCGCATCCGCGGCCTGCGCGCCGGCGGCGACGACTACCTGACCAAGCCGTTCGCCTTCGGCGAGCTGCTGGCGCGGCTCGACGCCCTGCTGCGCCGCTCGCAGAGCCAGGCGGTGGAAACCGTGATGAGCCTGGGCGACCTGTCGGTCGACATGCTGTCGCACCGCGTCACGCGCGCCGGCCGCCCGGTGGCGCTGCAGCCGCGCGAATTCAAGCTGCTGACTTACCTGCTGCGCCATGCGAACCAGGTGGTGACGCGCACCATGCTGCTCGAGAACGTCTGGGATTACCACTTCGACCCGCAGACCAACGTCATCGACGTCCACATCAGCAAGCTGCGCCAGAAGATCGACGCCGGCTTTCCGACGCCGCTGCTGCGCACCGTGCGCAATGCCGGCTACATGCTGACCGACCAGCCGTGACAGTCGAGTTGTGAGACAAGTCTCTTGAGCCTGCGCCTGCCCAGCTTTTCCGCCCGCACCATCGCGATCGGCTACGCCGTCGTCACCCTGCTGGTGCTGGCGATGTTCGCCGCGCCGCTGTGGTTCGCCTGGCACAAGAACATCGGCGAGGTGCGCAGCCAGCTGCTCAAGTCGGACGCCCGGCACCTGCGCAATCTGTTCGAACGCCAGGGGCCGCCGGCGCTGGCGGCGGCGATCGACAGCCAGGTCCATGGCGTCAACGACGGCGTGCGCAAGATCATGCTGTTCGTGGCGCCCGACGGCGCCAAGCTGGCCGGCAACCTGCCGGAGTGGCCCGAGGGCGTACCCGAACGCGACGGCCTGTGCCGGGTGACGATCCGGGTCGACGACAGGCCGCGCAACGTGGAGCTGGTGCGGGTGACGCTGGAAGACGGCTACATGCTGCTGGTGGCCAGCAACCTCGATCGCTTCCAGCAGCTCGAGCGCCTGTTCGCCTATGGCCTGCTGGGCTGCGCGCTGGCGGTGCTGGTGGGAGCGGCGCTGGGCGGCGTCCTGATCCGGCGCGCGCTGCTGGGACGGGTGCGGCGCATCAGCCAGACCACGGCTTCGATCATCGAGGGCAAGCTATCGCACCGGCTGGTGGAGCCGCGCGACGGCGACGAGCTGCAGCAGCTCACCCGCACCGTCAACCGCATGCTGGACCAGATCGAGCACCTGGTGACGGGGGTGCAGGATGTGTCGAACGCGATCGCGCACGACTTGCGCACGCCGTTGTCGGAGCTGCGCGCGCGGCTCGAGGAACTGTCGGTGGCGCGTCCGCCGAGCGAGGAGACCTTCGCCGAGATCGACGCCGCCATCGACGACGTCGACCGCGTGATGGGCATCTTCAACGCGCTGTTGCGCCTCGCCGAGATCGATAGCGGCAGCCGGCGCGGCGGCTTCGTCGAGGTCGACCTGGCCGCGCTGGGCGCCGAGGTCACCGAATTCTACGGCCCGGTGGCCGAGTTGAAGGACATCGACCTGGGTTTCGACGCGCCCGAGGATCTGCGGGTGGTGGGCGACCCGGTGCTGCTGGCCCAGGCGCTGGGCAATATGGTCGACAACGCCCTCAAATACGCGCCGGTGCGCGGCGCGATCGCGATCACCGCGCGCCGCCTGGACGCCGAGCGGGTGGCGGTGGTGGTGGCCGACAACGGCCCGGGCATTCCGGAACACGAGCGCACGCGCGTGATCGAGCGCTTCTACCGGGTCGACGCCAGCCGCGGCACGCCGGGCGTGGGCCTGGGCCTGAGCGTGGTCTCGGCGGTGGCGCGCCTGCACGGCGGCAGCCTGACGCTGGAAGACAACCACCCGGGCCTGCGCGCCACGCTGCTGCTGCATGCCAATCCGGCGGCGCAGGCCTTCTAGCGGGGAGCGCCGGCGCGTTCGAGGATGGCATCGATCGAGGAGCGCGCTTCTTTCATCACACGCGGAACATCGACGCCGAGCAGGCGCCCGCCGCGCTTGAGCACGACGCCGTCGACGATCACCGTGTCGACGTTGGCCGGCGTGGCCGAATACACGATCAGGGCATAGGGATCGGCATCGCCGGCCAGCGCCATGTTCAGGGCGCCGGGATCGAGCAGGATCAGGTCGGCGCGCTTGCCGGGCGTGATCGAACCGATCTGGTCATCCATGCCGATCGAGCGCGCGGCCTCGATCGTCGCCAGTTCGAGGATGCGGCGCGGCGCGACCGCCGTTTCCTTCTTGCCGGCGCCGGACGCGGTGAGCGCGAGCAGGCGCATATTGGCGAACAGGTCGGCGCTGCCGGCCAGCGCCGTGCCATCGATGCCGAGGCCGATGCGCCCCACGGCCGCGTAGTCGTCCAGCACAGTCAGGCCGTAGCCGACCCGCTGCTCGGTGACCGGCGTCAGCGACAGCGCGCTGCCGGCCTGTCGAAACGCCGCCAGCTCGGCGGGCGTGGCGCCGGTGGCATGCACGATCTGCACGTCCTCGCCCAGCAGGCCGCTGGCGGCCAGGGCGCCATTGCGCTTGCCGCCGGAATGCACGGAGACCGGCCAGCCGAGCTTGCGCGCGGCCGCGATCTCGCGGCGGCCGGTCGCGGCCACGTCGGCCTTGCCCTCCCCCACCCCGCGCCAGCCCAGCCCCAGCGTGACCCGTGCCGGCCGCGCCCGCGCCGCCGCTGCGGCGAGCAGGTCGAGGTCGACGCTTTCAGCCGGCCCAAGATCGTCATGCGCGCCGGCCAGCAGCCGCGCGCGGATACCGCTTTGCAGCAGCGCCCGTTCAGCCGCCTCCAGGTGCGCCGGACTGCGCAGGTTATGAAAGAAGTCGACGGTGGTCGTGACGCCCGACGCCAGGGTCTCGACGGCGCCAAAATACGTGCCGATGCGGACGTCGTCCGGCGTGTAGTGCCGTCCCAGCCGCTTCTTGAGCGCGAAATAATCGGTCTCGGGGTATTGCGAAACT
Organism: Massilia oculi; assembly: GCF_003143515.1. NCBI lineage: Bacteria > Pseudomonadati > Pseudomonadota > Betaproteobacteria > Burkholderiales > Oxalobacteraceae > Massilia > Massilia oculi. The sequence goes on along the minus strand of NZ_CP029343.1, from coordinate 5,154,644 downwards.
GCCCACGCGCCGCGCTGAGCCACAGATGGTTATGCGTATCGACCAGTCCCGGCAGCAGGATCATCCCGCGCGCATCGATCCGATCCGCCCCCGCCGCCTCGAGCTCGCGCCCAACGGCAACGATACGCCCATCGCGCACCAGCACATCCGCATCGCGCCGCTCACCCTGCTGCGGATCGAGGCTGACGACATGCGCATTCTGGATCAGCAAGGCGCGCGGCTGACCTGCAGCGGCCTGGCATGACGCGAACAAGAAGTAAAGCACGACACAGTGCAATAGCCGCGACATGGCAACCCTCCAAACAATAGAATTGCCACTAATTCTACAAGCCCGTACTGCCGAACCGCGCGCGCTTCCGACCGCGACACCCACCGATAGAACCCGGGGGCAGGGTCGACCTGTTTGAATTCGACCCTGAGCCTGATTGGATGTGTCAGCTGCCGAAGTAGCGGCCGGCGCGGTGCCAGGCCATTACCATGCTGCTCATGGCGACGGCGCTCACGGCCGACCAGCCGACCAGGTGCGGGGCGACCAGGCCAAGGGCCAGCAGCAGGATGACGCTGTCGATCATGACCTGGGTGCGGCCGGCGTTGATGCCGTATTTCTTTTGCAGCCACAGAGTCACGATGCCGGTGCCGCCGACGCCTGCACCGTGGCGCGCCATGGCCAGGATGCCCATGCCGCAGAAGGTGCCGCCGCCCAGCGCGGCCACGGCGGGATGGATGTGGCCGATCACCAGCACGTGCGGCATGATTTTCAACAGGCCCATGATCAGGGCGCTGCCGGCCAGCGACTTCAGCGTAAAGAGCGGGCCCATGAACAGGTAGCCGAACAGGAAGAACGGCACGTTGATCATCATGAACAGGGTGCCCACTGACACCCCGCTCACGTACGACGACAGCAGCGCGATGCCGGCCACGCCGCCGGTGATCAGCTGGGCCGCCTGCAGCAGCACGATGCCGATCACGACGAACAGCACGCCCACGGCAATGCCGTAGACGTCATCGAGCGGCGAATGCGGCTTGACCACGACCGCGCGCGGGGCCGGCGATGCCGAACCGGGGAACATGGCAGACTGGCTCATCCGCGCACCGCCGCATCGACGATGGAAGCGATCGCCACGCGGACGGACAGGGTCCGGCGGGTGGCCGTGCAGGGGATAGCGACGAGCGTAGAGCTGAAGTTCATGTTCCTTGCGATAGTGTGGTAACAGGAATGCGGGCGCGCCGGGTAGGCGCATATGCGCGAAACGCACGGGATACGGTGCGCTTCGGGTCGCTATTATCGCTCATGTTGCGGCGCAATGTCGATACGCCACGCATCGAACCGTACCAGATGAGAAACACCCTATGGAACACCCTTGTGCGGCGCACTATTGCAGTGCACATACCCCTGTTACGGTGCGGATTCGACCAGTGGAAGCCCTATTCCGGTGCCCGCCCCGCCGCCAGCTCGCGTTCCAGGAATTCGACGCACACCCGCACCTTGGCCGAATTGCCCAGCCGCCGGGGATACACGGCCCAGACATTGGCTTCCTGGGTGAAGTCGGGCAGCAGCTGCACCAGCCGCCCGGCATCGAGATGGGGTTGAGCGTGCCAGCGCGAGCGCAGGATGATGCCGGCGCCGTCGAGGGCCCAGCGCAGCGCGATCTCGCCATGGTTGGTCGACAGCACACCCGAGACCTTCACCGTCTCCTCGCCAGCGCGCGAACGCAGCCGCCACACGCCGAACGGATGGTCGCGCTCCTTGATCACCAGGCACTGGTGGCCGGACAGCTCCGGCAATGAGCGCGGCGCGCCGTGCCGTGCAAGGTAGTCCGGCGCGGCGCACAGGATGCGGTGGTTCGCCATCAGGCGGCGCGCGATCAGCTGCGGCGCGATCTCGTCGCCGATGCGCACGTCGAGGTCGAAGCCTTCGGCCACCGGATCGACCAGGCGGTCGAACACCTCGAAGCGGATGTGCAGCGCCGGATAGGCGCGCACCAGCTTGGCGATGGCCGGCGCCACCACATTGCGCCCGAAACCGAAGCTGCTGCACATGCGCACCCGGCCCCTGGGCTCCCGGCGCCGCTCGGATACCTCGTCGACCAGTTCGTCCAGACTGTCCAGGATGGCCTGGGCCCGCCCGAAAGCCTGCTCGCCCTCCTCGGTGATAACGACGCGGCGCGTGGTGCGCTGGAACAGCCGCACGCCCAGCGCCTCTTCCAGCACGCCGATGCGCTTGCTGACATAGGCCGCCGACATGCCCAGCTCCGCCGCCGCCTGGGCGAACGAACCCTTGCGTACGACGGTCACGAAGACACGCAGGTCGGCGTTTTCCAGCAGATTATTCACGCATCGTGTTCCTTGCCGCCACGGAAAGCCATATTATAAACAGCTTGTTTCGGATTATCCTGATCGTATCCATCCAGCACCCAGGAGCGCCACATGAACACCCACAAGATCGCAGTCATCGCCGGCGACGGCATCGGCAAGGAAGTCATGCCCGAGGGCCTGCGCGCCCTCGAGGTCACCGCCCGCCGCTTCGGGATCAAACTCGACTTCACCACCTTCGCCTGGGCCGACTGCGACTACTACGCGCAGCACGGCAAGATGATGCCGGACGACTGGCGCCAGCAGCTCGACGGCTTCGAAGCCATCTATTTCGGGGCCGTCGGCTGGCCCGACACGGTGCCCGACCACGTCTCGCTGTGGGGCTCGCTGCTCAAGTTCCGGCGCGAGTTCGACCAGTACGTCAACCTGCGCCCGGTGCGCCTGATGCCCGGCGTGCCCTGTCCGCTGGCCAACAAGAAGCCGGGCGACATCGACTTCTACGTGGTGCGCGAGAACACCGAAGGCGAATACTCCTCGGTCGGCGGCAAGATGTTCGAAGGGACCGAGCGCGAATTCGTGCTGCAGGAATCGGTCTTCACCCGCCACGGCACCGACCGCATCCTCAAGTACGCCTTCGACCTGGCCCAGCGCGGTCCGAAAAAACACCTGACCGCCGCCACCAAGTCGAACGGCATCTCGATCTCGATGCCCTACTGGGACGAACGCGTGGCCGCCATCGGCCAGCAGTATGGCGACGTCAAATGGGACAAATACCACATCGACATCCTGTGCGCGCGCTTCGTGATCTCGCCCGAGCGCTTCGACGTGGTGGTGGCCTCGAACCTGTTCGGCGACATCCTGTCCGACCTCGGCCCGGCCTGCACCGGCACCATCGGCATCGCCCCGTCGGCCAACCTGAATCCGGAGCGGCGCTTCCCTTCCCTGTTCGAACCGGTGCACGGCTCGGCGCCCGACATCTACGGCCAGAACATCGCCAACCCGATCGCGATGATCTGGTCCGGCGCGATGATGCTCGAGTTCCTGGGCCAGGGCGACGCCACCTATACCGCCGCGCACGACGCCATGCTGGCGGCAATCGAGCGTTGCCTGGTCGAGGGGCCGCGCACGCCGGACATGGGCGGCACGGCCAACACCACCGAAGTGGGCCAGGCGGTTGCGCGCTATCTTGACAAGGACAGCTGACCTGCGGCTCACCTGCGCCTTGCCTGCGGCCGGCCTGCTTGCATGCATGCCGGCAGGGCCGGCCTATTCGCCACTCAAGCGGTAAGCCGCCGCATCTCGGCGATCAGGTCGGCCTTGCCTTCGAAGCCGATCCCCGGCAAATCCGGCATCGTGATGAATCCATTCTCGACCTTCACGCCGTCCGGGAAGCCACCATAAGGCTGGAACAGGTCGGGATAGGACTCGTTGCCGCCCAGTCCCAGCCCGGCCGCGATATTCAGCGACATCTGGTGGCCACCGTGCGGAATGCAGCGGCTGGCCGACCAGCCATGCTGGCGCAGCATGTCCAGGGTGCGCAGGTACTCCACCAGGCCGTAACTGAGCGCGCAATCGAACTGCAGCCAGTCGCGGTCTGGACGCATGCCGCCGTGGCGGACCAGGTTGCGCGCGTCCTGCATGGAGAACAGGTTCTCGCCGGTGGCCATCGGCTTGTCGTAGTAGTTGCGCAGCGTGGCCTGCAGCTCGTAGTCGAGCGGGTCGCCGGCTTCCTCGTACCAGAACAGATCGTAATGCGACAGCGCCTTGGCGTAGCGGATCGCGGTGTCCAGATCGAAGCGGCCGTTGGCGTCCACCGCCAGCTTCTGGCCATCTCCCAGCACGCTCAGGATCGAATCGATGCGGCGCAGGTCTTCGTCGAGCGAGGCGCCGCCGATCTTCTTCTTGACCACCGTGTAGCCACGATCCAGGTAGCTGCGCATCTCGTCCTTGAGCTTGCCGTGGTCCTGGCCCGGATAGTAATAGCCGCCAGCCGCGTACACGAACACTTTCCGGTCCGGCTCGCCGTTGCCGTAACGCTCGGCCAGCAGCTGGAACAGCGGCTTGCCGGCGATCTTGGCGGTTGCGTCCCATACCGCCATGTCGATGGTGCCGATGGCCACCGAGCGCTCGCCATGGCCGCCCGGCTTCTCGTTGGTGAACATCGCCTGCCACACCTTGTGCGGGTCAAGATTGTCCCCCGTGTCGTCAACCAGCGATGCGGGATCGGCTTCGAGGATGCGCGGGATGAAGCGCTCACGCATCAGGGTGCCCTGGCCATAGCGGCCGTTGGAATTGAAGCCGTAGCCGATCACCGGCTTCCCGTCGCGCACGACGTCGGTCACCACGGCGACCACGCTCAGCGTCATCTTGCTGAAATCGATATAGGCGTTGCGGATCGGGGAGCTGATCGGGACTGTCTTTTCGCGGATTTCGACGATTCTCATCTGGTATTCCTTCGCTTGCGGTTGAACGAGCCACCAGATTATTCGCTTCAAAGCCGGTTATGATTGAGCCGGATTCACTAGATTTTTAACTTGCGGTGAAAAACGACCTCGCCTCCCACCTCGAATTCTTCGTCCTGCTGGCGCGCCACGGCAACCTGTCGGCCGCCGCGCGCGAGCTGGACCTGACCCCGCCCGCCGCCACCAAGCGCCTAGCGCTGCTGGAACAACACCTTGGCGTACGCCTGGTCAACCGCACCACCCGCACCAGCAGCCTGACGCCGGAAGGCGAAACCTATCTGCACTACGCGACCCGGATCCTGGCCGAGCTGCGCGAGATGGAAGAAGCGGTATCGAGCACGCGCTCGGTGCCGCGTGGGCGGCTGAAGGTGAACGCCTCGCTGGGCTTCGGGCGCACCGCGATCGCGCCGCTGGTCTCGAGCTTCGCCCAGCGCTATCCGCAGGTGGAGGTGCAACTGGACGTCACCGACCGCCCGGTCGACCTGGTTGCGGGCGGCATCGACCTGGCGATCCGCTTCGGCGAACTGCCCGACCAGCGCCTGGTGGCGCGCCGCATCATGTCGAACCGGCGCTTCCTGTGCGCCTCGCCGCGCTACCTGGAGCAGCACGGCACGCCGGGCAGCCTGGCCGACCTGGCGCGGCACCGCTGCATCGTCCATCGCCAGAACGAGGACGCGCACGGCGTGTGGCGCCTGGTGCACGAGGGCCGCAATGTCTCGGTGAAGGTGCAGGGCACGCTGTCGAGCAACGATGGCGACATCGCCCTCGGCTGGGCGCTGGACGGCCACGGCATCCTGGTGCGTTCGGAGTGGGACTTGAAAAAATACGTCGACAGCGGCCGCCTGCGCATCGTGCTGCCGCAGTACGTGCAGCCGGCGGCCGACCTGTACGTGGTCTATCCGGGCGGCCGCCGGCAATCGGCGCGGGCGCGCGCCTTCATCGATTTCCTGGCCGCGCAGTTCGCGCCGGCCTGAGCCCGACCAATCGGCCCATGCGGCTCAGGCGCCGCCGGTCACCAGCATCGTCACGGCCGCCGCCAGCAGCACCGTGCTGAACACCACCCGCAACAGGCGTGGCGGCAAGGTATGCGCCAGGTGCACGCCCCACGACACGGTCAGCACGCCGCCCAATGCCAGCGGCAGGCCTACCCGCCAGTCGACCGCGCCGCTGTGACCATAGGTGGCCAGCGCCACGAAGGCGCCCGGCACCACCAGCGCCAGCGCCATGCCCTGGGCGCGCGTCTGCGGCATCTTGAACAGGCTCACCAGCGCCGGCACCACCACCATGCCCCCGCCGATCGTGAAGAAGCCCGACACCGCGCCGCTGGCGACGCCGATCGCCGGCATCAGCCGGCGCGGCACTTCCTTCGCGGGCGGCAGCGGCGCGCCGGTCTTGCGCCGCGACGGCCAGCCGAAATACAGCGCCAGCGCCAGCAGGAACAGCGCGAACGCATAATGCAGCACCCGGGCGTCGATCGCCACCGCGAAGCGCGCCGCCAGCCATGCGGTCCCGATCGAGCACAGGCCGGCCACGCCCACCGAGCGCAGGTCGACCGGGTGCTTCTGGTGATAGCGCCAGAAGCCGATCGCCACGTTCGGCGCGATCATCACCAGCGCCGTGCCCTGGGCCAGGTGCTGGTTCATGCCGTACAACAGGCCCAGCACCGGGATGGCGATCAGGCCGCCGCCGATGCCCAGCATGCCGCCGGCGATGCCGAGCGAGGCGCCCAGGCCGAAGTTCAATGCAAGGTCGATCATGGAAATCATGGAGGAGCCAAAAACGCGACGGCCCCTCGCAAGGGGCCGCCGGATGGGAAGGACTACCGCCTTAGACGACCTGCGCCGCCGCCAGCGCGGTCATGTTGACGATGCGGCGCACGGTGGCGCTCGGGCTCAGGATGTGCACCGACTTGGCCGCGCCCAGCAGGATCGGACCGACCGTCACGCCCTTGCCGCTGGCGACCTTGAGCACATTGAACAGGATGTTGGCCGCGTCCAGTGACGGCATCACCAGCAGGTTGGCGCTGCCCGAGTAGCCGGCGTCGATCCCGTAGATGTCGCGGATTTCCTGCGACAGCGCGGCGTCGCCGTGGATCTCGCCGACCACCGCCAGCCTGGGTGCCTGTTCGGCCAGCAGTGCGCGGGCCTCGCGCATGCGGCGCGCCGACGGACGCTCGGACGAACCCTGCGAGGAGTGCGACAGCAGCGCCGCCTTCGGCTCCAGGCCGAAGTGCTGCAGGGCGTCGGCCGCCAGGCGGGTGATCGCCGCCAGTTCCTGCGCGCTCGGCGTCTCGTTGACGTAGGTGTCCGTGATGAACAGGGTCAGCTTGTCGAGCACCAGCGCGTTCATCGCGGCCAGCACTTCGGCGCCCGGCGCCACGCCGATCTCGTTCCTGACGTGCTCCAGGTGGCTGTCATAGCTGCCGGTCATGCCGCAGATCAGGGCGTCGACCTGGCCCGACTTCAGCAGGCGCGTGCCCTGCAGCGTGGTGTCAGACTCCGCCGCGATCACCGTGTAGTCCACGCCCGCCTGCAGGCGCAGGCCGGCCTGCCTGACGGCGCGCGCGATCGCGGTCTCGTCGCCGATCAGCACCGGCCGGGCCAGCCCCTCGTCCACCACCGCCTGCACGGCGCGCAGCACGCGCGGCTCGTTTGCCTCGGCATAGGCCACCTTGCGCAGGTTGGCGCGCGCCTTGTTGAACACGGGCTTCATGAAGAAACCGGTGTGATAGATCATCTGGCCCAGCTTGTCGCGGTAGGCGTCCATGTCCTCGATCGGACGGGTCGCCACGCCGGATGCGGCGGCCGCTTCGGCCACGCGCGGCGCGATCGCCGCCAGCAGGCGCGGATCGAACGGCTTCGGGATGATGTATTCGGGGCCGAAGGTCAGGTCCTGGCCTTCGTAGGCCAGCGCCACCACGTCGCTCGCCTCGGCTTCGGCCAGCTCGGCGATCGCGGTCACGCAGGCCAGCTTCATCTCGTCGGTGATGCGGGTCGCGCCGCAGTCCAGGGCGCCGCGGAAGATGTAAGGGAAGCACAGCACGTTGTTGACCTGGTTCGGGTAGTCCGAACGGCCGGTGGCGATGATGACGTCCGGACGCGCGGCCCTGGCCACCTCAGGACGGATCTCGGGTTCCGGATTGGCCAGGGCCAGGATGACCGGCTTGTCGGCCATGGTCTTGACCATGTCGGCGGTGAGCACGCCGGCGGTCGAGCAGCCCAGGAACACGTCGGCATCCTTGACGATGTCGGAAAGAAGACGGGCATCGGTCGCCTGCGCATAGCGCGCCTTGTTGGCTTCCATATTCGCTTCGCGGCCCTGCCAGATCACGCCCTTCGAGTCGGTGACGTAGATGTTCGACTGCTTCACGCCCAGCAGCACCATCATGTCGAGGCAGGCGATGGCCGCCGCGCCGGCGCCCGAGGCGACCAGCTTGATCTGGCCGATGTCCTTGCCCACCACCTTCAGCGCATTGAGCAGCGCGGCGGTCGAGATGATGGCGGTGCCGTGCTGGTCGTCGTGGAAGACCGGAATGTTCATGCGCTCGCGCAGCTTCTTCTCGATGTAGAAGCACTCCGGCGCCTTGATGTCCTCGAGGTTGATGCCGCCCACGGTCGGCTCGAGCATGGCGATGGCGTCGACCAGCTTGTCCGGATCCAGTTCATCCAGCTCCAGGTCGAACACGTCGACGCCGGCGAATTTCTTGAACAGGCAGCCCTTGCCTTCCATGACCGGCTTCGATGCCAGCGGACCGATGTTACCGAGACCCAGCACCGCGGTGCCGTTCGAGATCACGGCCACCAGGTTGCCGCGCGAGGTGTAGTCGAAGGCGGTCGCCGGATCGGCGGCGATTTCCTCGCAGGCGTAGGCCACGCCCGGCGAGTAGGCCAGCGACAGGTCGCGCTGGTTCGACAGCGGCTTGGTGGCCACCACTTCGATCTTGCCGCGGCTTGGACTACGGTGGTATTCGAGCGCGTCGATGCGCAACTGGGTGTTCTGGGCTTCGTTCAGATTACTGTCGGTACTCATGGTCTTCCTATAACTTGGGTGTCGCGGCGTGGAAGGCGGCCTTCCATTCATGGGCAAACATTCTAGCCGAAGCGACACCATCGCGTGTGGACGCGCTTGCGTACGGTCGTGCTGTTTTGCGCGGGCATCGCCGCGCGGCTCAGGGCGCGCTGCATGCGGGCGCCGAGACGCCGATCCGGACCGTGCCGGCGGCGATGGCATTCATGCGCCCTCCTCCAGCGCCGAGTGCTGCCAGCGCCACGCATTCGTGGCCAGCCAGCCCGGCATTTCGTCGTCCGGCTGCGCGCCGCCGGGAATCAGGTCGGCCAGGGTCACGCGATTGAGTTCGGCCAGGTAGGCGGCGGTGGCCACGGCCAGCGACTGCCGCAGGCGGTCGTCCGGCTGGTGAGCTGTCGGCCGCTCGCCGTCCGGACCGCCGCGCGCGCCGCGCGCCAGTCCGCGCTCGGTGCAGCGCACGACTTCGCCCAGGCGGATGTCGCGCGGCGCGCCGGCCAGGCGCATCCCGCCCAGGCGCCCGCGCGAGGTCTCGATCAGGCCCGAGGCGGCCAGCACGCAGGACACCTTGGCCAGGTGGTGGCGCGAAATGCCGTAGCGCTCGGCGATCTCGTTGATGGTCGCGATCCGCTCGCGGTGGTTGCCGAGGTAGACCAGCAGGCGCAGGGCGTTGTCGGTGAATTCGGTCAGGTGCATGTACATGTGGACGCCTCCGTGATTGGTTGATGGCTGCGCGGCGTCAGCCTTCGTAGGCGCGCAGGCGCTCGATATCGAGGATGGTGATGCTGCGCCCGGCGATGCCGACCATGCCGCGACGGGCCATGTCGTGCAGCACCCGCGAAAAGTATTCGGGCGACAGCGAGAGGCGCGACGCGATCATCTTCTTGCGCGCCGCCAGCGTCACCTGCGCGCCCTGCGGCGGATCGTCCTTGAGCAGGTAGCTGACGATGCGCTGGCTGCCGCTGCGCAGGGTGTAGGATTCGACGTCCGAGATCAGGCCGTGCAGGCGCCGGCTCATGGACGCCAGCAGGCGCCTTGAAAACCCGGGATTGCGCTCGATCTGGGCATGGATGGCGTGTTTCGAGATGTGCAGCAGCATGCTGTCGGCCAGCGTCTCGGCCTGGGTCATGTAGGGACGCTCCATGAACAGCGGCGCTTCGCCGAAGCTCTGGCCGGGGCCGATCAGCTCGACCACCTTCTCCTCGCCTTCGCTCGAGACGATGGAGAGCTTGACGTCGCCGTAGATCACGGTGTGCAGGCCGCTGCAGGATTCGCCGCGCTCGACGACCACGCGGCCGCGCGGCACGTGCAGCTCAATGGTGGCTTGCGCGAGCAGGTCGAGCTGCTCGGGCGAGAGGTCGGCGAACAGGGGCAGGGTTGCCAGGAACTGGCGGGGTGCGATGCGGTGTCGGCTCACGATAGATTCAGGGCATAGCCCGTGGAAACGAACGAAACGGCGCGCCTGGAACGATGTGGCGCACCGAAGTGCGCATTCGCTCCAAAGCGGCGATTGCGCATGCCGCATCCTACAATTCGTTGCCTAAATAAAAACTTGATGTGGATCAAAAACGATCTAGCTAACGGTTGAAATAGCCAATTTGACCTGAAAGCCGAAGGCCGTCATGCCGACTGCCGCCGCCCCTGCCTCCAGCGACCGGCGGCGGCGATCAGGCGACGAGAACATTCACATGGTGGTGCGCGACGGCCTGTGGAACGAGATGGCCGGGGGGCGCCGCATGCAGATCCGCGCATGCCTGCGGGGCAAAGCGCAGCCCGGAAGATCGCGGGCACAGGGATGCAGGAACGCTGCGGGGACGTGCGCGAGCTGCCGCTGAACTTGCGCAGGAAACGCTATCGAACGTGCGCGAGCACGCTCGCGCCAGCCGGATCGGCGTGCCGCCGGCGGGACGACATACCCTGTGTCGCAGCGCCATGCGCTCGCTGCTGCAGCGCAATCCGCGTTGCGACGTGATGGGCGAAGCGGCCGGCGAAGCTCATGCCCGCACTTCGTCCAGCGCCATCCTCACCTGGCTCGCCAGTTGCGCCAGCGTAAACGGCTTGGGCAGGATGCGCGTCCGCTCCAGCAACCCCTTGACCGCCTCCACGTTGCGGGTGTGGCCGCTGGTGAACAGCACCGGCAGGCCGGGCCGGCGCTGCAGGGCGCGCGCGGCGAGCTCCCGGCCATCGAGTTCGGGCATCAGTACGTCGGTGAACCGCAGATTGACGGCCGGATGCGCGTCGAGCAGGCGCAGCGCCGCCGCCGCGCCGTCGGCTACCTGCACCGTGTACCCCAGCGCCTGCAGCATCTCGGCCGACAGGCTGCGCACCGCGGCTTCATCGTCCACCACCAGGATGGTTTCGCCGGGGCGCGCGCGCACGATGTCAGGCGCCGCCCCGGCCGGCGCGACCGCGACGCTGGCCGCGAGGTAACGCGGCAGGTACAGCTCCACCCGGGTTCCCTCGCCAGGCGTGGAAGCGATGCGCACCTGGCCGCCCGACTGCTTGACGAAACCATACACCTGGCTCAAGCCCAGTCCCGTCCCGCGTCCCACTTCCTTGGTGGTGAAGAAAGGCTCGAAGGCCCTGTCCATCACCTCGCGGGGCATGCCGGTGCCGGTATCGCAGACCGCGATCATCACGTGGTCGGCGGCCTGGCCACCGGGCAGTTCCGGAAAATCGCGTGGCTCAAGCGTGCAGTTGGAGGTCTGGATCAACAATCGTCCTCCGCGCTCCATGGCGTCGCGCGCGTTCACCGCCAGGTTCAGGATCGCATGCTCCAGCTGGTTATGGTCGACGTGCAGCAGCCAGGGATCGGGGCCCAGGTCCAGCTCGACGCGGATGGCGGCGCCAAGCGAGTGCCGGAACAGCTCGGACATTCCCGCCACCAGGTCGTTGGCGCGCACCGTTTCGGGCCGCAGCGGCTGCTGCCGCGAGAACGCAAGCAGTCGCTGGGTGAGCTGGGCCGCACGCCGCACGCCGCCCTTGGCGATGCCGACGTAGTGCAGCGCCCGCTCGTTGCCATCGTCCAGGCGCCGGCCGAGCAGCTCCATCGCGTTCGAGATCACGGCCAGCATATTGTTGAAGTCGTGCGCGATACCACCCGTCAGCTGACCGACCGCTTCCATCTTTTGCGACTGGCGCAGCGCTTCCTCCATGCGCGCGTGGCGCTCGACCTCCTCTGCCACGCGCCGCTCGAGGGTATCGTTCATGTCGCGCAGGACCAGTTCGGCGCGATGCCGTTGCGTGATGTCCTGGAACAGCACCGCGACCTGGCGCCGTTCCGGTGGCTCGATGCGCAAAGCCGCCAGCTCGAGGAAGCGCCCTGTGCGCTCCAGCTCGCGCTCGAAGCGGATCGGGCGCCCGCTGATCAGCACCTCCCGATAGATCTCGACCCAGGCCTGCGCCTCCAGCGGCACCATGTCCCTGACCTTCTGGCCCACCACGTTCTCGATGCCGGCATTGGCGGCATAGGCCGGATTGGCCAGCACGTGGACATAGTCGCTCAAGGGTCCGTGTGGACCATCGAGGAATTCGATCACACAGAATCCCTCGTCGATGGACTCGAACAGGGTGCGGAACAGCCGCTCGCTCTCCTGCAGTGCGGCGCGTGTCGCCTTCTGCTCGCTCACATCGAGCATCGCGCCGATCATGCGCCGCCCCCGTCCGTCGCGATCGCGCAGGACGGTGCCGCGGTCATAGATGTCCGCATAGCTGCCGTCGGCGCGCCGGAACCGGTACTCATCAGACCAGTTGCTGCTGGCGCCGTCGATCACGGCGTGGATCGTACGGTCGATCCGTTGCCGGTCCTCGGGATGGATGTGATCGAGCCACCAGTTCGCGGTGGTCGCGTCCAGCTCGTGGCCGAACAGGGTTTCCACCGCCCGGTTCCATACCACCTGACCGTCCGCCAGATTCCAGTCCCAGATGGCGTCATTGGTGGCGAGCAGGGCCAGGCGATAGCGCTCGGCGGTCTCCAGTGTCAGCGCGCTGCCGCGTGCCGCGGCCGCTTCGCTGTCGCGCAACCTGCGCCGCGCAGCAACCATCGCCCCCATGTCCTGCATGGTGCACACGGCGCCGCGCACGCTGCCCGCAGCGTCGCGCAGCGGCGCGAACGAAAATGTGACCCAGTGGGGAGTGACCCCGCCGGCGCGCTCCAACGCCACTTCCTCGAGCAGCGCACCCGCTCCGGCGAGCGCCTGCGCGAGGGCCGGCCGAAGCGCGGTCCATGCATTCCCCCAGACGCCGGCGGCGCTCTGGCCCTGACGAAGCGGTCCGCCCGGCAGCAACGCGATGCAGGCTGGATTTGCCAGCAGCGCCAGGGTGTCTCCCCAGGCGAGCCACATCGGCGCCGGCGATTCGAGCACCATCGACGCCGCGCAACGCAACTCCGGTGGCCAATCACGCACGGGCCCCAGCGCCGAATCCAGGCATGCCTGCTCGCTGATTCCTGCCCGGTTTAGTACATCTGCAATCATGGAAAGTGTAAGAAGGGTGACGTGCCCCGCCAATCGGCGGCTCGCCGTGGATCTTACAGGATCGTTCACTTTATGTCGTGCAGGAAAGCAACCGAAACGGACTTCCGGTGTCTGAACAGGTGTCGCGGGAACGCCGCCCTGGACCCCGATCGGGCACGCACGGCTGCCGCCGAACTGGGAGAGCGAATGGACGGACAGTTGACCGCAAACCATCTGGAAGCCTGGATCACGGCCATCGCCATCGCGACCGGCAGCACCGCGCTGATGTACTACGTTCGCTGCTTCGCGGTGCGAAGGATGCGCGCGCTTGCCCAGCGCAGCCGTACGCGGCTCGACGATTTCGCGGCCACGGTGCTGGGACAGACCTACCTCGCCCTGCTGCTCTGTTTTGGCGCCTACTTCGGCAGTCTGTGCCTGTCCATGCCCGATGGCTACCGCATGGCCGTCTCGCGGCTGGCCGGCGCCGCGCTTGTGCTGCAGCTGGCCATCTGGGGCGACACCGCCCTGCGCGCCTGGCGCGTCCAGTTCATGGTCATGCGCGAGGACATCGCGCGCAAGGCGTCGAGCATGATCCTGGTCTTCATGCTCCGCCTGGCAACCTGGGCTGTCGCCTGCTTGATGTTGCTGGATAACTTTGGGTTCAGTATCACTACCCTGGTGGCCAGCCTTGGCATCGGCGGCATTGCCGTGGCTCTGGCAACCCAGAATATCCTGGGCGATCTGTTCGCCTCGCTGTCGATCATGATCGACAAACCGTTCGACATCGACGACTTCATCATCGTCGGTGACGCGCTCGGGTCCGTCGAGTACATCGGGCTGAAGACTACCCGGCTGCGTGGGCTGGGTGGCGAGCAGATCGTGTTCTCCAATGGCGAGTTGCTCAAGAGCCGCATCCACAACCACGGGCGCATGCAGACTCGCCGGGTCGCATTCATCCTGCGCGCGGCCTATGGGACCAGCGATACGCACATCGCCCGCATCCCCGTCCTGGTGCGCGACATCGTCGCCGCCCGCGGGGACGTCGTCTTCGAGCGCGCCCATTTTTGCCGCATCGGCGAATGGTCGCTCGATTTCGAGGTGGTGTACCACGTCCAGACTGCCGACTACATCGCACATATGGATGTCCAGCATGCGATCTTGCTCGAGATCTATCGCTGCTTCGGGCGCGAACGTATCGAGTTCGCCCACCCCCTGTCGGTGATCCGGTTTGCCGGGCCTGACAATCCGGCCGGCGGATGGCCGCCCGAATCGCCTTCGCGACACAACGGGCAGCGCTGGGAGCCGCGGCATTGAATCACACCCTCCTGATCCTTAAGGAGGCCTCTTTTTCTCGTCAAGCGTCGGCGCCACCCGACATTATTCGTTCTGCTCATGCGCCGTATTGCGGCCGGCATGGTCAGGCAAGCCTCGGTTTATCACAATAACAGGTTTCGCAGATAATCCAGAAATCGCTAGGACATCCAGGCCAAGTCGTGTATCGTCCATTTCTGCACCTCATCAAGTCATTGTTATTGTTGGATTTTCTTTCCCGTCTTGCCGTTCTGGCAGTCCCGTTTGATTCTCTCCCCATTACACCTCTCTTGGTCGAATGTGCATCTGAGCAATTTCACTCAATTTAATGCAAAAGGAAATATCAAATGACTACCCAAACCGGCACCGTAAAATGGTTCAACGATTCCAAGGGCTTCGGCTTTATTACCCCTGATGCAGGCGGTGGCGATCTGTTCGCACATTTCCAGGATATACAGTCCAACGGTTTTAAAAGCCTTGCCGAAAATCAGCGCGTGTCTTTCGTGCGATCGACCGGGCCGAAAGGCGAAAAGGCCGGAAACATCTGCCCCATCTAAGGCAAGCTGGCCGCCAGCGGCGCGCACCACACGGATAGCGTGGGCGAGGCTGCGGCAGGCCAGGTGCAAGTCGAGCGCCCGCCTTCATGGCGGGCGTTTTCGTTGGTGGCGCGCGACCGCAGCGGACAGGCCATCGACGCCGTCACCGGCCGCGGCGCCCTGACGGCCACGCGCGCCAGCGGCTGCCGAGGCGGCTTCGGCGAAAGCTGGGCGCCGCGCGCCGAAGATCAAATGCTGCTCAGGTAAGCCGCTGCGTCCGGCGTCGGACGCGGCAATTTTTCGATCGCCGCCGTACCCAGGCCGATGAAGCAGATCGCGCGCTCGTGCGCCTCCAGGCGCAGCAGGCGGCGCATGCCCGGCGCGTCCATGGCGGCGCCGCTGGCCAGGCCGGTCGCGAATCCGGCCGCGCTGGCCGCGAGCAGCAGGTTCTGCATGGCGCAGCCGAGCGAGACCAGCTTCTCGGTCACGGGAACCGCCCTGGCCGCCGTGTCGTCGCGCAGCACCGCCACCAGCAGGCAGGGCGCGCGCTGGGCCTTGTCGCGCGCGGTGGCCAGCGCTTCCTCGCCGCAGCCGGGGTCGCGCGCGGCCAGCGCGTCGGCGAACACCTCGCCCAGGTCGGCGCGCCGCTCTTGCGGAATGAGCACGAAGCGCCATGGCCGCAGCAGGCCATGGTCGGGAGCGTGCGCAGCCGCTTCGACGAGGCGTGCGAGCGTCTGCGCATCGGGGCCCGGCGCGTGCAGGCGCCGCAGCGTGAAATTGCGGCGCGCCGCCACGAGGGCCTGGAAATCGCCGCCGGCGTCGGATGGGGGAATGGTCATGCGCGCAGTATAACGAGCCCCGCGCCAGCCTGCAGAGGGAGGAGGATCGTGCTTGCCGCACCTGGATGGCGCTCGGCGCGCTGCTGGAAGTTCGTGGCGCGCCTCGGGCCCGTCCTCGGCGGCGCGGCTCCAGGGCGGCAAGTGAATCAGTAGACGTCGCGCCGGAAGCGCCCCGTGTCCATCAGGCGTTCCATTATCGCCTGTCCCAGGATCGCGGCCAGCGCCTCGTGCACCGCCCCGGCCATGCCCTGCAGGCTGCCGCAGACGTGGATCGTGGCGCCGTCGTCGATCCACCGGCGCAGCAGGTCGGCGCGCGCATGCAGGCGGTCCTGGACGTATTCGGGCTGCGGGTCGCGCGAGAACGCCAGGTCCAGTTCGGGCAGCATGCCCGCCGCCCGCAGGACCGCCAGCTCGGCGTCGCACAGGCTGTCGAAGGCGCGCTGGCGCTCGCCGAACAGCAGCCAGTTGCGGCCCCATCCCATGGCGGCGCGGCTGCGCAGGTGGCCGCGCAAGCCGGCCATGCCCGAGCCGTTGCCGATATAGATGCAGGGACGGTCGTCGTCCGGCGCATGGAAACCGGGATTGGCCACCAGGCGCGCGCGCACCGCCGCGCCGACGGCCAGGCGTTCGGTCAGCCAGCCCGAAGCGAGACCGAGACCCTGTGCATGACGCTGCTGGCGCACCAGCAGTTCCACCGCGCCGTCCTCCTGCACGCTGGCGATCGAATAGCGGCGCGGCGCCAGCGGCGCCTCGGGAACGGCGATCTCGAGCAAGTCGCCCGCCTGCCAGCTGGCCGCGATGCCCGGCCGCAGGGCGATTTCATACAGCGGCGCGCCCTGGCTGCCGGGGTTGAGCAGGCGCCTCGAATGCAGTACCCAGTCCGAAAACGGCGCGGCCTGTTCGGCTGGCGGCAGCTCGCCCGCGCTGGCGCCAATCCCGCCCAGCGCATGCATCCAGCGTCCGAGCGCCGTTTCGTCGCCCTGGTCCACTTCGATCAGCGGGAACAGCGGCTTGCCGCCCAGCGCCCGCAGGCGGCGGTCCAAGGCATGCCCATAGCCGCAGAAACGCGCGTAGTTGCGGTCGCCCAGCGCCAGCACGGCGAAGCGGCAGCCCTCGAACATCGACTGCCACGCCTCCAGTTCGCGGCTGAAGCGCCGTGCGGAATCGGGCGCCTCGCCTTCGCCGAAGGTGCTGGCCACGAACAGCGCCTGCCCGTAGCCGGCCAGGTCTCGCGGCGCCAGCGCCGACACCGCGCGCAGGTCGACCGCGCGGCCGCCGGCGCGCAGGGCGCCGGCGCTGTGCAGCGCGATCCGTTCGGCCTGGCCGCCCTGGGTCGCGAAAGCCACCAGCACCGGCGCGCCGGTGGTGTTCGCGTCGGCCTTCGCCGCCAGGCTGCGCTCGCGCGTCAGCGCACGCTTCTGGCGCCGGCGGCCAAGGTAGAGCATCCAGCCGGTGATCGCGAAGCCCGGCAGGGCCAGGCTGGCCAGCATCATGACGATCCGGCCCGGCAGGCCGAAATACGTGCCGGTATGCAGCGGACGGATGGTGGTCAGGGCGCGCTGCCCGGCGTCCTTGTCGGCATGGCGCTCGTCCCGACGCACCGTGCCATCCCCGCCGAGGGTCATCCGGTTGCGCGCGCGGTCGTGCGGTGCATCCTGTGCGAGCCAGGTCAGTTGATAGGCCCCGCCCCCACGCTCCGGCAAGCGGATCGTGGCGCTCGACCAGTCGGGGGCCATCGACACGAAGGTGCGCCAGGCCGGCGCCAGGCTGGCGTCGCCACGCCTCGTGGCAGCGGACCTGGCCTCGCGCGCCTGTGCCGACGGCGCACCTGCCCAATCCTGCAAGGTGCCGCGCACGATATCGAAACTCCAGTAAAGTCCGGTGCCAGCCACCACCAGGTAGGCGACCAGCGCCCAGGTGCCGGCGATTGCATGCAGCGCCCACAGGAAGGATCGGCCGCGCAGCGATGTGTTGAAGGTCAGCCAGCTGCGCCAGTCCTTGTTGCGCGGCCAGCGCAGGACCAGGCCGCTGAGCGCCAGCCCGACCAGGCACAGGGCCAGGATGCCGAGCACGATGCGGCCCGGCGCGCGCGGCAGCAGCAGCCAGCGGTGCAGCGAATCGACGAACTGGAAGAAGGCAGCGCCGCGCGTGGCGGGCAGCACGCTGCCGTCATAGGGATGGACGTGGATCTCCAGGCCATGCCGCTCACCGCGCGGCGGGGCGAAGCGTACGCCGACGGTGCGGCCGGGCTGCGCCTCGAACGTGAGGCTGGCGACCCGTTCGCCGGGATGGGCCTGGCGGGCCGCATGAAGGATCTGTTCCGGTTCCAGACGCGGCCGCTGCTCGACCGGCACGGCGAACACGCCGGGGTTGATGCTTTCCAGGATCTCGTCCTCGAAAGCGAGGATGGCGCCGCTCAGGCCGATCACCGCCAGCAAGGTGCCGGCCGTGATGCCGACGAACCAGTGCAACTGGAACCAGACCTCGCGCATGGTCGGCGGACGCCAGCGCGGTGGCGCATCCGGCGCCGCCTTCACGGATTGACCGTTCACAGCGCCACCTTCACCGACAGCTTGACCAGGCGCGGCAGGCCGGCCGAAAGGCGCGTGCCGGCGCCTGCCCAGTACCGCTTGTCGCCCGCGTTGTCGACATTGAGCTGCCAGGTGGTGCGCTTGCCGAACGCCTGCGTGGCATAGCGCCCGCCCACGCCGAACAGCGTCACGCCGCCCAGCCAGGCCTGGTTCAGGTCATTCACCGGGCGCTCGCCCGTGTAATAAGCGCCCAGGGTCAGCGACAATCCGGGCACCGCGTCCAGGTCATAGGCCAGGTAACTGCTGGCGGTGCGGCGCGAAGCGTTCTCGGGCAGCTTGCCGTCATAGGCGGCGCCGATGTCGCGAAATTCCGGATCGAGCACCTGGGCCGAACCCTGCCAGGACAGGCGGCGCGTGAGGCGCCCCTGCGCCGACAGCTCGATGCCGCGATAGCGCTGCTCGCCGTCGGCGGTGAACACGTTGGCGGCATTGGTGTAGTAGCCGGGACGGTCGATGTCGAACAGCGCCAGCTGGGTCAGGAAGCCGCCGCCGCTGCGCCATCGCGCGCCGATTTCCTTCTGCTTGCTCACGCCCGGCGCCATGCGGGTGCCCTCATTGGCGCTGCCGGCGGGTGCGGCCTCGCCTTCCTCGAGCCCTTCGGCCATCGAGGCGTACAGCGAGAAGTCGTCGCCGGCGCGCCAGATCAGCGCCGCCAGGGGCGTGGTCTCGCTCACGTCGTAGCGGTTGGCGCCCTGGCTGCTCCGGTAATCGACCCGGCGCACCCCGCCGATCAGCTGCCACCGGCCCAGCCCGATGCGGTCGACCAGGTACAGGCCCTTGTCGCGGCTGTCCAGTGCGGCCGTAGTGGGCCGCGTCGGCACGGCGCCGAAGCTAGCGCTGCGGATCGGGACCGGGTCATGCAGGTTTTGCAAGGGGATCGTGTAGTTGGACTGGTAGACCGGCGCCTGGGCCTTGTCGGTGCCGCTCACGCCGAGCGTCAGGTCGTGGCTCAGCGCGCCGGTCGCGAAGCGCCCGGCCAGCTCGGCGCGCAGCATGTCGGAGCCGACGTCGGCGAACTGGGAGTTGCCGGTGATCCGGCCGGCGCCGGTGGCGACGCTGGCCGCGCTGTCGAAGCGGAAGATCGGCAGGTTGCGCTCGCGTCTGGTCTCGGCGTGGCCGGCCTCCAGGGTCAGGGCCCAGTCCTGGTTCAGGGCGAGGTCGGCGCGCAGCTGGACGTTGCGCGCATGCGTTTCGAAGCGCGCCCAGTCGGGGCCCACCAGGCGGCGCGGATCCACCGGCCGCGGCAACCCGATGGCGCCGCCGACCACCGGCGGCAGGTTGATGCCGGCCTGCTCGGTCACGCGGCGCTTGTCGTATTCGAGGTCGGCGCGCAGGCGCACACGCTCGTTCAGGCGCCAGTCGAGGGCGGCCGAGACAAAGCCGCGGTTGCCGTTGCCAACGCCGTCGAGGTGGGAGCCGAGCGTGCCGCCGGCGGCATTGACGCGCACGCCGAATTCCTGGCGCTGCCCGAAGCGGCGCGCCACGTCGGCGCTGGCGACGGCGGAACCGTTGTCGTCCAGGGTCAGCCCGACCGTGTCGACCGGCGCGCTGCCGGCGCGCTTGGTGACGAAGTTGACGACGCCGGCCGGCGAGGTGAAGCCATAGTACAGGGCGGTGGCGCCCTTGAGCACCTCGACCCGTTCTTTATTCTCCATCGAGACCTGGCCGAAATTCATCAGCGGCAGCGAGCCGTTGAGGCGGTAGTTGGTGCGGTTCTCGACCGCGATGCCGCGGATGACCAGCTGGTCCCAGGTGTCGCCGCCATTCTGCTGGCGGGTGACGCCGGCGGTGTTGCGCAGCGCGTCGTACAGCCCGGCGGCGGCCTGCAGCTCGAGCACCTCGCGCGTGATCACGTTGACGGTCGAGGGGACGTCCATGACGTCGGAACCACGGAAGCTGCCCGCTTCCACGGTATTCGGCATGAAGCCCTGGGCGCGGGTGGCGGTGACGCGCACGGCCTGCATGTCTTGTTCGTCAGTCTCCTGCGGCGCCGCGAAGACTGGGAAAGCGTAGGACAGGGCAAGGACGATCAGGAGCGGACGACGGGACACGGGCGTGGGCATGGCATGCAGGATTCATGAACGAACCGGCATCCTATCGTGAATGATAATCATTTTCAATACGAGCAATCACTTAGTCTTGCCATACCAGCGATCCTTGCCCAGCATGATCTCGTGGTGTCCCCGCCCAGCCGGCATCATCGGGAAGCAGTTCTCGGCCTGGGCCACCCTCACATCGAGCAGGAATGGCCGGCTCGACGCCAGGCAGGCATCCATCCCCTCCTCCAGTTCGCCGGCCTGCTCCACTCTCCGCGCTTCCCACCCGAAGGCCCGCGCCAGCGCCACGAAGTCGGGCAAGGCTTCCGAATAGCTGTGGCTATAGCGCCCGCCGTGATGCAGTTCCTGCCACTGGCGCACCATGCCCATGCAGCCGTTGTTCGACAGGACCAGCTTGACCGGACAGCGGTGCTGCACCGCGGTCGACAGTTCCTGGATATTCATCAGCACCGAGGCGTCGCCGCTGACGCAGACGACCAGCGCATCGGGATGCGCGACCTGGGCGCCAATCGCGGCCGGCAAGCCATAGCCCATGGTGCCGGCGCCGCCCGAGGTCAGCCAGCGCCGCGGCGCCTCGAAGCCCAGGTATTGCGCGGCCCACATCTGGTGCTGGCCGACGTCGGTCGAGACGATCGCGTCCCTGCCCGCCAGGCGCCGCCCCAAGGCCGACATCAGCTGCTGCGGCACGATCGCGGCATCCTGCGCGGCGAAGTCCAGGCAGCGTTCGGCGCGCCAGTCGCCGATCGTGCGCCACCAGGCTTCGAGCGGGACCGGATCGGCGCGCAGGCCGCCAAGGCGATCCAGCAGGCCGCGCAGCACCGCGCCGCAATCGCCGCGCAGGCCGACGTCGGCCGGCACCACCTTGCCGATCGAGCGCGGATCGATGTCGACGTGGACGATCTTCGCGCCCGGGCAGAAGTCGGCCAGCCGTCCCGTCACGCGGTCGTCGAAGCGCGCGCCGACGCACACGACCAGGTCGGCGTGGTGCATCGCCAGGTTCGCCTCCAGCGTGCCATGCATGCCCAGCATGCCGAGCCAGCGCCGGTCCGAGGCCGGGAAGGCGCCGAGGCCCATCAGGCTCAGCGTGCATGGCGCGTCCTTCCAGCGCACCAGGCGCGTGAAGGCGGCGCAGGCGTCGATGCCCGCACTGATCAATCCGCCGCCGCCGTAGAACACCGGGCGCCGGGCCTGGCGGATGAGAAGCGCCGCGGCAATGAGGCCTTCCAGGTCGTCGCCCGCGGCCGGCAGTTGCGGGGCCGGTTTCACCTGGCGCCCGAAGTCGGCCGCATCCACCGCGCGCGCCTGGACATCCTTGGGCACGTCCACCAGCACCGGACCGGGCCGGCCTTCGAGCGCCTCGCGCACCGCGCGCCGGACCGTGGCGACGATGTCGCGCGTGGCCCGCACCTGCGTGTTCCACTTGGTGACCGTGCGCGAGATGCCCAGCGCATCGCACTCCTGGAAGGCATCGGTGCCGATCGACGTGGTCGCGACCTGGCCGCTGACGCACAGGATGGGGATCGAATCGCTCAGGGCGTCGAGCAGGCCGGACATCGTGTTGGCGATGCCCGGCCCGGACGTCACGAACACGACGCCCAGCCGGCCGGTCGAGCGCGTATAGCCTTGCGCCGCATGGACCGCGGCCTGCTCATGGCGCACCAGCACGTGACGAATGCGCCCGTCCTGCGCCAGCGCGTCGTACAGGGGCAGCACCGCGCCGCCCGGATAGCCGAACACGGTGTCGACGCCACAGGCGACCAGGGTGTCGAGCAGCAGGCCGGCGCCGGTCAGGGCGACCTTGCCGGCGTGCGGCGGGAGAAATTCGGGATGTGGTTTCATGCCTGAAAGTCTATCGACTCAGGACATGAAAGTGCTTTATATTTTCAGTTAAAATTCCGGGATTATCTGAATGATTTTCACCAAATATGAGTCAAGATAAAAAATCTTTCGACGCAGCCGATTTGACCATCCTGGGCATCCTGCTGCGCGACTCGCGCACGCCGCTGCAGGAGATCAGCGCCACTGTCGGCCTGTCGACCACCTCGTGCTGGAACCGCATCAAGCGGATGACGGATTGCGGGGCCCTTCAGGGCTACACGGTCAAGGTAGACCTGCCCAGCCTCGGCTACCACGACCAGCTGATCGTGCAGGTCACGCTGGACAGCCACAGCGAAGAGACGCTGTATGAATTCGGGCGCGCGCTCGAATCGATTCCCGAAGTGCTGGAAGCCTCGCTGATCTCGGGCGACTACGATTATTTCCTGCGCATCGCGGTGAAGGACACGCGCGACTACGAGCGCCTGCTGCGCGAACGCCTGTACAAGATCCCCGGCATCCGCCACAGCAAGTCGAGCTTCGTGCTGCGCACCTTGAAGAAGGTCGATACGCCGCTGATCGCTTAGCGCTGCAGGTTCATGCCCAGCGCAAGCGCGGCCGCGATATTGCGCGCCGTGCACTGCAGGTTGAACTGCGCGCCCGCCAGCACCTCGGCCACCGTCCCCGCCCTCATGACGGTGCTGAAGGTCGCGGCGATGCCGTGCGCATGCACCGCACTGGCGTCGTTCGCGAGGCAGCCACCGATGGCGATCACCGGCTTGCCGTGCCGCCCGGCCACGCGCGCGACGCCGATCGGCGTCTTGCCGTTGACGGTCTGGCTGTCGATGCGCCCCTCGCCGGTGACGACCAGGTCGGCATCGCGCACGAAAGCGTCGAGGCCCACCGCGTCGGCCACGATTTCGCTGCCGGGGCGCAGGCGACCTTTCAGGAACACCAGCATCGCCGCGGCGATGCCGCCGCCGGCGCCGGCACCCGGAATATCGGCCACCTCCTGGCCCAGGTCGCGCGCGATCACGTCCGCATAGTGGCGCAGGTTGGCGTCGAGCTGCTCGACCATCGCGGGCGTGGCGCCCTTCTGCGGCCCGAAGATCGCCGACGCGCCTTTGGGGCCAACCAGGGGGTTGCTGACGTCGCAGGCCACCTCGAACACGCAGTCCGCGATGCGCGGGTCGAGCCCCGAGGCGTCGATGCGATCGAGCAAGGCCAGCGCGCCCCCGCCCGGCGCCAGCTGGTCTCCTCGCGCATCGAGCAGTCGGACACCGAGCGCCTGCAGCATGCCGGCCCCGCCATCGTTGGTGGCGCTGCCGCCCACGCCCAGGATGAAACGGCGCGCGCCGCTATCCAGCGCGGCGCGGATCAGTTCACCGGTGCCGCGGCTGGTGGCCACCAGCGGATCGCGCTCGTCGGGCGCCACCAGTTCGAGGCCGCTGGCCGCGGCCATCTCGATCACGGCGGTCGACTCGTCGCCGCTCAAGCCATAGAAGGCCTCGACCGGCCGCCCCAGCGGACCGGCGGCCTGCAGCACGACCTGGCGGCCGCCGGTGGCCGCGACCATGGCCTCGACCGTGCCTTCCCCGCCGTCGGCCACCGGCACCTTCACGTAGACCGCGTCGGGGAAGATCTCCCGGAAGCCGGCCTCGATGGCGCTGGCGGCTTCCAGCGCCGACAGGCTTTCCTTGAACGAATCTGGAGCGATGACGATTTTCATGGACCTCTCCTTTAGCGATTGACCAGACGGGCAGGCACCACCAGCACCAGCATGGCGCCGACGAACAGGACGGCGGACAGGATGTACAACGCGACGTCGGTGCTGCCGGCGGCGTCCTTGATCCATCCCACCAGGAAGGGGCTGACGAAGCCTGCCACCTGCCCCATCGAGTTGATCAGGGCCAGGCCGCCGGCCGCCGCCGCGCTGCCGAGGAAGGCCGCCGGCAGGGGCCAGAACATCGGCAGGCCGGTCAACGCGCCCATGGTTGCCAGGGAGAGGCCCACCAGCGCGAGCACCGCGTTGTCCGAGAAATTGGCGGCCATGAGCAGGCCGGCCAGCGCCATCAGCAGGGGCGCCGACAAGTGCCAGCGGCGCTCGCGCCGGCGGTCGGCCGAGCGGCCCACGATGACCATGAACACGCCGGCGAACAGATACGGAATGGCGCTCAGCCAGCCGACCGTGGTCGCGCTCTCGAAGCCGAGCGACTTGATGATCGAGGGCAGCCAGAAGTTGATCGCGTAGACACCCATCTGGATGCTGAAGTAGATGAAGCCCAGCATCCACACATGCCAGTCGCGCAGCACGGCGCCGAAGGAATGCACCGCGTGCACGCCCTGCGAGCGCTGCTGCTCGTCGTGGTCGAGCGCGTCCTGCATCGCCGTTTTCTCGGCATCGCTCAGCCAGCCGGCCTGCCTGATCCCGTCGTTCAGGAAGAAGAACACGGCCGCGCCCAGCAGCACGGTCGGCAGGCCTTGCAGCAGGAACAGCCACTGCCAGCCGTCCATGCCGCCCTGGCCGTGCGCGAAGTGGCTCAGCATCCAGCCCGACAATGGACCGCCGATCAGGCCCGAGACGGGGATCGCCGACATGAACAGCGCCATCACCTGGCCGCGCTTGTGCGACGGGAACCACTTGGTGAAGTACAGGACCATGCCGGGGAAGAAGCCGGCTTCGGCCACGCCGGTGAAGAAGCGCAGCACATAGAATTCCATCGGCGTGGTCACGAACAGCATGCAGGCCGACAGCGAGCCCCAGACCATCATCATGATCGCGATCCAGCGCCGCGCGCCGAGCCGGTGCAGGATCAGGTTGCTCGGCACCCCGAAGGTCACGTAGCCGATGAAGAAGATGCCGGCGCCCAGGCCATACACGGTTTCGCTGAGCTGGAGCGCGTCGAGCATCTCGAGCTTGGCGAAGCCGACGTTGACGCGGTCCAGGTAGTTGAACAGGTAGCAGACGAAAATGAAGGGGATCAGGCGCCAGGTGGCCTTGCGGTAGGCGCCATCCAACAGGGCCGCGCCGGCGCCCCCGTCCTGGATGCCGGATGTGCTTGCGGTGGTGCTCATGCTGTCTCCGAATTTCTAATAAGGGTGGTCTGCAGGATTATCGGCCAAACAAGGGCGATCGGGCGTCGGCGACACGCACAAAACGGAGCGGGAAATACTCGGCATTTTTCGTGCAAACTCACAATACTCACCATCATCCGCCGAAAATAGCCCCATCGACGCAAAGAGTTTTGTGCATAATCACAAGGACCGTTCCATCTCCCAGGCCCTACCCAATGCACATCCTCGACACCCGGCTCGCCCAGGAAATCGTCACCCGCACCATGCGGATCATCCCGTTCAACGTCAATGTGATGGATGCCAACGGCGTGATCCTCGCCAGCGGCAATCCCGAGCGGGTCGGCGAACTGCATGCGGGCGCCCTGCTCGCGCTGGCCAAGAAGCTGACCGTGGAGATCGACGCGGCGGCCGCGCGCAAGCTGCATGGCGCGCAGCCGGGCACCAACCTGCCCCTTTCCGTGGGCGGCCAGCCGTGCGGCGCGGTGGGCCTCTCCGGCGCGCCGCACGAGGTTCGCCAGTTCGGCGAACTGGTGCGCCTGACGGCCGAGATGATCCTGGAACAGGCGGCGCTGGCGAACGAGTTGCAGGACAACGCGCGCTATCGCGAAGCCTTCGTGCTGAACCTGATCCGCAATGACAGCGCGCAGCGGCCGGAGCTCGAAGGCTGGGCGCGGCGCCTGGGCCTGGACCTCGAGCGCATGCAGCTGGTATTCCTGCTCGAGCTGCAGCCGCGGCCGGACGGCGCCGACGCCGGGGCCGCCCTGCACGACATCCAGCGCCTGCAGATGCGCCTCCTGGCGCGGCGCGAGGATGCGCTGACCGCCACCGTCGGCCCGTCCGAGATGGTGCTGCTCGATTCCTGGGACCCGGCGCGCAAGGGCTACGAGACGACGCCGCAGCGGCGCCTGGACCTGCTGGCCCAGCTGGTGCGCGAGGAATGCGAGCTGCCCTTCACGCTGGCGATGGGCATTGCCCTGCCCGGCCTGGAAGGCGCCGCCGTCTCTTACCAGAGCGCGCGCAGCGCCAGCCGGCTGGGGCGTCTGCGCACGCCGCAGCAGCAGGTGTTCAGCTATGACGACCTGGCCCTGCCGGTGCTGCTGTCCGGGCTGGACAGCGGCTGGCAGGCGCACCAGCTGCGCATGCCGATCGCGCGCCTGGCCCACGACAAGAGCCGCGCCATGCTGCGCACCACGCTCGACACCTGGTTCGCCCAGGACGAGAACTCGGCCGCCACCGCGGCGACGCTCGGCATCCACCGCAACACGCTCGACTACCGCCTGCGCCGCATCGGCGAGCTGACCGGGCTCGACCTGGCGCGCAGCGAGGACAAGCTGCTGCTGTACGTGTCGGCGCTGCTCAGCCCTGCCTGAACGTCGATATTGCTTTATCACCGGGAGTCGTCGTAGTGTAAACACATTCATACCGACTCCCGGGAATGTTCTTGAAGACCGCCACCGCCTCACTGCTGCTGGCCGCGATCGTCGCGATCGTCGCGTTCAGCATCCGCCCCTTGCCGGCCGCCGCCGCGGCGGACGACGAGGGCCGGCTGCAGGCCGCGTTTCCCCCGGCCTCCCCGATGCTCCATGCGCGCTGGCTGGTCAGGGATGGCGCGCCGCGCGACGTCCAGGGCATCGCCCAGACGCCCGACGGCTGGCTGTGGCTTGGCAGCACGGATGGACTGTACCGCTTCGACGGCGTCGCCTTCACGCGCTACCGCCCGCCGCCCGGGGTGACGATGTCGACCAACCTCTCGAACATCGGCACCCTGCCCGACGGCACCCTGTGGACCGTCCCCTTCTTTGGCGGACTGGTCCTCATCAAGGGCGGACAGGTCCGCATCTTCGACGAGAAGGACGGGCTGCCGGGCGGCACCATCAACAAGCTGGCGGGTGGGCGCGACGGACGGCTGTGGGCCGCCGCCGACAGCGGCCTGTTCCTGCTGGAACCCGGCGCCGGGCGCTGGCGCACGGTGACCGGAGAACTGGGACTGCCCGGCGGCGTCGGCGACGTCATCGTCGACCGCCAGGACACGGTCTGGGTACAGACCGCGGAGGGCGACCCGATCGGCAACCATGCGATGCGCAGCGGCGAACCCCGCTTCCGCCTGGTCGCGACCCAAGCCGCGACCGGTTCGATCAAGGAGGGCCCGGATGGCGTGATCTGGGCAACCGACAGCAGCAGGCCAGGATTGCGGCGCCTGTCTCCCGGCGTCACGCCGCCCGCGCTCGACGCGCTGCTCGGACGCATGCCGATCACGGGCGGCGTCCACATCGACGACCGCGGCGGCTTCTGGTTCGCCGCCACGCGTGGCGTGGTCCGCGTCGCGCTCGATGGCGAGCGCGGCGAGGCGCAGGAGTTCACGACCCGCCAGGGCCTCAGCGGCGAGCAGGCGATCGCCGCCTTCACCGACCGCGAAGGCAATGTCTGGATCTCGACCGAGGGAGGACTCGACCAGTTCCGGCCCAGCCGCATGCGCCGGCTCGCGCCGCCCACGCTCATGCAGGACGCGCGGGCGCTGGCCGCCAGCCCGGCCGGGGAATTGTGGACCGACACCGCCTATTATCGAGACATCGATGCCGCGCCCCGCCCGTACCGCGAGCCGGGCACCCGCAGGGACACGGTCCTGCAAATGGTGCGCGACCGCCACGGCGCCATCGTGTACTGCACCTACAGCAGGCTGTGGCGGCTCGAGGGGCTCACGCCGGTGCGCATCCCGTTGCCGCCCGGCGTCGAAGCGCGCCAGATGCAGCCGATCTACGCCATCGCCAGGGATGCCGGCGACGCGCTGTGGATCTCGCTCGGCCGGCGCGGCCCCTGGCGCAACGAGGACGGCGCCTGGCGCGCCCATGGCGGCATCCCTGCGCTCGAAGGCTTTGCAAGCACCAATATCGCGGCCGGCCCGGATGGACGGTTGTGGTTCGGGTCGGTCGGCAGCAGGATCGCCGTCCTGCGCGAGGGCGAGGTGCGACTGTTCGGCCCCGCCGATGGCCTCGACATCGGCGCGGTGCTGACGATCGTGCCGGATGCCGAAGGCGCCTGGCTGGGCGGCGACGAAGGGCTGGCGCGCTTCGACGGACGGCGCGCCCGGCGCCTGCAAGGCAGCGACGGCGAACAGTTCCAGGGCGGCTCCGGCGTGGTGCAGGACCACGATGGCGCCCTCTGGATCAATGGCCCGCGCGGCCTGGCCGGGATTCCTGCCGCCGAAGTGCGCCAGTTCCTGCGCGACCCCCGCTACCGCGTGCAGTATCGCCGTTTCGACGAAAACGACGGGCTCACCGGCACCGTCCACATGATGTTCCCCATACCGTCGATGGTGCCCCTGCCCGGCGGCCGACTGGCGGTGTCGACCACCGGTGGCGTGTTCGTCTTCGATCCGTCGCAAGCGCAGCGCAACCGCCTGCCACCGCCGGTGCACGTGACCGGCATCGTTGCCGACGGCACGGAATACGCGGCGGCGCAGGCCAGCGTCGGCCTGGCGCCGGCCCCAGACAACGTCCGCATCGACTACACCGCGCTCAGCCTGTCCCTGCCCCGGCGCGTGCGCTTCCGGTACATGCACGAAGGCGTCGACCGCGGCTGGCAGGAAGCCGGCAACCGCCGCTCGGCGTTCTATACCGGGCTGGCCCCGGGCAGCTATACCTTCCGGGTCAAGGCCGCCAACGACGACGGCGTCTGGAACGAGGACGGCGCGCGCCTGGCCCTCACGATACCGCCAACCATGTTCCAGACCGCCTGGTTCCGGCTGGCGTGCGCCCTGCTGCTGGCGCTGGCCGTCTATGGGCTGCACCGCCTGCGCCTGGCGCTGGCGCTGCGCACCCAGCGCCGCAGCTTCGAGGCCCGCGTCGCGGAGCGCGAACGCATCGCACGCGACCTGCACGACACCTTGCTGCAATCGGTGCAGGGCCTGATCATGCATTTCCGCCGCATCGCCCTGCGCACGCCGCAGGACGCTCCGACCCGCCCGCTGATGGAAGAAGCGCTCGTACTGGCGACCGAGGTGCTGGAGGAGGGCCGCGACAAGGTCGGCGACCTGCGCCACGCCCCCAGGACGCCGACCTGGCGGTCCTGCTGGCGAGCCATGGCCAGCGCCTGGCGGCCCAGCATGCGGTGGCGTTCGCGCTGCGCGAGGAAGGAGTCCCGCGCCCGCTGCGGCCGGAGGCGCTGGACGAGATACTGGCGATCGGCCGCGAAGCAGTCGGCAACGCCTTCCTGCACGCCAGGGCCTCGCGCATCGAGGCGCTGCTGCAGCATGGCGACCACGAACTCGTGCTGACGGTGAGCGACGATGGCCTCGGCATCGATCCGTCCCTGCACAAGGGACGCGCCGGCCATTGGGGCATTCCCGGCATGCGCGAGCGCGCCGCCGCGCTCGGCGCCGCGCTCGAACTGGACGCCGCCCCCGGGAAAGGCAGCGCCTGGCGCCTGCGCCTGCCGGCGCGCGCGGCGTATGCCGGACGCGGCGCCGACCCGGCGCTCAGCGATTGACCAGCCGCGCCGGCACGGTCAGCACCAGCAGGGCTCCGACCAGCATCACGCTCGAAAGGATGTACAGCGCAACGTCGGTGCTGCCGGTGAGATCCTTGATCCAGCCGACCAGGAAGGGGCTGGCGAAGCCGGCCACCTGCCCCATCGAATTGATCAGGGCCAGGCCGCCGGCCGCCGCCGCGCTGCTCAGGAAAGCGGCCGGCAGGGGCCAGAACATCGGCAGGCCGGCGAGCGCGCCCATCGTCGCCAGGCACAGGCCGATCATGGCGATGACCGCATTGTCCGAAAAGTGCGCGGCCATCGCCAGGCCCGCCAGCGCCATCAGGAGCGGCGCCGACAGGTGCCAGCGGCGCTCGCGCCGGCGGTCGGCCGAGCGGCCCACGATGACCATGAACACGCAGGCGAACAGGTAGGGAATGGCGCTCAGCCAGCCGACCGTGCCGACGTCCTCAAAGCCGAGTTCCCGGATGATCGACGGCAGCCAGAAGTTGATCGCGTACGCCCCCATCTTGATGCTGAAATAGATAAAGCCGAGCATCCATACATGGCGGTCGAGCAGCAAGGCGCGCAGCGAATGCACGACGGCCGCGCCGGGCGGACGCTCGCGCTCGTCGCGCGCGAGTTCCTCCTGCAGGGCGGCCTTCTCATGGTCGCCAAGCCAGCTGGCCTGGGCCACGCCGTCGTTCAGGTAGAACAGCGCCGCCAGGCCCAGGAACACGGTGGGCAGCCCTTGCAGCAGGAACAGCCACTGCCAGGCGGCCATGCCGCCCTGGCCGTCGGCGAAGTGGCTCAGCATCCAGCCCGAGAGCGGACCGCCGATCAGGCCCGAGACGGGGATCGCCGACATGAACAGCGCCATCACCTGGCCGCGCTTGTGGGACGGGAACCACTTCGTGAAATACAGGACCATGCCGGGGAAGAAGCCGGCTTCGGCGACGCCGGTGAAGAAGCGCAGCAGGTACAACTCCAGCGGCGTGGTCACGAACAGCATGCAGGCCGACAGCGAGCCCCAGACCATCATCATGATGGCGATCCAGCGCCGCGCGCCCAGCCGGTGCAGGATCAGGTTGCCCGGCACCCCGAAGCTCACGTAGCCGATGAAGAAGATGCCGGCGCCCAGGCCATAGATGGTTTCGCTGAACTGCAGGGCGTCGAGCATCTCGAGCTTGGCGAAACCGACGTTGACCCGGTCCAGGTAGTTGAACAGGTAACAGACGAAGATGAAGGGGATCAGGCGCCAGGTGGCCTTGCGGTACGCTCCTTCCAGCGTGGCCGGGCCGGTCCCTGCAGCGAGCGTGCCGGGCCGGCTTGCGGTGTCGAACATGCTGTCTCCGAGTTTTTTGATAAACCCTGACATTATCGTCTGAACCGGAGACGACGGGGGAGCCCGTGTGCACGGCGCGCCCCGCCGACCTTTCAGAAGGTGAACACGGTATAGCCGTCGGCCGAGATCTGCGCGATGCTCGGCAGGCCCGAGGTGCCCGGCACGCTGTTATCGGTGATCAGGTCGAAGCCGGCCTTCTCCGCTTCTTCACGCGCCCCGAACACGTCGGCGCAGCCGCAGGAAATGCCGACCACCTTGTCTTCGACCGCCTTGTACAGGGCGTGGATCGGATGCTTCCCGTCGGCCAGCACGCCCGGCCAGCGGGTGCCGGTGCCCTGGAAGTAGATGCCGACTTCGGTCTGTTTCTGCTTGAAGTCGTAGGCGGCGGCCAGGCCGTTGAACATGCGTCCCAGCGCGTCTTCGCCGGCTTTGGGATCGGACAGGATGATGATGGCTGCTTTCATGGAGTTCTCCTGGTGTCGTTGGTGGGCTCGTGTTCGCCGCGCCGTGCGGCGAATGAAGCCATTCTAGGAACCGGAGGCGCCAAGAGAAATCCCGCGCAGGACAATACATCGTTGCGCCTGCCGAAATGCCGGACGGAAGGCTAATTGAGGTGCGGGTCGGCGCGCAGGTGGTTGGCCAGAAGGTCGATGAAATTGCGCACCTTGGACGAACCGAACTTGCTCTCGCGGTGCACCAGGTGCACCGGCCATGGCGCTTCCTCGTACTCGGACAGGACGATCTTCAGGCGGCCGGCGGCCAGGTGGTCGGCGATCTGGTACGACAGCAGCCGGCAGATCCCCAGGCCGGCGCAGGCGGCCTCGATGGCGGCGTCGTTGCTGGTCACCGTCAGGCGCGGCCGCAGGCGCACCATGGTCGGATCGTCGACCGCGCCGAACTTCCACTCGACCCGCGGCGAAATGCCGGTGGCGGCGATGATCGTATGGCGCAGCAGGTCGGCCGGATGCTGCGGCAAGGGCTGCCGCGCCAGGTACTCGGGCGAGGCGCACAGCACGCGCCGCACCTGGCCCACGCGCAGCGCCTTGAGGCTCGAATCGGGCAGGTGGCCGATGCGCACGGCGACGTCGATGCCCTCGTCGACCAGATTCACGATCCGGTCCAGGAACAGGGCCGACACCTCGACTTCCGGATACTCGTTCAGGAACCGCACGATGCAGGGCATGACGAAGGCCTTGCCGAACAGGACCGGGGCCGTCACCGACAGATGGCCCTTGGGCGCCGCGTTGACCCCGGCCGCCGCCTCGTTGGCCTCATCGATGCTGGCCAGGATGGCGCGCGTGTCGTCCAGGTAGCGCCGCCCTGCTTCGGTCAGGCGCACATTGCGCGTGGTACGCAGGAGCAGCTTGACGCCCAGCCTTTCCTCGAGACCGGCGATGGCGCGCGTGACGGCGGCCGGCGACAGGTCGAGGCGCCGCGCCGCCGCGGCGAAGCCTTCTTCCTCGCCGACGGCCACGAAGACGTTCATCAGATGGATCTGGTCCACTCATTACTCCCTGCGAAATAGTGCCTTGCGTAGCACGCCGATTCCACTGATCTTCATTATTTCGCAGAATGGCACTCCCAGCAATCACCAGCCTGCGCAATCACCACCATGATCGACCATCAGTTCGCATGAGTTCCCATGACGGGCGCCCCACCGACACGGGACTCGACCTGCGCACCCGCATCCGCATCGACCTGTTCCTGGCGCGCCGCCGCGCCGGGACGGGTACGGCCGCGCCGCGGATCCTCGCCCTGCGCGCGCGCGGCCGGGCAGCCGGCTTGAACACGGCAGAAATGCTGGCCAACGAGGAAGGCGGCAGCCATGAGGCCAGGGCGGCCGCCTGCCTCGCGTTCGTCGCGACGCTGCTGGCGCAGCCGGGCGCGCCCGCGCCGGAGGCGCTGCGGCGCATGCACGACGCCGGCTACGGGCCGGACGGCATCGAGGCGGTGATCGCCCGGGTCGGGCGGCAGGCGCACTGACGGTCAACGGCGCACCACCGCTGCGGTCAGGAGGTAGCCGCGCCCCGGCACGTTCAGGATGTAGCGTTCCACCCCTTCGACGTCGAGGGCGCGGCGCAGGGCCGCGATCTGCACCCGCAAATTGGCCTCGCCGACGACGCGCCCGGCCCAGGCCCGTTCGAGCAGGTAGCGATGCTCGAGCACCTGGCCGGGCGCCTCGGCCAGCAGCCACAGGATGTCGAAGGCGCGCGCGCCGATGCGCACGACCGCGCCGCCGCGGCTGAGGCGGCGCAGGCGCGGCTCGATGTCGAAGTCTGCGAACGACAGCGTGTAGCCGGCGCGTTCGTCCCTGGTCATGGTTCCCATCATGGTTCACCGATAGTGCACGGCGCCGCCAGCCCCCTGGCCAGCCAGGCGCACGTCATCATTGTCGTAAATACTGACCATTTAGGGAATGGATACCGCTGGAAATTCATCGTTTCGCTGAAAGCAACACTCGGATGAGTATCAGCGCAGTGCCTGCAAGCCGCCGGCATGGTCGAGCGCCGCCAGCGGCCGCCTGGCCATCGTGCGGTACGGGCATTGCAGGGTGGTGTACATCGTTACCTGGTTCATTCCGCGCTCCGGCTGGTCGGGATGAAGACCAGTCCGGAGCCTCAGGCCACAGGAATGCATGCTCGAATCGTGCGGTCCCTTGCTCGTGCGTCCCGATCGCCTCCGCGAGCGGGATCGCGCCGGGGGGCCGCCCTTACAGGCCCAGGTCGGACAGCCCTGGATGATCGTCCGGACGACGGCCCAGCGGCCAGCGGAACTTGCGCTCTTCTTCCGTGATCGGCATGTCGTTGATGCTGGCGTAGCGGTTGATCATCAGGCCGTCCGGGCCGAATTCCCAGTTCTCGTTGCCATACGAGCGGTACCAGTTGCCCGAGTCATCGCGGCTCTCGTAGGCGTAGCGCACCGCGATGCGGTTTTCGGTGAAGGCCCACAGCTCCTTGATCAGGCGGTACTCGAGCTCCTTGTTCCATTTGCGCTCGAGGAAGGCGCGCGCCTGGTCGCGGCCGACGGCGAATTCGGCGCGGTTGCGCCAGCGGGTGTCCAGGCTGTAGGCCAGCGACACCCTGGCGGCGTCGCGCGTATTCCAGCCGTCTTCGGCCAGGCGCACTTTTTCGATCGCGGATTCGCGGGTGAACGGCGGCAGCGGCGGACGCACTGCGGTGGGCGTTGTCATGGTGAGGCCTTTCAGTCGGTAGTGGAAGACAGCTTACAGATCGAGCTCCAGCAGCGGCCCCCTGGCCCAGGAAACGCAGGGCGTCATGCCGATTGCCCGCTGCTGCGCGTTCAGGCAGACGTCGCGGTGCAGCGGCTCGCCCGACACCACGCCAGCATAGCAGTTGCCGCATTCGCCGCGCTTGCACTCGTAGGAGACGAATACGTCGGCCTCGATCATCGCAGCGAGGATCGACTTGCCCGGCGCGACGTCGAGGGTCATCCCCGTCTGCCGCAGGACGACCTGCAGCGGACCATCCTCTTCGTGGGCGCGCGCGCCGAAGCTCTCGAAGCGGACGTGCTGCTGCGGCCAGCCCTGCGCCGTCGCGGCGGCGCGGATCGCGTCAAGCAGCAGCGACGGCCCGCAGGCGTGCAGCTCGCAACCTTCTTCCCACGGCCCGATCAGGCCTGCCAGGTCGGGACGGCCCTGGCTGGACGTGAGGTGGGTCTGGACGCGCGCCAGGCCCAGGGCGGTCCAGTCGTCGGCCAGGACCAGCCGTTCGGCGTCGCGCGCCAGGTAGTGCAGCCGGTAGCTGGCGCCGGCCGCGTCGAGCGCGCGCGCCATCGGCAGCATCGGCGTGATGCCGATGCCGCCCGCGATCAGCACCGTGCGCGTGCGGCCCACATGCAGCTTGAACGCGTCCAGCGGCAGGCTGGCCTCGAGCGTCATGCCGGGCTCGAATTCGTCGTGCAGCACGCGCGAGCCGCCACGCCCGCCGTCCTCACGCTGGACCGCGATGCGCAGCATCCCGCCCAGTTCGCCCACCACCGAATAGGCGTTGCGGTGACGCACGCCGGCGCGCGAGGTGAATGCCAGTTCGACGTGGGCTCCTGGCTGCCAGGGCGGCAGCGGCGCGCCGTCTTCCGGCGCCAGGCGGAACTCCTTGACCGCGGGGCCATGGCGG
Source organism: Massilia oculi (assembly GCF_003143515.1). Lineage (NCBI taxonomy): Bacteria > Pseudomonadati > Pseudomonadota > Betaproteobacteria > Burkholderiales > Oxalobacteraceae > Massilia > Massilia oculi. Next base: position 5,119,226 of record NZ_CP029343.1, on the reverse strand, counting down.
ACGACGGCCTCGATCCGGTAGCGGGTCAGCTCAGGCATGGCCCACCTCCACCGCGGGGTTGAAGGGCGAAGCGTCCAGGTATTCCCAGTCCAGGCGCTGCGGCGCGCGGCGCAGCAGCCAGCGGTCGATCGCGATTTCCCAGAAGCGCCCGGTGCCGCCGCTCAGGCCGTGCGGATCGTCCTGGCCATGCAGGATGCGTGCGCGGCCGCTCAGCTGCAGCAGGCGCTGGCCCTCGAAGTCGGGAATGCACAGGCCCACCCGCGGATCGACCGTCAGGTTGCCGAAGGTGTTGAACAGGCTGTTGCCGCTGTAGTCGGGAATGCGCAGCCGGGTGTCGTCCATCACCTGGACAAAGCCGGGGCTGCCGCCGCGGTGCGAGGCGTCGGCGCCGCGCTCGCGGTGGTTGCTGGCGACAAAAATGGTGTCGGCGCGGCGCACGATGGCGCGGCTGGCGTCGTCCAGCGCGCCCCCCTCGCCCAGCAGGGCCGGCGCCGCCTCGGCATCGATGCGGCGCAGCTGGCGGCGCTGGATGTATTTGGGGCAGTTCGGATAGGCTTCGCGCACGGCCAGGTCGAAGCCCGCGTCGTCCAGGCGTCCCAGGACCCCATTGATGCGGTAGCGGCGGCGCGAGCCGAGTTCGATGAACAGGCTGCCGATCGCCGGATTGGCCGCAATGTTGCGCCAGAACGGCTCCTCGGGGTCGCGCAGCGCCGCCGGCAGGTCGACCGTCACCTGGGTCGCGCTGTCGGCATGGGCGAAGCCGGGCTGCCCGAACAGGACGGTGGACCAGGGCGCGCCGTCGGCGTCCACGCTGGCCAGCACCACCATCGACTGCTTCCCGATGAAGGGCCGGGCGCCGCCCAGGATGGTGTCGGCGATGACCACGCCATTGCGGTCGGCGATGCCGACCTCTCCGGCGCTGTGCTGCACGGCGCGTTCGCCGTCATGGTAAACAGAAGTCGTCATGCTGCGTTCTCCCGGGATGGCGGCTGTCCGGCCGCGTTCGTCGTGGGAGCATTTTCATGAATTATGCGAATGCAGGGAATCGGCGCAAGCCGCAATTCATTATTTCTCCTCAGGGAATACCGAACGGGATCGGCAGCACGCGTATCAGATGCGCAACATCCCTCGTGTCCGGCAACGATTGTCGTCATGACTACTCGCCACGCGTTTGCACTCCTCGGTATTGACGTAGTTTCATAGGGACAACTGATGAAGATGAAGTTGAAGGCGGCGGCGCGCGCCGTGCGCGGCGCGCTGCTGGCGGGCGCCTGGATGGCGGCGGGCGTGTCGGCGGGGGTATCGGCGGGGGTATCGGGCAATGTGCTGGCCCAGGAAGCGCCGGCGGCAGCGACCACGCCAACGCCGACGGCGGCGCCGGCCGACATGCCGAAGGTCGAAGTCACCGGTTCCGCGATCCGCCGGGTGCAGGCGGAAACCGCCCTGCCGGTGCAGATCGTCTCGCGCGCCGAGATCGAGAAGGCGGGCGTGACCACCGCCTCCGAACTCATGGCCCGTGTCTCGGCCAACGTGGGCGGCCTGACCGACGGCGCCAGCATCAATGTCGGCGGCGACCAGCGCGGCTTCAACAGCGCCAACCTGCGCGGCATCGGTACCTCGTCGACCCTGGTCCTGCTCAATGGGCGGCGCATGGCCAACTTCGCCTCGCCCGGCGACGACAGCGGCGTCGACCTGAACAACATCCCGGCCGCCGCGCTGGAGCGGGTCGAGGTGCTGCTGGACGGCGCCTCCGCGCTGTACGGCACCGATGCGATCGGCGGCGTCATCAACTTCATCACCCGCAAGGACTTCCAGGGCCTGGAACTGAACGCCTACGGCAGCACCACCGACGAAGGCGGCGCCGGCAAGCGCACCGCCAGCATCAGCGCCGGCAAGGGCGACCTCGAACGCGACGGCTACAATGTGTTCGCGGTGGCCGACTTCCAGCGCACCAACGCGCTCAATACTTCGCAGCGCAGCTTCATCCCCGGCCTGCGGGTCGAGGAACGCCTGGGCCACCTGCTGTCGGGCTATACCGGCCCGGCCAACATCCGCCTGACCTCGAACCAGCGCGACCACCTGCAGGAACTGGGCTTCACCATCAACGGCCGCCCGATCACCAACCGCCTGATCAACCTGTCGGCGCCCGACTGCGCGCCGCCGGCCAATGTCTACCTGCCCGACGGCACCGGCGGCGTCGATGCCTGCACCTATAACTACATGGGCGACACCGAGCTGTATCCGAAGACGGAAAAGGCGAGCCTGCTCAGCCGCGGCGTCCTGAAGCTCGGCGGCGGCCACCAGGCCTATGCCGAGGTCGCGCTCAGCCGCGCCAAGTCCTATTACACCGGTTCGTCGGCGCGCGTGACGGGCTATATCGACTATCGGCTGGTGCCGCAACTGGCCGGCACCGGCCTCGATGAGCTCGACGACGACTATCCGGGCGAACTGGAACTGCGCATGCGCCTGTCCGAAGCCGGCCAGCGCACTAGCGAACTGACCAGCGAAGGCATGCGCTTCGTGGTTGGCGTGAGCGGCACGGTGGGCGGCTGGGACTACGACACCGCCTACAATCACAGCGTCAACACGGTCAAGGACCGCGACACCAATGGCTACGTGCTGTACAACGAGCTGATGGAAGGGATCCTGGACGGCCGCATCAACCCGTTCGGCCCGTCCAGCCCCGAGGGCCGCGCCCTGATCGACAGCATCCAGGTCGACGACGTCGTGCGCCGTGCGCGCGGCACCCTCGACGCGCTCGACTTCAAGTTCTCGCGCGCGCTCATGCCGCTGGCGGGCGGCGAGCTGGCCGTGGCCATCGGCGGCGAGGTGCGGCGCGAGAAGAACAACTTTACCCCGTCCGCCCTGCTCCTGTCCGACAACATCAACAACGACGCCGCGCCGGAAGGCGGCCGCGCCACCAGCGACAAGCGCGACGTCGCCGGACTGTACGGCGAAGTGCTGGTGCCGTTCGCCAAGCAGTGGGAAGCGCAGCTATCGGCGCGCTACGACCATTACGAGCAGGTCGGCGGCGCGGCCAGCCCCAAGATCGGCCTCTCCTACCGCCCGACCGACGCCTTGCTCGTACGGGCCTCGGCCGGCCGCGGCTTCCGCGCGCCGACGATGACGGAACTGTTCCGCCCTACCGTCTACAGCAGCACCGCCACCCTGCCGGATCCGGTCTATTGCGCCACGGTCGAGAACAACTACGCCGACTGCGCCGACAACTGGGATACGCGCCGCTACAGCAACGCCGACCTGAAGCCGGAGCGCAGCCGCCAGTTCTCCTTCGGCGCCGTGTTCGCGGCAGGCCGCAACGTGAGCGCCTCGCTCGACTACTGGAACATCAAGCGCACCGACTTGATCAGCGAGATCGGCGACGACATCATCCTGGGCAACCTGGCCAAGTACGGGAGCCTGGTGTACCGCGACGAGGACGACGTGATCGACTACATCGAGCTGCGCAAGGAAAACCGCGGCGCCCAGGTGGCCAAGGGCCTGGACCTGGCGGTCACGGTGCGCGGCGTCGACACGGCCATCGGCCGCCTTGGCGGACGCCTGAACGGCACCTATGTGCTGTCGTCCGAGATCCAGAACGCGCCGGGCGACGCCTTCGTGAGTAACCTGAACAAGTTCGTGACCGACGGCGTGGTGCAGCGCTGGCGCCATACGGTGAGCTTCGACTGGGAGCGCGGCCCGGTGTCGGCCAGCCTGCAGAACACCTGGTCGAGCGGCTACGACGACCAGAACACGGCGATCAATATCGACGACGGTTCGGTGGTGGCGGCCAACAACGTCAAGTCGTACTCGCTGTGGGATCTGTCGGCGGCGTATCAGGCGACGCCGCGCCTGAAGCTGCGTGCGGGCGTGCAGAACCTGTTCGACGAGAGCCCGCCGTATTCGAACCAGGCCTACTTCTTCCTGTCCGGCTACGATCCGAGCTATACCGATCCGCGCGGGCGGCGCTTCTATGCCAGCGTGAATTACGCGTTCAACTGAGGCAGGAAGTGAAACGGCGCCGGGGGACCCGGCGCCGTATTTTTTTATTTTGCGGTGTACATCGACGCGTACCTGGCGCCGAAGTACAAGACGAACGCATAGCACGCCGCCGGCAGCAGGAACGATACCTGCACGTTGAACGAGTCCGCCAGCGCCCCTTGCGCGAACGGCACCAGCGCCCCGCCGACAATCGCCATGCACAGGATGCCGGAGGCCTGGCCGGTGTGCCTGCCCAGGCCATGCAGCGCCATGCTGAAGATGGTCGGGAACATGATCGAATTGCACAGGCCGACGGCCAGGATCGCCCACATGGCCAGGTCGCCTTCGGTGAAAGTCGCCACCAGCACCAGCGCGATCGCCGCCAGCGAATTGAAGGCCAGCGTCTTGCCCGGGCTGACCACGCGCATCACGGCGAAGCCGATGAAGCGTCCGATCATCGCCCCGCCCCAGTAGATGCTGACGTAGTGGGCGGCGTCGGCATGCGACAGGCCGGCGATGTGCGGCTCGCCGATGAAGTTGATCAGGAAGCTGCCGATGCTCACTTCGGCCCCCACGTACAGGAAGATGCCGATCGCGCCCAGCACCAGGTGGCGGTGCGCCAGCGCCGAACCCTGGCTTTCGCCCGCCAGCGGCGCGTCGTCGGTATCGGCGATTGCCGGCAGGCGCGCCAGCCGGAACAGCACCGCCAGCATGACCAGCACGCCGGCCAGCACCAGGTAGGGGCCGCGCACCGACGCCGCTTCGGCCGCCGCCTCGGCTACCGTATCGACACCGGCTACCGCAACCGTCCCCGCGGCCGACAGGATCAAGAGGCCGCCGACGGCCGGTCCGATCGTGGTGCCCAGCGAATTGAAGGCCTGGGTCAGGGTCAGGCGGCTCGATGCCGTGCGCGCCGGGCCGAGCACCGCCACGTACGGGTTCGCGGCCACCTGCAGCACCGTGATGCCCGAGGCCAGCACGAACAGCGCCAGCAGGAACAGGCCGTAGCCGCCGAACGAGGCCGGATAGAACAGCGTGCAGCCGGCGGCGGCGACCAGCAGTCCGGCCACCGCCCCCTTCTGGTAGCCGATGCGGCGGATCAGCGCACCGGCCGGCAGCGACACGATGGCGTAGGCGCCGAAGAAGCAGAACTGCACCAGCATCGCCTGCACGTAGGTCAGGGTGTAGACCGCCTTCAGGTGCGGAATCAGGACGTCGTTGAGCGACGTGATCAGCCCCCACATGAAGAACAGGATCGTCACGATGACGAGCGCGCTCGTATTGCTGTCCAGCTGCGTCGCCGCGCCCTGGTTCTGGGCGGCTGGCGCCGCCTTGTATGGCATGTTGGCCATGCTGTCTCCTGATTATTTTCGCGACGAGTGCTTAGTTGGCGACACCTGCCGGTGGGCGCGGCAGGTCACGCGCCCGCGTGCCCCAGCCTTTGGTGTCCGGCTGGGTGGTGAGCTGGTACTTCAGCGTGCCCGCCGACTGCAGCTGCTCCCAATCCAGCCACACGCGCTCCACCGCGCGGCCGCCGTAGTTCACCGACTTGACGAAGCGGCGCTCGCCCGGCCTGGCGCCCGGCGCCTCGATGCGCAGGATGCGGCCTTGCGGCAGGTCGATCTCGGCCTTAACGAAGCGCGGCGCATGCAGCAGGAAGCGGCCGCTGCCCGGCATGTCCGGATACATGCCCAGGGCGCTGAACAGGTACCAGGCCGACATCGTGCCCAGGTCGTCGTTGCCGGTCACGCCGCCGGGACCGTTGGTGAACAGCGTCTCGGCCGCGCGCACCACGGTGGTGGTCTTCCACGGCTGGCCCATCAGGGTATACATCCATGGCGCGTGCAGGTCGGGCTCGTTGTTCGGGTTGTAGCGGAACTGGGCGTAATAGCTGTACGGCCCCACCACCCACGACTTGCGCACCGCGTTCGGGTCGGCCAGCACCGCCGGATAGTCGAAGAACTGGTCCAGGCGGCCAAGCGCCGGCCCCACGCCGCCCATCGCGGCGGCCAGGCCAGGCACGTCCTGCGGCACCAGCCACTGGTATTGCCAGGCCGTGCCCTCATGGAAGCCGTGGTCGCCGCGCGGATCGTAGCCGCTGCCGACGTCGCCGAACCAGCTGCCGTCCAGCAGGCGCGGACGCGGGAAGCCTTTCTGGCCGGTCTCGGCGTCGACCACGCTCGGGTCCCAGAGCGTCTTCCAGTTCAGCGCGCGCTGCGCCAGCACTTTCGCATCATCCAGATGGCCGAGCGCCTGGGCCATGCCGGCCAGCGCGCCGTCGGCCGCCGCGTATTCGAGCGTCGCCGAAGCGCCGTGGTGCGGGTCGGTGTCCATGCCCTTCGAGATGAAGCTGCGGTCGTACTGCACGAAGCCCTGCTTCAGGTAGCTCGGGTTGCCCGAACGGCCTTGCGGACGGATGCCGTGGGCCGGCACGCCGAAGGCGTTCTCGCGCAGCGCGGCATAGGCCTCGGCCTCGCGGCCCTTCAGTGCGCCGAAGCGCCACAGGTCGACCAGGAACGGCGTGACCGGGTCGCCGGTCATGATGTTGGTCTCGAAGTTGGCGTAGCCCCAGCGTGGCAGCCAGCCGCCCTGCTCGCGGATCTTGAGCACCGAGGTCGCGATGTCGCTCGCGCGCTCCGGACGCAGCAGCGCCAGCATCTGGTTCTGGGCGCGGTAGGTGTCCCACAGCGAGAAGAACTCGTAGTAGGTCCAGTCCTTCGCGGTGTGGATCTTGTCATCGTAGCCGCGGTAGCGGCCGTCGGCGTCGTTGCCGGTCAGCGGCTGGAGCAAGGCGTGGTACAGCGCGGTGTAGAACACGGTGCGGTCGTCCTTGCTGCCGCCTTCGATGCGCACGCTGGCCAGCTCGCGCTGCCAGTTGGCCTGGGCCTTGGCCTTCATGGCGTCGAAGGTCATCGGCTTGCCACCTTCCATGCCCTCGGCCTTCAGGTTGATGCGCGCGCCTTCGGCATCGACGTGCGAGATCGCGCTGACGGCGGTCACCGCCTGGCCAGCCTTGAGGTCGAAGCTCAGCCACACGCCGTGCGGCTTGGCCTCGCCCTGCTGGCTCGGGCCGTCGACGTCGGGCCAGCCGGCGCGGTCGTCCCAGATGCCGCGCTTGGCGAACGGCTGGTCGAACTCCATGCGGAACCAGGTCGTGTATTTGGCGCCGCCGCAGAAGCTCCTGGTGACGATACGGCCCTCGACACTGCGGTCGCCCACGATCTTCACTTCGCTGCCGATGACCGAATGGCGCTCGTTGGCCTGGCCCAGGTTGAGCAGCACGTGGCCGGTCTTCGTCCCGGGCGCATAGGTATAGCGCTCGGCGGCGGCGCGGGTCAGCGCGGTGGCCTCGGCCGTGATGCCGCCGTAGCTGGTCAGCTTGACCTTGTAGTAGCCGGCCTGGCCGACTTCGCCGTCATGCGTGTACTCGGCGGCGTACTGCTTGTGGTCGAACGCGCCCTTCTTGGCGGTGTCGAAGTCGCCGCCGGGGCCGATGGTGCCGGTGACCGGCAGCACCGACAGCTGCCCGCCCTGTTCCCAGCAGCCGGCGCCGGAGATGAAGGAATGGCCGAAGCCGCGGATCTTCTTGTCGGTGTAGCGGTAGCCGGCGTAGTGGTCGGCGATCGGGCTGACCTGGATCATGCCGAACGGGGCCGAGGCGCCGGGGAAGGTATTGCCTTCGTCCTGGGTGCCGATGAAGGTGTTCACCGGCGTCGTGCCGACGGCGACGGCAGCCTTGGCAGGTGCGCTGGCAGCCGTCGCATCGATGGCGGACAGCGGCAGCAGGCAGGCGGCAAGGGCCAGGCACACGCCACGCAGGATGGGCTGGAACGGGGTGGTGCGGGTCCGGGTCATCGGGCTGTTGTTGATCACGCTGCGTCTCCTTCGAGTTGTTCGAATAGTTGTTGCATGGCTGCGGGCGGCGGCGGCGTGGCGCCGGCCTGCAGGCAGGCGGCGGAACCGGCGGCCAGCGCCGCGTGCAGGTGCGATTGCAGGGGGCGTTGCGGGTGATGCGCCAGGCTGGTCAACAGGCCGGCGGCGCTGGCGTCGCCGGCGCCGACGGTGTCCACCACCGTGACTGCCGGGGCCCGCGCATCGCAGCGCTCGGCGCCGTGGAACAGGCTCGCGCCCTGTCCTCCGCGTGTCAGCAGGCAATACGCCGCCGGATTGAAGGCGCGCAGGCGCGCCAGCGCTGCGTCCAGGTCGAGGCCGGGGAACAGGCCGCGCAAATCGTCGTCCGACACTTTCACCAGGTCGGCGATCGACGCCATCGCTTCGAGCGTCGGCGCATAGCGCTCGTCCATCAGGTTGCGGTAGTTGGGGTCGTAGCTGATCGCCACGCCCTGGGCCTTGAGTTCACGCGCCAGCGCAACGAGCCTGGAAGCCAGCGGCTCGCGCGCCAGGCTGATGCCGCCGAAGTGGGCCCAGCGCAGACCCTCGGCCCAGCCGGCCGGCAGCAGCGCCGGCTCGAAGTGCAGGTCGGCGGAATCGTCGCCGATGAAGAAGTAGCGCGGCGGCTCGCCCTGCTCCACCACGGCCAGCAGCGGCGAACGGTCGACCCGCTGCAGCAGCCGCGTATCCAGGCCGACGGCCTCGCTGGCGCTGTACAGCGCGTCGCCGAAGCGGTCCAGGCTGATGGCGCCCGCGAAGGCGGTCGGTTCGCCCAGCGCCGCCAGCGCGCGCGCCACGTTCCAGGTCGATCCGCCCACGCGGCTCACCCATTGCTCGTCGCCCTGGTGGATCATGTCGGTCAGCGCCTCGCCGGCGCACAGCATGCGGGGAGGATTAAGCACGCGCGCCACCCTTCAGCACGGCCACGATGTCGTAGGCGGCGCCCATGGTGTGATAGTCGACCTTGCCGGCCGGGCTCTTCTCGTCGGAGAGCTTGCGGTTCTCGCGGTCGAGGATGCGGTACCAGGCGCCGTGCTGGTGGTCGACGAAATGGGTCCAGCTGTATTCCCACAAGCGGTCGTACCAGGTCCAGTAGTCGGCATTGCCGGTGCGCGCGGCCAGCATGGCCGCCGCCGCGGCGCTTTCGGCCTGCACCCAGAAGTATTTGTGGAAGTCGCACACGGTCAGGTCCGGCGCCAGCGAGTAGCACAGGCCGCCATGTTGCGGATCCCAGCCCTTCTCAACCGCCACCTTGAACAGCTTTTCCGCGGTCGGCAGCAGCCAGCCCAGGTCTTGCTCCAGCACGTCCTTGCCGCGCGCCTCCAGCTGCAGCAGCAGCTTGGCCCATTCGGTGAAGTGGCCCGGCTGATAGCCCCAGGGACGGAACAGGTTTTCCGGGTCCTCGATATTGAATGTCCAGTCGGGCTGCCAGCTGGTGTCGTAGTGTTCCCAGATCAGGCCACCGCAACGCTCGGCCTGGCGCTGGGTGATGTTATAAGCCACCGTGTACGCGCGCTCCAGGTAGCGCCGCTCGCCGGTCGCCGCATGGGCCGCCAGCAGCGCCTCGCAGGCGTGCATGTTCGCGTTCTGGCCGCGGTAGGTCGACAGCTCGCGCCAATCCTGGCTCGCCTCGTCGGCGTACAGCCCGTCCGCCGCATTCCAGAAGCGCCTTTCCATCAGCTCGAAGGCTTCGGCGATCCAGGGACGCGCCTCCTCCAAGCCGCCCATCGTGGCATGCGCGTAGGCCAGCAGCACGAAGGCCTCGCCATACGCATGCTGGGTGCCGTCCTCGATCGCGCGGCCGTCCAGCATCCAGGCATAACCTTCGCCATCCGGCGCCCGGTGCGATTCGCGCAGAAAATGGACCGCATGCGTCAGGCCTTCGCGATAGGCCGGATCCCCGAAGTGGCGGTAAGCCATGGCATAGGTGAACACGAAGCGCGTGCTGCTGACCAGGTGGCGGTGGCTCGGGTCGTAGACCGCGCCGTCGTCCTTGAAGTAGTGGTACATGCCGCCGGCGGGATCGATCGCGCGCGGGTGGTAGAAGCGCATCGTGTGGCGCGCATGGTCGAGCAGCACGTCCGGGCTGCGAAAGTTCGGAAAAGTGGTCATGGTGGCTTGGGGTGGGTGTGCGCTAGTCGTCGTAGCTGCTCTCGCGCACGATCATCTCGACTGGCAGGGTTATCTGGGATGGGTTTTCGTCGGGTTTGTGCAGCAGGGAGTCGACCCCGGCCCGCCCCAGCGCTTCCTTGTCCACGTGGACGGTGGACAGCGGCGGGATGGCGGCGGCCGAGGCGGCGATATCGTCGAAGCCGACGATCGCGAGGTCGTAGGGGATCTTGAGTCCCTCGGCCAGGCAGAACTTCATGGCGACCAGGGCGGTGCTGTCGTTGTAGCAGAACAGCGCGTCCGGACGCTTGGGCAGGGCCAGGAGGCTGCGCATGGCCTCGATCACGCCCTCCTCGCCCTCGCCCATGGTGGGCACGATGACTTCGAGGCTTGGATCGGCGTGCACCCTGGCGTCGAACAGCGCCTGGCGGAAGCCCCGGTTGCGCTGCTGGATGCTGTAGTGGGCCAGGGAGCCGGACAGCATGGCGATGCGCTTGCGGCCGCAGCGCAGCAGGTGCTGGGTGGCGAGGTAGCCGCCGCCCATATTGTCCGGATTGATCGAGGTGAAGCCGCGCCGGTGCATGTCCACCAGCACCATCGGCTTGCCGGTCTGCTGCAGCGCGCTCAGGACTTCGGGCTCGAAGAAGCCGGCGCACAGGATCGCGTCCGGCTGGTGCAGGCGGATCTGTTCCAGCACCGGCTCGGCCGGGCCGACCACGATCAGCGACAGGGCAATGCCCTCGCGCCGGCAGGCTTCCTCGGCGCCATGCAGCACCGGCGTGAAGAACGGGCTCGAAGTGAGCGTGTTGTGCTGGCTGTGCAGCAGGAAGGCGATGCGGCGGATGCGCCCCTTCTTGAGCAGGGAGAAGTCATAGCCCAGCCGGATGGCGGCTTCGCGCACGATCGACCGGGTTGCCTCGGTCATGCCGCCCTGATTCTTGAGCGCGCGCGAGACGGTGCCGATCGACAGCCCGGTCTCGCCGGCGATGTCGCGCAGGGTCACCTGGCTCATGGCAGCACCAATATCCACAACATGCTGTGTCTCCGTTACTTTTTTATTCAACACTGTTTTATTAAACGCTGGACGCGGCGCTTGCCGGCCTCATAGCGCCTCGCGAAACCCGCCTGCTTCCAGCAGGTTTTATAACAGTCCCACTTTCGGCGCGTCAATCGAAGAGCAATTGGCCCGGCGCTTTTTAGCGCATTTTAGTAAACAGGCCTCGCGCCGCCTGCCGCCGGGGTCTGCCGAGGCATGTCTTGCCTCGGCAGGACGTACATACTGCGGGCCGATGTCGTGTTTACCTGGCGCTCAGCACACCGGTCGACGGCTTGCGCGCGCCCGGCTGCAGCAGCTCGAGTTCGGCCAGCTCGACCGTGCTGCCGTTGTCGAAGCGCAGGCGGTATTCGCGGTAGGCGCCCGGCTTGGCGATACCGAACGGCCGCAACTGGCGTTCCCAGTCGAAGCGCTCGCCGCTGCGCCGGTCGAGCGCGGTCCAGCCGCCCTTGCCGGCGCGGCCTTCCAGCGTCCAGCCCAGGCCCTTGGGGCAGATGCGCCCGCGGTGATCGTGTAGTGGCTGATCCGGGTCGGCGCCGCGAATGCGAACGCCACGCTGGCGCGCGGCGGCAGCGACAGCGCCGTCGCCGCGTCGTCGTCCACCAGCGCGCCGGCGGTGCGCTTGCCGTCCAGTGTCACGCTGCGCGCGCCGCCGCTACGGTCGTCCAGGCCCTCCGGCTGCGCGCCCGAGGGCGTGAGCGAAGCCGGCAGGCTGGCCGCGTCGCTACCCCAGGCCGACGGCGCACTGCCCATCGTGAATTCCAGGGTGGCGCCATTGGCGATGTCGGCGTGCCTGATCCAGGCCTGGTTCCACGGCTTGCCGTTGACCTTGAGCGACTGCACGTACACGTTCTGCGGGCTGTTGTTGTGCGCGATCACGCTCAGCATGCGCCCGTTCTCCAGCCGCACGTCGGTGCGCGCGAAGGCCGGCGAACCGATCACGTACTCGGGAGAGCCCATCCGCATCGGATACAAGCCCATCATGGCGAAGGTGTACCAGGCCGACATCTCGCCATTGTCCTCGTCGCCGGCATAGCCCTGGCCGATCTCGCTGCCCAGGTACAGGCGGCGCAGCGCTTCCCGGGTCAGCGCCTGGGTCTTCCACGGCTGGCCGACCGAGGCGTACAGCCACGGAATGTGATGCGAGGGCTGGTTGCTGTGCGCATACATGCCCATGCGCACGTCGCGCGCCTCGGTCATCTCATGAATCACCCGCTTGTAACGGCCCGAGAATTTTTCCTCACCCGTCTCCGGGGTGGCGAAGAACTGGTCCAGGCGCGCCGCCAGCTTGTCGCGTCCGCCCATCAGGCTGGCCAGCCCCTCGACATCATGCGGCGTGGTAAACGCGAAGGTCCAGGCGTTGGCTTCGGTGTAGTCCGCCGCCCACAGGCGCGGCTCGAAGCTGGCCGCCGGCTGGCGCCACTGGCCCTTGGCGTCACGGCCACGGAAGAAGTTCGTCGCCGGGTCGAACAGGTGCACGTAGTCGGTGGCGCGGGAGGCGAAGTATTCGCTCTCCTCGCGGTAGCGGCGCGCGCGCGCCGAATTGCCCTTGCCGGCCTCTTCGACCGCCAGCGCCTGCCCCATGCGGGCCAGGCCGAAGTCGTTCAGCGCGCCTTCCAGCGTCCACGACATGCCCTCGTGCACCGAGGTGTCGGCGTAGCCGCGGTACATCGACTTGGCCAGGCCCTTGCGGCCCACGTTCGAGACCGGCGGCGCCACCGTCGCGTTCTTCAGGCCCGCTTCGTAGACCTGGTGCACGTCGAAACCGCGCACGCCCTTGAGCCAGGCGTCGGCGAAGGCGACATCGGAGCTGGTGCCCACCATCAGGTCGGCATAGCCCGGCGACGACCAGCGCGCCATCCAGCCGCCGTCGCGGTATTGCTGCAGGAAGCCGTCGACCAGCTCGCCGGCGCGGGTCGGCGTGAGCAGCGCGTAGGCCGGCCAGGTGGTACGGAAGGTGTCCCAGAAGCCGTTGTTGACGAAGTTCTTGCCCGGGATGATCCTGGCCGAGGTGCTGGCGGCGTCGCCGCCGGCATTGTCCTTGGACCAGCCGCTCTGGTCGGCATGGCGCCAGTCCGGCCGGGCCATGTTCGGATACAGGAACAGGCGATACAGGTTGGAGTACACGGTCACCAGCTGGTCTTCGCTGGCGCCCTGCACGTTCACCCGGCCCAGTTCGGCGTCCCAGGCGACCTGGGCCCGCTCGCGCACCGTCTCGAAACCGGCGTCGCCGACTTCCATCTCCAGATTGCGCCGCGCCTGCTCGAGCGAGATCAGCGAGGTGGCGATGCGCATGCGCACCTCGCCGTTGGCATCGGGCTTGAACTTGACGTAGCCGGTCGGGCGTCCGGTCTCGAGCGCGCCGCTGGCGGTCCATGGCTGGTCGAAGCGCGCGAACACGAACATGCGCGAGGCGCCGTTCGACAGGCCGCTGCGGGTGTCGGTGTAGCCGCGCAGGGTCTGGGTCGCCGCGTCCAGCGTCAGGCCGCCGCGCGCGTCGACGTTGTCGAACAGGAGGTTGGCGTCGGCATCGCGAGGGAAACGGAAGCGGAACACCGCGGCGCGCTCGGTCGGCGCGATCTCGGCGCGGATGCCGTTGTCGAAGTCGACGCGGTAGCCATGCGCACGCGCTTCTTCCTGCTCGTGCGAGAACGACAACGCGCGGCGCTGGCGGTCGGGGTCGGGCTGGCCGCTGGCGGCCGACGGCATCACCTGGAAGGTCTGGCGGTCCCCCATCCAGGGGCTCGGCTGGTGGCTGAGCGACAGCGCCTGCAGGCGCGGCCGGTTGTCGGGACCATTCTTCTCGTTCCAGCTGTACATGAAGCTGAGCGTGCTGGCGTCGGTGACCGGGGTCCAGAAGTTGAATCCGTGCGGCATCGCCGTGGCCGGAATGTTGTTGCCGCGCGAGAAGGTGCCGTTGGCCTGCGTGCCGCGCGTCGCCCGCACGTAGTCCGACACGCGCGTGACGGCCAGCGGCGCCTGGTCGGCGATGACGATGTCGTCCAGCCAGCCGACCGCCTTGCCGGCCTTGCCGCCGGCAGGCTGCACCTCGAGCTCGATCGACTTGATGCGGCGTCCCTTCAGCTGGCCCAGGCGCACCGATTTGTTCGCCCACTGCTGCGGGTACAGGGTCTTCGATTCGGCCTGGGAGGCGGCGCCGAGGCGCACGCCATGGTGATCGAGGGCGCCGAGTTGCGACAGGCGGCTGCCGTCGTCCAGCACCAGGTCGAGCGAGACGCCGGTCGAGGCGACCGTGTCGTCGTCCACGATCTCGGGCAGCACTTTCCACGACAGCGTGGTGTTCGCATCGATGGCGATATCGACCGGAAACAGCTGCATCCGCCCGCCACTGCCTTCGGCCTGGTAGCGCAGTGCGCGCAGGCCCGTGTAGCCGGCCTTGGCCTTGGCGGTGTAGGGACGCTCCGGGCCAGCGCCGGCTTCGACGCGCACGCCGCCGCCGGCCAGGGCGACCGGCATGGGGTCGTTGGTCTCGAACGAGCTCGAGAACCGGGCCGCGCCTCCGGCGGGGCCCAGGGTGTCGGGCGTGGTGCTGGCGCAGCCGAGCAGCAGCGCGGCGGCGGCGACCTGGGCGGCGATGGCGCGCAGGCGCGGGCCGGCGCTGCGTGGTTGGTCGGACAGCAAGGCGGCGCTGCGGGAATCGTGAGCGGTGGCGTTCTGCGTCATGGTGCGGAGGGGCTCCTGGTCTGTGGAAGGGTGGCTGGCACGGCATCGGCCAGCGTGCGGAGTTGCAGGGCGGCGCGCAAGGCGTCTTCGCTGGCATCGGACGTCACGTTCAGCGTGATGCGCTCGCCGGGCAGCAGGGTCAAGGCGTTGTCGGACAGGTCGGCGTCGAGATTGCCGAAGTCGATCCAGACCGCGCGCGCGACGCTGGAAGCGGAGACGTCGAGCAGGTAGGCGCCGGGGTGCGCCGGGTCGCGGCGCAGTGTGGCGTTCAGGCCCGCATCCCGCCAGGCGATGCGCTTGGCCGGCGCGAAGTACACCACCGCGCGCGCAGGCGGTTCGTCCTCGGCCCGCAGCTCGAACACGGCGACGGTGGATGCGGGATCGGCCTTGCCCAGCAGCCCGGCGTCGCGGTAGCCGGCCACCCTGGTCGCCGACAGCGGCGCCATCTCGACCGCCTTGCTGTCGTCGCGCAGCACCGTGCCGTCCAGCGTCATCACGCGGGTCCGCAGCTCGCCGCGCACGCGGCGGGTACGGTCATTGAGCAGGCTGACCCCGGTCTCGCCCCCGGCGTCGCGCAGCGCAGCCAGCGCCACCGGCGCGAAGAAGCGGCGCGCGTGGAAGTGCAGCGCCTTCGGGCGGCCATACCAGTCGATGCCGGACCAGGAAGCGCCCGGCCAGACGTCGTTGAGCTGCCAGTACAGCGAGCCCATCGTGTACGGGCGGCTGCGCCGGTGATGCAGCGCCGCCAGCTCGATGCCTTCGGCCTGCATCGCCTGGCTCAAGTAGACAAAGCCGGCGAAGTCGCGCGGCGTGCCGAACTCGTCCTCGATGTACTTCATCAGGCGTTCGTTGCCCTTGCCGGCCATGAATTTCTGGTGGGCGTCGATCACGGGCGAGCCGAGCTGCTGCTGGTCGCGCCGGGCGAAGGCGTCGATGGTGCGCTGGACCGGCCACGCCTGCAGGCCGTATTCGGACATGAAACGCGGCGTGATCTCCAGGTACTTGCTGACCGGATGGGCCGGATTGCCCCACACTTCCCAGTAGTGCATATCGCCGCTGGCCTCGGAATTGGCCACTTCCTGCAAGTCTTCGCTCGGCGAGCTGGACCAATAGCCGATGCCGCCGCCCTCTTCCCGCACCACCTGGCGCAGGTCGGTGCCGAACAGCTGTACATAGCCCTTCCACACCTGGTCGGCGAAAGCCGGATCGGCCGCCTTCAGCGTCTTGCCGTGGCCCCAGTATTTCCAGGCGATCTCTTGCTCGTTATTGCCGCACCACAGGACCACGCTCGGATGGTTGCGCAGGCGCCGCACCTGGTCGCGCGCCTCGTGCACGACGTTCGCGCGGAACGCCGGGTCGTAGGCCGGCTGCATGCCGCCACCGAACATGAAGTCCTGCCAGACCAGCAGGCCCAGCTCGTCGGCCAGGTCATAGAAGTCGCGCCCTTCGTAGTAGCCGCCGCCCCAGCTGCGCAGCATGTTCATGTTGGCGCCCTGCGCCAGTTCCAGCGCGCGGCGCAGCTGGGCCTTCTTGACGCGCGGCTGGAACATGTCGAACGGGATCGTGTTGGCGCCCTTGGCGAACACCGGGATGCCGTTGACGACGAAGTAGAAGGCGGTGCCGCGCGGGTCGCGATCGCGGCGCAGTTCGACGCTGCGCAGCCCGGTGCGGGCGAATACGCTCGCCAGCCGGGCCTTGCCGTCGGCCGTGTCCATCACCTCGAGCTCGTAGCGGTACAGCGGCTGCTTGCCGTAGCCGTTCGGGAACCAGCGCTGCGGCCCGTCGACCGTCACCGGCAGCGCGATGCGATTGGCGCCGGCGGCCAGCCGGGCGCGCTGGCGGGCGGCCAGCGTGCGCGCGCCATCGGGTGCGGTCTGCCACAGGCGCAGCTCGACCGTAGCTTCGCGCACCGCGTCGAGCGAAGCGATCGCGCTCACGTCGGCGCGCGTGGCGTCGACCCGGTCCTGGCGCAGTTGCAGGTCGTCGATGCGCACCGCATCCCAGCTTTCCAGCACCACCGGCCTGGTGATGCCGGCGCCGACGTAGCGCGGCCCCCAGTCCCAGCCGTAGTGATAGCCGGGCTTGCGCACGAAGTTGGCGGTCATGGCGTCCTTCGGCTCGTCGCCGTAGGGCGAGGGATAGTTGCCGGCGATCTTGTGCGGCATCGCCGCGACCTGCGGCAGCATCCGCGCGATCGGCGAACGCAGCACGATGCGCAGGACGTTGCCGCTCGCGCGCAGGCGTTTCTCCACTGGCACGCGCCAGGTGCGGTGGGCGTTGTCGGCGTCGAGCACCTTGTGGCCGTTGAGCCAGACTTCGGCGAAGGTGTCCAGTCCTTCGAACACCAGGTCGCTGCGCGCGTTGCGCATGGCCGCGCCCGGGGCGTCGAATTCCACGCGGTATTCCCAGTCCGCGAGGCCGATCCATTGCAGCCCGGCCTCGGCAGCGCCGACATAGGGGTCGGGAATCAGGCCGTGCGCCATCAGGTCGGTGTGCACCGTGCCGGGCACCGTCGCCGCGCGCGACGGCGCCGCTTCCGGATAGGCGCCGGCCTGGGCGTCGCCCGGCACCATGCGGAAGGTCCAGCCCTGGTCGATGGTGAACTGCAGCGGGGCCTGGGCCTGGGCGGCGCCGGCGAACAGCGCCAGGGTCAGCGCCAGCAGCAGGCGCGTGGAGGACATCATTGCGGACAGTGCATTCATGCGACGGGAGCCTTCCAGTAGCGGTCGATCCATTCCTGATGGGTCGGCATGGTGGCGACGGCCTGCGCCAGCATGGCGCGCACGCCGTCGACGTGCTCCGCCACCCGCTGCCCGGGCACCTGGTCGACCATCGGGTGATAACTGCGCGGCACGATGCCCTGCCCCAGCATCACCTGCACCCAGTTCGGCAGGGCGAAAAAGTCCTCGCCATGGCGCAGGTAGCGCCCATCGGCGCGGAACAGTTCGATGGCCTCGCGCAGGCTGTCGGGAATCGCCATCGTGCGGCAGGCGTTCCAGAATGGCGTGTCGTCGCGCGTGGTGGCGTGGTAGTGCAGGATCAGGAAATCGCGGATGCGTTCGTATTCCGCGGCGGTATCGCGGTTGTAGCGCTCGGCCAGCAGCGGACTGACATCGCGTCGCGGGAACAGGCCCAGCAGGCGCGTGATGCCGGACTGGACCAGGTAGATGCTGGTCGATTCGAGCGGCTCGAGAAAGCCGCTGGCCAATCCCAGCGCCACCACGTTGCGGCTCCAGAATTGCTTGCGCATGCCGGTGGTGAAGGCCAGCCGGCGCGGCTCGGCCAGGGCCTTGCCGTCGAGATTGGCCAGCAGCGTGGCATGCGCTTCGTCGTCGCTGATGACGTGGCGGCTGGAATAGACATAGCCGTTTCCGGTGCGGTGCTGCAGCGGGATCCGCCACTGCCATCCGGCGGCCTGCGCGGTGGCGCGGGTGTAGGGCGTTACCGGATCGACCCGTTCGCTCGGCACGGCCAGGGCGCGGTCGCACGGCAGCCAGTGCGACCAGTCGACGTAGCCGGTGCCCAGGGCTTCCCCGATCAGCAGGCCGCGAAAGCCGGAACAGTCGATGAACAGCTCGCCGTCGACGACCTGCCCGTCTTCCAGCGTCACCGACTCGACGAAGCCGTCGGCGGCGCGTTGGTTGACGTGGCTGATCGTGCCTTCGATGCGCTGTACCCCGCGGCTTTCGGCCAGTTCGCGCAGGAAGCGCGCATACAGGGTGGCGTCGAAGTGGTAGGCGTAGGCGATGTCGGCCAGCGGCGAATCCGGCGTCGCGTTGCGCTCGCCGGGGGCGAACTTGCCGAGCGGCGCCATCAGGCCTTGCGCCGAATAGTCGCCGATCGGCCCCGCCCGGCCGGCCAGGCGCTCCTTGAGCCAGAGCTGGTGGAAAGGCAGCGGGCCGAGAGACCGGCCGGGCGCGCCGAAGCCGTGGAGATAGCTGTCGCCGATGCGGCCCCAGTCCTTGAACTGGATGCCGAGCTTGGCGGTAGCCTGGGTGCGGCGCACGAACTCGGCTTCGTCGATGCCCAGCCACTGGCCATTGAACAGCCGCAGGTGGGGCACGCTGGCCTCGCCCACGCCGACGATGCCGATCGCTTCGGACTCGACCAGGCGAATCGTCGCATCCCTGCCGACGTAGGTGGCGAGGGCGGCCGCGGCCATCCAGCCTGCGCTGCCCCCACCGACGATCGTGATCCGGCCGACCCGGTCGTGGGTGTCGCCGTCGTGTGCATTCATTGACATGTCCATGGAACGAAGACCCTGGCCGCGGTGCGGACAAGGCCATGGATACGCCTTCCCCCGCCCCGGAGACGGAGCGGGGGAAGGAGCGGAGCCGGGGCTTAGAACTTGTAGTTCAGGCCCACGTAGGCCACGCGCCCGGCGTAGCCGCTCGAGTAGTAGCGCGCCTTGGTGTCGTTGCCCAGGCGGGAACGCGACTCTTCCTCGGTCAGGTTCAGCACCGACGCGGTCAGGCTGAGTTCCTTGGTGAAGTTGTAGGCGGCGTTCAGGTCGACCTGGCTGTACGGCTCGTCATACACGTTCAAACCGTTGACGAGGCCGTTGACCACTTCGCCGCGACGGTTGTACGACGCGCGCAGCATCATCTTGTCGTTCGAGTAGAACACCGTCAGGTTGGCCTGGTTCTTGGCGCTGCCCACCAGCGGCGAGGTGCCGATCTGCTGGCCATTGGACAAGGTGATCGCGGCCTGGTTGGTCTTGTTGTACGTGTAGTTCGCCTGGAAGCCGATGCCGGAACTGAAGGTGTGCTGCGCGTACAACTCGATGCCCTTGGACACCGCATCGCGGCCGCCGGCGCTGGTGCTGTAGCTCTGCACCGCCACCGCCTCGCCGCCGATGTCCAGGGTCACGTCACGCACCACCGGCACCGCGAAGTTGCTCACGTTCTTGCGGAACACGGCCGCGCCGAGCACCGACCCGCGCGTGAAGTACCACTCGAGGCCCAGGTCGTACTGGGTGGCCTTGTAGGCGTCCAGTTCCTTGTTGCTGCCCGAGCCGAACCAGCCGACCTGGTCGCCGCCGCCGATCAGGCGGCGGTCGTCGACGTATTCCTGGCTGAAGTTGCGCAGGCTGCCCGGAGCGGCGATCGCGTTGTAGCTCGGACGCGCCACCACCTTCGACGCCGCGCCGCGCAGCAGCAGGGTGTCGGTGAGGTCGAACGCCAGGTTCAGGCTCGGCAGGTAATCGGTGTAGGTACGGTCGAGCGCGCTCACCACGAAGGTCGAGATGTGGCCGCTGGCCGGATTCGTCTGGCTGTCCGACAGCACGGTGAAGCCGCTGGTGCAGCCCGAACCGGCCGGCGCGCCGGCGGCAGGTGCGCCGCCCGGCAGGCATGGCGCGGGCGAGCCGTCGGGGCCGTCGAAGAAGTAGTCGTTGTAGTAATCGACCTGATCGGTCGAATCGGCGTGCTGGCGGGTGCGCACCACGCGCATGCCGAGGTTGCCGCGCAGGCGGTCGGTCTTGATGTTGGCCTGGACGTACATCGACGTGATCTTCTCGTCGACGTTGTAGACGAAGTTGTCCTCGTTACGGGTCTGCATCGCGCCATAGGTGCTGTTCAGGTGCGCGATGTAGGCCGGGTAGTTGATGGCCGGGAAGGCGCTGGCCTTCAGCCCGTTGGTCAGGTTGCCCAGCTCTTCGCTGTACAGGAAGTCGGGGCGGAACTTGTTGGCATTGACGTCGCAACCGTTCTGGAAGCGGCTGTCGTAGTCGCCCGGATCGGCGCCCTGGCACACCCAGTAGTTATTGCCGGTACGGCGGTTGGTGCCGCCGTCGCGGTACTTGGCGCCGAACTGGATCGAATCGAGCCAGTTGCTGTTGTCGACGTGCCAGGTCAGGTCGGTCTGGGCGTAGTTCTGGTCGGTCTTGTTGCGGGTCCACGACGAGCTGGTCGAGCCGAGGTCGATCTCGCCGATGCCATTGCGCAGGTTGGCCATCAGCTCCGGCGAGAAGTTCATGGTCGGGGTGCCGGTCAGGTCCCACGCCGAGTAGTAGTTACCCAGGCTCCAGCTGCCGTCGGCATTCTGGCGGCGCGGCTTGATCGGCATGCCGAGCGTCATTTCCGGACCACCCTCGGCCCAGGTGCGACCGAGCTTGATGTTCGCGTCGAGGGATTCGCCCTTCCATTCGAGCTCGAAGTCGGCGGTCTGCGACAGCGCCTTCTCGCGGCTCAGGTTGCCGGCGATCTGCGGGGTCGGGATGGTGCAGTCGTCGGGACCGAAACCGCCGGTGTTGGTCAGTCCGCCGGCGCCGGCCTGCTCCGAGCTGCAATAGTAATTCTTGCCCGGACGCGCGCTGTACTGGGCGCCGGTGACGATGGTGCCGCTCGGGTCGAAGGTGAACCGGTCGAGCATGCGGCCGCCCGGATAGTTGCCGTCGCCGTCGAAGCGCGCGATGCTCCATTCGGGAATCTTGAGGGAATTGGTCTGCGTGTTCTGCTTCAAGTCGAAGCGGAAATAGTTGGCCGTCATGTTCAGGTTGCGCAGGGGCTTGAACTGCAGCGTCAGCTGGCCGCCCTTGCGTTCGCGCTCATTGGTCACCACGTCCAGGTTGACCGAGGTCGGCAGCGCGAAGTTGGTGTAGTAATCGCCATCCTGGTTGTAGAAGCCCGATTCGCCCCACCAGTACGAGTTCAGTCCGTTCGGCTGGCCGTTGACGTCGACCGATGGATTGGTGGTGCGGCTGTCGCTGTACCACTGCCAGTTCGAGGTGCTGCCGCCCATGGTGCGGATGGTGCGCTTCTGCTGGGTGTAGCCGATCAGGACGCCGATGCGGTTGCTCTCGTCGTGCCAGGCGTACTGGCCGGAGATCTGCGGGTCGGTCTTCTTGGTGGTGTCGGACCAGGTGCCTTCGGCGTTCACGAAGCCGGAACCCGATTTCACGTCCAGCGGACGGCGGGTGCGCAGGATCACGGTGCCGCCGATGCCGCCTTCGTCGAAGCGCGCTTCCGAGGTCTTGTACAGTTCGGCGCTGGCCAGCATGTTCGACGGCATCAGCGTGTAGTTGAAGGAACGGGACGGGTCGCCGTTCGACTCGGCGGTGGCGACGTAGTTGCCGTTCAACTGGGTCAGCGTCAGTTCCGACGACAGGCCCCGTACCGAAACGTTCTTGCCCTCGCCGCCGCTGCGGGTGACGACCACGCCCGGCACGCGCTGCAGCGCGTCGGCCACGTTCTTGTCCGGGAACTTGCCGACGTCTTCGGCAGTGACCACCTCGACGATCGAGTTGGCGTCGCGCTTCTGGTCGAGGCTTTTCTCGATCGCGTAGCGGTAGCCGGTCACCTGGACGGTCGCGGCCGGGCTGGCGGCATTCTGCTGGGCCGGGGTCGGGAGCGCCGAAGCGGCCGGCGACTGGACTGCGGGCTGGACCGGCTGGTCGGCCGGCGGCGCCGTCGCGGTCTCGGTTTGCGCGTAGGCGCTGGAAAGGGACATCAGCGCAACGCCGACCGCCATGGCGATGGGCGTGACGCGGCAGCGCTGCTGCCGGGAAGCGGCTTGGGTTCTTGAAGTCATCGTTTGTCTCCTGGTCTTGCCCTACGGGGGCTTTTCTTTTGGGTGGAGCCTTTCGGGCCCCATCGAGCGGCGTGCCGTGCTGTCCCCGGGATGCGGAACGCCTGGATGATAGCGTTCACAGGGATTTACTAAACGACAGTGATGCCGTGTGCATAGCAGAGGTCTTCGTGTAACAACAAGCGAATTTATACAAAGGAAATAACTTCCACTCAACAGTCTTTCACGGATTGGGCGAAGTTTAGCGAAGTTTAGTAAACGAGGTTAAACCGGGTATACGTCCGCTCCCCGGCGTCGGGTGCGATATCATCGCGGAAACTTAACCAGAGACAAGAGTGTTGCCGCTGTGTTTTTTCCCTATGTTTATCTCGCCTACCTGTACCTCGTACTGCGCCTGATCGCTCCCCTCCCCCTGCAGCGCGCCACCCGCATCGGCCTGGGACTCGGCCTGCTGCTGGTCTGCCAGCACCACCTGATCCAGCGCTGGGTGTTCGGCACGATGTTCTCCCCCGAGATCCCGCGCATCTTCATCATCCTGCTGGGCTGGTTGTATTGCAGCTTCCTGCTGGTGCTGCTGCTGCAGCTGCTGGCCGACCTGGCCCTGCTGGCCGCCTGGGCGCTGCGGCGCGGGCGCGCCGTCGATGCGCGCCTGACGCTCCGCATGCGGTATGCCGTGGTGGCCTTCGGCGCGCTGCTGTCGGCGGTCGGCGTGGGCCAGGCGGTTCAGGTGCCCGAAGTGCGCCGTGTCGAGCTGGCGATCCGCGACCTGCCCCCGGCCCTGATCGGCTTCCGGATGGTACAGCTGACCGACCTGCACATCAGCCGCCTGATGCACGGGGCCTGGGTGCGCGAGGTGGTCGAGCGCAGCAATGCGCTGCGGCCCGACCTGGTCGTCATCACCGGCGACCTGATCGACGGTTCGCCGCAGGCGCGCGCAGGCGACGTGAGGCCGCTGGCCGAGCTGGCGGCGCGGCACGGCGTCATCGCCAGCCTGGGCAACCACGAATACTATTTCGGCGCCGAGCGCTGGACGCGCGCCTTCGAAGGACTTGGCATGCGGGTACTGGCCAACCGCCACGCCACGATAGACCACGATGGCGGCCGCCTGACGATCGCCGGCGTCACCGACCCGGTGGCGCCGCGCTTCGGCATGGAAGGACCAGGCACGCGCCGCGCGCTCGAAGGCTCGGCGCCGGATGCGCCGGTCGTGCTGCTCAGCCACCAGCCGATCGGCGTCGCCGCCAATGCCGAAGCCGGGATCGACGTCCAGCTGTCGGGCCATACCCATGGCGGCATGATCCGCGGTGTCGACCAGGTCGTGAAGCGCGCGAATGGCGGCTACGTCTCGGGCGGTTATCGGATCGGCGGGATGCAGCTGTACGTCAGCAATGGCACCGGGCTGTGGAATGGCTTCCCGATCCGGCTCGGGGTGCCGGCCGAGATCACGGAGTTCGTCCTGAAGCGCGCGCAGTGATGGAATGCGTGGCGTGGTGATCGATTCGATGGTCGAGATCAGGCTGCTGGCGCGCGACAGCGCCCACTACCGGCGCCAGATCATCGCCCTGCGCGAACGCCTCAGCGGCATCGGCGCGACCGTGCTGCTGCTCGACGACATCACCTCGGATGGCCGCGAGTACGAGTTGCAGAGCGCCGTGCATGGCGTGATCTCGCTGGAGTACGTGGAACGCAGCTTCGGCGCCGCCCGCCGCCGCCTGCACGTCGTCAAGATGCGGGGCGGCAGCTTCCAGAGCGGCTGGCACGACTACAAGATCCTGCCCGGCGAGATCCTGGTCTTTCCGAGCCTGATCGCGCAGGAGCATCACCGGCCGCCGCAACGCAACGACATCGTGAGCGGTATCGAGACCCTCGACGAACTGGCGGGAGGCCCGCTGGTCGCCGGCAGCTCGACGATGGTGCTGGGGCCCTCCGGCGTCGGCAAGACCACGCTGGCGCTTCAGTATGCGCGGTCGGCGGTCAGGTCGGGCCTGCAGGTCGCCTACTTCAATTTCGACGAATCCGAATCGACCTTGCGTTCGCGCCTGGTCGCGGACATGGGCGAAGGACCGGTGCGCGACCTCGACACCGGCGACGCCGGCGCCGGCGACACGGCGGACCCGGGCGACAATCGCCGCTTCTTCCTGCGCCGCGTCAACCCGTCGCGCATCTCGCCCGGCGAATTCATCTGGAACGTGCGGCGCCTGGTCGAAGACCTCGACGTCAAGCTGGTGATCATCGACAGCATCAATTCCTACCTGGACGTGATCCGCGAGGAGAAGTCGCTGCTGCCGCAGATGAACGAGCTGTTCTCCTACCTGAGCAATATGAACGTGTCCTCGATCGTCGTCGGCGCCCATTCGGCGCGGCTGGATACCTCGAAGGAGCCCGATGCCGTCAGCATCATCACCGACAATATCATTTCGCTGCGCTACTACGAGCGCGACCACATCGTGTGCAAGGCGCTGTGCGTGCTCAAGAAGCGCCAGGGACCGCACGAGCACGAAATCCGCGAGCTCGAGCTGACCGACGACGGCATCCGCATCGGCGCCCGGGTGCGCAGCGACGACGACCACATCGGGGTAGCGGCCCTTGGCGCCTGAGTCGACACAAGCGGTCGTGGTATTCGCCCCGCTGGCGGGCGACACCGCCGCCCTGCGCGCGATCGTCGAACGCGAAGACGTGGCGGCCAGGGTCTGCGCCGACGCGCCTGCATTCTACGCAGCCCTGGACGACGGCGCGCTGGCGATCGTCATCACCGAAGAAGGCCTGGCGCACTGCACGCTGCAAGACCTGGCGGACCGGCTGCGTCGCCAGCCGGCATGGTCCGACCTGCCGATCCTGGTGCTGGCCGGCGCCGACAGCCGCGACGTCGACGACGGCCGCTTCCGGCGCTTGGGCGACCTCGGCAACGTGACCCTGCTCATCCGCCCCACCGCGCGCCTGGTGCTGTCGATGGCGCTGCGTTCGGCGCTGCGCACGCGGCGCCTGCAGTTCGCCGTGCGCGACCAGCTGGCGCAGCTGGCGGGCCACGCCGGCGAACTCGAGGCGACGGTGGCGCGCCGCACCGCCTCACTGGAACGCGAGGTGCTCGAACGGCGCCGGATCGAGCAGGCGCTGGCCGAAGCGCGCCGGCTGGAATCGCTCGGCAAGCTTACGGGCGGCATCGCCCATGACTTCAACAACATGCTGCAGGTGGTGGCCGGCAGCGAAACCCTGCTGCGCATGCTGCTGGCGGACAGCCCTGACGCGCGCGTGGCGCGCGCGCTGGACGGCATCCGGCGCGCCTCCGACCACGGCGCCGCGCTGACCCAGCAATTGCTGGCCTATGCCCGCCGCCAGCCCTTGGCCAGCGTCGCGGTCGACCTGCGCGCGCAGCTGCGCGCGACCTCGGACATGATCCTGCGCACGCTGGGGCGGGACATGGAACTGCGCAGCGACGTCGCGCCCGGCCTTTGGCGGGTCGTGGTCGACCCGGCCCAGCTCGACGCGGCGGTGCTGAACGTCGCCGGCAATGCGCGGGACGCCATGCCGGATGGCGGCGTGCTGACGCTGACGGCGCGCAACTGGACCCTGCCCGACCCCGCGCTGCCGGAAGGCGGACACCTGGCCGGCGACTTCGTCGGCCTGTTCGTCAGCGACGACGGCCAGGGCATGAGCGAAGAAACGGCGCGCCAGGCCTTCGAGCCCTTTTTCACCACCAAGCCGATGGGCAAGGGCACCGGGCTCGGACTGTCGCAGGTGTACGGCTTCGCCATCCAGAGCCAGGGCCTGGCCTTCATCCGGCGCGATCCGGTCGGCACCACGATCGGCATCCTGCTGCCGCGCAGCGAGGAGCAGGCCGCAAGCCCGGGCGTCGATCCGTCCACCCTGCGCGCCGACGGCCTGGGCGGCCTGCGCGTGCTGTACGTCGAGGACGACCCCGACGTGGCCGATACGACCGGCGCGCTGCTGCAGTCGCTGGGGGTCGAGGTGCGCCCGGCAAGCAGCGCCGATGCGGCGCGCGCCTGCGACCTGGCGGACGTCGACCTGGTGTTCTCCGACGTGATGATGCCGGGAGAGATGGACGGCGTCGACCTGGCGCGCTGGCTGGCCGCCCACCATCCGGCGCTGCCGGTCGTGCTCACCAGCGGCTACATGCTGTCGCCCGAACGGCTGCAGGAACTGAAGGTGGGGTTCGTGCGCAAGCCCGCGTCGCTCGGGGCCATCAACGACGCCTTCGTCACCGCGCTGCGCAAGCGAACAGCCGGCCGCGGCGCGCGCCAGCCGCGCTGACCGCACACAGCGGACGCATACCCAGGCATGCCCCGCCCTACCCGATGCGGCGACAGGCGACATCCCGGTGCGGCGCGCCCGCCACGCAGCCCTGGCCTTGCCCGGCGGCCCAGGCCCGCTGGCGGACCGGGCCACCGCCCCCGAGGTGGAGGTGGAGGTGGAGGTGGAGGTGGAGGTGGAGGTGGAGGTGGAGGTGGAGGTGGAGCAGGCGCTCGCGCGCCGGCCTGATCGTGTCGGCGGTCTGCCACGGCCCCTGCGCCCTGCTCGGGGTGAAGACCGAGGATGGCGCGTCGCTCATCAAGGGCCGCAAGCTCACCGCGTTCTCGACCGGCGAGGAGAAAAACCATACGAAGGCAGATGTGCCCTGCATGCTCGAGGATGCGCTGGTGGCGCAAGGCCCTGATGACGAGGCAGAATCCCGCATCGGCCGGTCCGCTGGCGGAAGAGGTCAGGACGAACGCGGTTTCTTTGCTTTGCCGATACGGCTCTCGCCTGTTGCAGTGTCCTCGGACAAGGTTTGCTTCACGGTAGAAGGTGGTGTGGCGGCGGTGCTCGTCAGATCCAGGGAGATCAACCTGTCGACTGCTTCGTTCATGCTGTTGACTAACTCACTGAGTTCCTCCTGATGTGCTTGTGCGCGATCGTTAATTTTGTTTTTTATATCAATGGCGCGACGCAAGAGTTCCGCTGGCAACACGTCCGTGTCGTCGCCTGAGGTGGCAACAGAATCGTCTTCAGGCTGGGGCTTCCCGCAGCCTGCGCTTCGCGCCTGATCGGGACGAACGCCACCTCGAGACCGAAGAACTGTCCGATGCGGTTCAGCGTTGCCATCGTGGGATTGCCCTGTCCGAGTTCGATCGCCTTGACCACCCGGGCGCTGACGCCCCGGTGCCGCGCGAAGTCTTCTTGCGTCATCCCCGAAATCGCCCGCATCTCGCGCACGCCTTCGGTCGGCGACAGCCTGGCGGCGGCTGCGGATGCCAGCATGCGATTGCGTCGCTCGCGAATCTGCGTCTTGTCGACCGGCTTTCTTCTGCTCATGACTACCTCAATGCCAAAAGTTGGGTTCGTTGCGCTTCGACACTGGGTGTGACGAACTCGACGATGTCATTGTCGACGCCGGCCTCGCGCATGCAGTCGGGCAAGGTCTCCAGCTGCTCGCCGAAGCGTACCAGGGCATCGACGACCTGCGAGCGCTCCCGGTCGGACAAGGCCAGGTGATCCAGGATGTCCGTCCAGTGCCGAAGTTCCTTGCGTATCTCGCGGTGATACCAGCGCGCCGAGCGGGTGACGCCCTCGGGGTCCAGGTACATCGGTGCGAAATCGAACAGGGGCGTCAGGCGGACGACACCGTCGACAGATTGCACCGCGGTGTTGCGGGCATGGTTATCGGTATTGCGCATGGCCAGGTTGAGCACGTCGCGCCGGATGAACTCGATGGTCTCGTCGGTCGGCGCATCCACGACCTTGCGTATTGCCGCCAGCAACTCGAACTGGTTGGCCTGGGTGCCGAAACCGGCCAGTCCGGCGATCGAGGCGACGCTTTCCTGGTGCAAGCGCTGTACGCATCCGTTCCCGGCGCGGCGGTCGAAGCGGGGAACGAACAAGGTGTTTGCATGCCATGTCGGCAAGTCGAAGGTACGGATGCCGAGACGATGAGCCACTTTCATATAGGCGGCCTCGTTGCGCAACACCTTGCGGTCGTGTTCGGATGGTCCGCGCGGTCGCTTGAGGATGTAGTGGCGCCGGGCACGGTCGTCGGCGAGCGCCGCATCCGGATACCATTTGCCGTCCTGCCCTTCGGTCAACAGGTATTTGGGGGCGACTCCCTGGACACCCGTACCGCCTGTCGCAAGCATGCCATGAACCATCATCACTTCATGAAAGTCCGCCGAACGTGCGAGCAACTCATCGAAATCGAAACCCTCGGCAGCGACATCATGGCGTTCGACATGCTGCTCGTAGTAATGCACGGCTTCCCGGATCCGCAATCGCCCAATGGGATTGAAGGCGCCTGCGCACAGCAGCGGGACATCGGACGCCTGGGCATCGGGGAGCTTGAGATGGTCGAGGAGAAACTTGCGACCATTCCCTTGCGGTACGAGATCGTACAAAAAAGTGGGCCAGGCCTCGCGAACATGGCGATCGGCATCGACTGGGATGACGAGCGACACCGGAGACGGCGCGTTACCGAAAGCGTAGGTCAAATCATATTCGAACAAGCAGTCGTTTGCCCTGAAGCCATTGCGGACGATGTCTGAAAAGCTCGCATCGGCCGCTACCATCCACTGGCCATCCTGGAATATCTCGATATGGCAATCCATAGTCGCTCAACACCCTCAAAGTGCACTAAATGATCCTGAAACCAGTATATCAGCTGGTTTGTGCACCGGACAGCAGATGGCATGCGACGGTATTCGCCACTGGCGCATCCTGGCGTCCGCACTGAACATTGCCGGCATCAGCCGGCAATGTTCAATCCATTTCCGCATCGAGCCTCACATGCTCGCCTGGAAATCGAACTGCGCCGACACCAGCGCGGTGCGCGACGCGGCGGCGGTGGCGAAGGTGCCGTTGGCCAGCCAATAGGCCTTGTCGGCGACGTTCTCGACGCTGGCGCGCAGGATGACGGGGCGGCCCATCAGGCTGGTGCGATAGCGCGCGCCGATATCGAAGCGGGTCCACGACGGCAGGAACAGCGTGTTGGCGGCGTTGTAGGGAATGTCCGAGGTGTGGATGGCGCGGGCATTGAAGCTCAGGCCCGGCACCTGCGCCAGATCCCAGTCGAGGCCGGCGCTGAGGGCGCGCTTCGGCACGCCATTGGCATCGTTGCCCTCGTTGATGCCGCCCTGGGTTTTGCGCAGTTCGGCGTCATAGAAGGTCGCGCTGGCCATCAGGCGCAGCTTGGGCACGACCTCGCCCATGGCCGACAGTTCCAGGCCGCGGTTGCGCTGCTTGCCGTCCATGCTGTAGATCGTGGTGACCGGATCGGTGACGGCGTTCGGACGATCGATCTGGAACACCGAGATGCCGGTCAGGAGCCTGCCCTGCTCGACCTTCACGCCGGCCTCGTACTGCTTCGATTTGTACGGAGCGAACACCTCGCCTGCATTCGCCGCAGTCTGGGGCGCCGTCGCACCGCGCGTCAGGCCCGACGTGAAGTTGGTGTACAACGACACATTGGCCATCGGCTTGACCACGATCCCGAGCAGCGGCGAGGTCGCGCTCTCGTCGTACGAGGTCGTGCTGGCTCCGCTCGGTGCGATGTTCTTCGCGACGACCTTCTGCTTGCGCACGCCGCCGGTCACCAGCACGCGGTTGTCGAAGAACGACAGGGTATCGGTGAGGGCGACACTGGACAGCTCGGTGCCCGAGGTCGTGGTCGGCGACTGGCGCACCCCGGTCATGGCCGGCAGCGGCACCGGTCGATAGATGTTCGACCACACCGCGGTGCCGGCCGGCGCCGGCAGGTAGAAGCTGCCGGATTCCTGTTCCAGGCGCGAGGCCGAAACGGTGAACAGGTGCTTCACGCCCAGCCCTTCGACGGTGGTGCGGACGCCGACCTCGCCGGTCTTGTTGCGGGTGGCGGCGTCGTACCAGGCGCTGGTGATGCGCAGATTGCCCGCCATGTCGATCGCATCGTTGCCGCGCGCCGCAGGGAAGTCCTGCTCGTAGGCGTTATAGTGGTAGCCGGCGGCGGCGTACAGCATCACGTTCGGGGCCAGGTCGTATTCCAGGCGCGACGAGATGGTCGAATCGCGCATCGCGAGTTCGACGCCCGGATACATCGCGCGCTTGCCCGACGGCGCATCCGGGATCCGCGTCACGTTGGGACGGAAGCTGGACTGGCCGCGGAAGCCGTCGGTGTCCTCGCGCTGGGCATAGGCATCGACCACCCAGCGCAGCGTCGAGGAACGGTAGTCGAGCGCCAGCGCGGCCAGGCCGGATGCGGTCTTGCTGTGGTCGAGCGTATTGTCGCCGTTGCGGTAGACGCCATTGAAGCGCACACCCCACTGGCCGGCGTTGCCGAAGCGGCGGCCGACGTCCACATGGGCGCCGAAGATCGACTTGCTCTCGAAAGTGCCTGTGATACGGGTGAGCGGCTTGTCGCCCGCGCGTTTGGTGACGATATTGATGCTGCCGCCGACGCTGCCGCCGGGAGGGATGCCATACATGAGCGTGCCCGGGCCTTTCAGCACTTCGACGCGCTCCATCATCGCCGCCGGCATCCGGTTGCCCGAGGCGAGCCCGTACAGGCCGTTCACGCCGACGTCGCCGCTGCCGACGCCGAAGCCGCGGATCTGGAAGTCCTCGCTGAAGCCGGAGGTCGAGGTCTGCACCCGCACCGACGCTTCGTTGACGACGGCGTCGGCGAGCGTGCGCGCCTGCTGGTCTTCCAGCAGCTGCGCGGTGTAGTTGGTGGTGCTGAACGGCGTATCCATGATGTCGCTTGCCCCCAGCACGCCCACGCCGCCACGGCGCGCCACGCCGCCGTTCATGTACGGGGCCTCGTCCAGCGTGCGGGCGCCGGTCACCAGCACCTGCTCGATCTGCGGCGCCGCGCTGTCCTGGGCGTGCACGGTGCCGGCCAGCAGGGCGATGGGCGCCGCGGCGAAGGCGCGGCCGATCAGCAGCGACAGGGTGGATTGGCGGGTGGTCCGGATGGAGGGCGAGCGCCGAAGCTTGGTCATTAAGAGGTCCAGTCAATATGAGTGTGATAACGCGAATGAGAATTATACTCATTTGCATTATCGATCACAATAACCGGGGTCGCCGTCTCGCGCGGCGGCGGACGGCCTCAGCCGATGGCGCTAGAAGTAATAGCCGGCCTGCAGATTGATCCGGCGCGTGAAGCCCTGGTGCTCGGACGAGGTCGCGGCCAGGCCGCCGAAATCCGGCGACAGATAGGGGTGGTGCTTGCCGATCATCAAATCGGCATAGAACGACCACTTCCCTGCCCCGAAGCTCATTCCGGTCACGTTCTGCACCGAGTCCCTGTAGTCGCCGCTGCGCTTTTTCAGGACACTGTAGTCGTTGTAGACCTTGAACCCGCTGAACGGGCCGATGCTGCCGGGGAGGTCGTAGCTGACGTTGGCGATATGGATGTCGCCCTTTGATGCGACCGGGAACGGATAACCGAAGCCGCCGACCAGCACGAAGCTGTTGGGATCCAGTCCGCCATAGGTCTGCTCGGGGCCGTGCGCGGTGCGGTAGCTGTAGCGCATCGATTGCAGCATCACGTTGACGCGGCCAAACTTGCCGGTGTAGTGGACCGCACCGGCGTGGCGCCGGGTATCGGTGCCACGGCCGTTGTCGATCTCGCCGGTCAGGCCCGAGAAGCCGAACTGGTGGCGCCCCTCAGGTCCGAGGTTCCACACCACGCGGCCCACCAGGGTATTGCGCTCGCTGTCGGTCTGGCCGGTGCCATAGCCCTGCTCGTCGTCATCCTTGACGATATTGTAGGAATACCGGTTCGAGGCGCCCGCCGTATTGCTGCCGCCGCCGTAGGAACCGCCATCGCGCGGGAAGAAGGCGAGCTGCCATTCGACGGGGCCGGGGCGGCTGATGTATTTCACGCCGAGGTCGTACTTGTCTTCGAAGCCGGCGTAGAAGGCGATCGACTCATAAAAATTATTCGAGGCCAACGGCAGGAGGCCGAAGGGATTGATGTCCAGGCCGACGTGCAGCTCGCTCTTGTCGTCGAAGCGCACGCCGCCCCAGGCATGGTGCAGGAAATGCTGCCAGTAGTCGCCCTGCCCCTTCGGGTAATTGTTGTAGCGGTACTGGGCCGAGCCGATCATCCGGCCGTCGTCGTAGTTGACGTCCAGGCGCGCCGTATCGAGGCCGACGAAACCGCTGCGGCGGTCCTTGTCCCAGCTCTTGTGGCCGTAATTGAAGCGGATCGCGCCGCCGATCGTCAGCGGCGATGCCGTTTCCTCCTGCGCGCTCCCGATCTCCTGGGCATGAGCGTGGCCGGACGCGAGGAGCGCGATGGCGGCCAGGGCGGCGCACAGGCGTGCCGCCGTCTTCATCTTCATGCGTGCGGCAAACGCTGCCGTTGTCGAATCGGGTGCTTGCGAAGCAATGGTGTAGTTCAAATTCACGTAGTTGTCCTGAGTAATGATCAGCGCGCCGCAGCCGGCGTCGAGCGGGCGACGGCGCAATTGATGAGGAATCCCGGGCGTACGGCCTGTCGGTGGCGCAGCAGGGCGTGATATCGGGCGAAATATGACATGACGTGCGATGTGCAAGTTCCCGAGGTCGAAGCGGCCTGTGATTGCTCTCGATGACCGGCACGGCCAGGCCAGCGACGTCATCGTCGAGAGAATACAGGACGAGGGTCGCCCGCACGGGTGACGACACCGCACAGCGCGCCCTGCCTGGCGCATGGGATCGATCCAGACAAGACGGCGATCCCGAACGCTGCCCAATGCGCGCCATGGATGCACGCGCGCCTGGCGGCGCAGCAACCGGGGAGACGCATTGATGAGTGCCAGACCATGATTGGCGGCAAAAAAGCATATTGTAACGCAGCAATGCATATTCGTACGAATGTACGTGCCAATTATACAATCTCACGGCTGCATTCTCCGCATCGGCGCCGGGAGCACGGCCTTTGTGCAGCCGATCGCGCCAGGTACCTACAACAGAAATGGTAAGCATGCAAAACTTTCGAACGAAAGCCGTAATGGGGAATAACGCGGATACAACAGGCCATTCGAAAAAAATCGAAAGATGTTTTGTCATGCTCCAGATTTCGCTATAGACTAAATATCGCTGTACCAGCAATGCCCTCCCAGGTGCTTTCGATATCGAAAAAACCGAAACCGCTATACGTGAGAGACAACGTCATACGAAATCAAACGAAAGCACCGACCGATTCACGACAGCCCGTCCGCGCCCCTGGCCGGCAGAAGTAGTGATCGCAACCGGACAGCCTTCCCGTGTACCAGCACTCGCCCGTGCTGCTTCAACAAACCTATAAAAAAGGAAGCGTTTAATGAGTTCTCATCTGCAATGCCGTTCGCACGCCGACAGTCATGCTCGCTTTGTGCTGAATCCACTAACTTCCGCCTGCCTGCTCGCACTGGCTACCCTCACGGCCCCGGCCCGCGCCCAGGAGGATGCCGCCACGCCGGACACCGACAAGGTCGAGCAGGTCGTCGTGACCGGCACCCGCGCCAGTCTGCAGCAGTCGCTGGCGCTCAAGCGCAACTCGGCTGTCGTGCAGGACAGCATCAGTGCAACGGAACTCGGACGCTTCCCGGACAATAACGTCGCCGATTCCCTCAGCCACGTCACCGGCGTCTCGATCTCCCGCACGGCCGGCGGCGAAGGCCAGCAGGTCAGCATCCGCGGCCTGGGCCCGGACTACACGATCACCACCTTCAACGGCCGCCTGCTCGGCACCGACAGTGCGGGCCGCTACTTCGCCTACGACGTGCTGCCGGCCGACGTCATCAGCGGCGCCGACGTCGTCAAGTCGACCCAGGCGCAGCTGGTCGAAGGCGCCATCGGCGGCCTGGTCAACCTGCGTTCGGCCAGCCCGTTCGACCAGAAAGGCCAGCGCGGGCTGCTGCGCCTGGAAGGCGACCGCAACGATATGAGCAGCCTGAACGGCAAGAAGCTGTCCGGCACGTACAGCAATACCTGGGATAACAAGGTCGGCGTGCTGCTCGGCGTCGTCTATGCCAAGCGCGACGTCCGCACCGACACCGCCGGCAACGACGGCGGCTGGACGCGCAACGCGATCCCGAGCGACCCGAGCCAGTTCTGGGAGGGCGGCAATGCCTGGGGCGGCGCCATCGACCCCAACGGCAACGGCATACTCGACCCCGAAGAGGAAGGCCTGATCGGGCCGGGGCAGTTCCGCTTCGGCTCCATCATGGAGAAAAAAGAACGCATCGCCCTCTCGGGCAAGGTGGAGTGGCGCCCCACCAGCGACGTGAAAGTCATCTTCGACGGCTTCAAGACCCGCCTCGATTCGCCGCAGGTAGGCTACCAGCTGTCGTACTACCCCTTGTTCGCGCCGGGCCGCTGGTCCAATATGCAGGTCTCCAACGGCGTGGTGACCGACATGACCCTGGACAGCACCGACCCCGAGCTGCGCCTCAATCCCGAAGTCCTGAACCAGACCGAGTACCGTGTGGTGGATACCGCCATGTACGGCACCCGGGCCGAATGGAAGGTGTCGCCGACCTTCAAGGTGGCGGCCGACGGCTACATCTCCACCTCGGAGCGTAACTCCGGCGGCAACGACAGCTATGTCGTGCTGCGCATGAACCAGCCCAACACCACCCGTATCCGCCTCACCGGCTCTTCCGTGCCCGACGTGACGACCACGCTGGCCGACGGACGCGACCTGCAGACCGGCCTGGCCCAGGGCCTGTTCACCGCCAACGACTTCAATACCCACTACTACAGCCGCACGGGCGACAACATCAAGGACCGCATCGGCGGCCTGACGCTGGATGCCGACTGGCGGGTAGACCGGTTCAACGTCGACAACCTGAAGTTCGGCGTGAGCCAGACCAACCGCAAGAAAACGCGCGACATGATCAACAACGCGTTCAATGCGGGCCAGGATCATTACTCCGGCGAGAATGCGATCAATGTGGGCTCCCTGGGCAACAACGTCATCAACCAGACATTCAGCCCGGGCGGCTTCCTGTCTGGCGTGAGCGGAAACTTCCCGCGCAGCTTCCTCGGTTTCGACGTCAACAACTATGCGCAGGCACTGGCCGGCCTCGACGGCCAGCCGCGCCCGGGCGGCGGCGTCTACAGTTCGACCCTGTCGGCGCCCGCCTTCAACCCGCTGGAAAGCTACCGCGTGGAAGAGAAAACCACGGCTGCGTTCGTGCAGGCGGACATGTCGGGCGACCGCTGGTTCGCGGACGTCGGCGTGCGCCTGGTGCGCACCAGGACCAGTGCCCAGGCCTGGGACGCGAAGATCAACGACATCCTGCAGAACGGCGCGTTCAACTTCACGGCCGTCTACGCCGATCCGTCCGTCATCCAGCAGGACGCCAGCTATACCTCCGCACTGCCATCGGGTAACTTCACCTACTCGCTGACCGACAACCTGCAGCTGCGCCTCGGCGCCGCCAAGACGATGGCGCGTCCATCGGTCGACAAGCTGGCGCCGTCCAGCACCACCGCCAGCATCTCGTGGGGCGACTTCACGCAGATCTACGGCGGCAATGCCGACCTGAAGCCGTACACCGCGCGCCAGGCCGACGTGTCGCTCGAATGGTATTACGCCAGGAGCTCCGCGCTGACCTTCGCCGTCTACCAGAAGAACATCAAGAACCATATCACCAACCAGTGGCTGACCGGCCAGGACATCGGTGCGCCGGGCGGACGCCTGTTCAACGTGCAGCGCCCGATCAATGGCGACAGCGCCAAGGCGCGCGGCATGGAGATCGGCCTGCAGCACCTGTGGGACAACGGCTTCGGCGTGCGTGCGCAATACACGCGCAACCTGTCGAAGAGCTGGGTCGACGGCCAGGAACGCCCGCTCGAGGGCATCGCGCCGGCGACCGCCTCGCTGGGTGTCCTGTACGAGAAGGGCCCATGGAGCATGAGCGCCACGGCCGACTATACCGATTCCTTCGTCACCGCCACCAATGTGATCGGTTCGGGCTTCAACGAGATGGCCAACTCGATGACCTGGGTCACGGCCCAGATCGCCTACGAGGTGAACAAGTCGCTGCGCATCAGCCTCGAAGGCAACAACCTGAGTGATGCGGAGCAGGCGCCGAAGCTGACCAACGGCATCATCAGCCTGCCCAATGGCTATTACCGCTATGGCCGTTCGTTCACCCTGGGTGCGAGCCTGAAGTTCTGATGCGATTCGTCGTCTCTCCGCTTGCCGCCCTGTTGTCCGGGGCGGTCCTTTTTCCGGCCCAGGCGGCGGACACGGTCGAGACCACATTCCGCGCAACGGACGAAGAGATCGCCAATCCCGAGCGCGGCATGTATGTCTGGGCGGCGGACGACCTGGCCGGGTGGACGCAAGCGCAGGCCAATGCGCAGTTCGCGGCCGGCCATCGCCTGGTCTATGCGCCGGTGCGGCTGGACCGGCATGCCGGTGGCGCGCTGCCGGCCAGCCTGCTGGACGACGTGTCCGAAGGCTTCGCCAGGGCGCGCCGGGCGGGACTGAAACTGATCCCGCGCTTCATCTACAACTACCCGGGGGCGAGACCGGCTACCAGGCGGCGCAGGATGCGCCGCTCGCGCGCGTCCTCCAGCACGTCGGGCAGCTCAAGCCGGTGCTGGCGGCGAACGCGGACGTCATCGCCTACCTGCAGGCCGGCTTCGTCGGGGCCTGGGGCGAATGGCATACATCGTCCAACCAGCTCACCCTGCCGGAGGCGCGCACGCGTATCCGCGACGCGCTGCTGGCGGCGCTGCCGGAAGGCAGATTCCTGCAACTGCGCTACCCTCCCTATCTGATGGCGTGGGCGCCGCAGGCGCCGCGCTGGCAAGACGGCTCGAAGGCGGCGCGCATCGGCGTGCACAACGACTGCTTCCTGGCCTCCAGCACGGACGTCGGCACCTACAGCGAAGACGCGCCGACACGCCGCCGCGAGCGCGACTACGTCGCAGCGCTGGCTGCCGTCGCACCGTTCGGCGGCGAGACCTGCAATCCGGCCGATGCGGTCGATCCGACGCCGCGCGGGGACTGCGAGGACATCCTGCGCGAAGGACGGCAGTTCGGCCTGACCTACCTGAACGACACCTATTACCGCAAGCTGTTCCATGCGCGCTGGGAGGCGCAGGGCTGCATGGCGCAAGTCAGACGCAGCATGGGCTATCGCTTCGAGTTGGCGGCGCTGCGGCACAGCGCCACGGTCGCGGCCGGCCGGTCGGGCGAGCTGGCGCTGACGGTCAGCAACCGGGGCTGGGCGCGCGCCTTCAATCCACGCGCCGTGCACGTCCTGCTCAGTCACCGGCCGACCGGCGCGCTCGTGCGCATCCCCCTGGCGTCGATCGACCCGCGCGACTGGCTGCCGGGAACCACCAGCAAGGTGAACGCACGCCTTGCCGTACCGGCCGGCACACCCGCCGGCGCCTACGACGTGCTGCTTGCATTGCCGGATGGCGCCGCCGCGCTCGCCGGCGACGTCCGCTATAGCGTGCGTCCCGCCAATGCCGCGGATGGCGCGCGGTCGCAGGGATGGGATGAGGCACTGGGGGCGTTCCGCGTCGGAACGACGCTGCGCATACAGTAAGGCGAAAATTTCGTTCGATTATCATCGAATGACAACGACAATAAGGAGATCTGGATGAAAGACCGCTCGACCGAGAGGAGTCAACCCAAGCCGTGGAAACTTGTTTACGGTAGCCTGGCTGCCGCCGTGGCCTTGTCGTGTGCGTCGGCGCATGCCACGCCCGCCGGCGATCCGCTGGCCCCGCTGGGCGTTGGGAGGGCGCCACGAGCGGCAGCGCCAGCACGCCGCCGATGGGCTGGAACAGCTGGAACGCGTTTCGCACCGAAGTCGATGAGGCCAAGGTGCTCGGCGCCGCGCAAACGCTGGTCGACAGCGGACTCGCCAAGCTCGGCTACAAGCACGTCAACATCGACGACGGCTGGTGGGTGAAGCGCCGCACGGGCGACGGCCGCCTGCAGATCCGCACCAGCATCTTTCCATCGGCCGCCACTGGCGGGCCTGCCGGCACCAGCTTCAAGCCCTTCACCGACAAGCTGCATGCGATGGGACTGAAGGCCGGCATCTACACCGACATCGGACGCAACGCCTGTTCGCAAGCCTACGACCTGCATTCTCCCAACCTGCCGCAGGGCACCACCGCCGAGCGCGAAGTGGGACTGGAAGGCCACGTCACCCAGGACATCAACCTGTATTTCAAGGAATGGGGCTTCGACTACATCAAGATCGACGCCTGCGGCCTGGCCGACTTCGTGCCGGGTTCCGACCTGGTGAAGAAACAGAATTACCGCGCGGCGCCACCCCTGATCGAACGCGGCTCGATCAACCGCACCGACGTCAAGGCGGTGCGCGCGCGCTACGAAGACGTCGCCGCGGCGCTCAAGGAAGCGCGGCCGGACAACGACTACGTGCTGTCGATCTGCGCCTGGGGCATGGCGAACGTGCGCACCTGGGGCAAGGACGTCGGCAACCTGTGGCGCACCAGCGCCGACATCACGCCGAGCTGGACGAGCATGCTGCACAACTTCGACAGCGCGGCGAAACGCGCGCTGTACGCCGGCCCCGGCCAC
The DNA here is from genome assembly GCF_003143515.1 of Massilia oculi. NCBI lineage: Bacteria > Pseudomonadati > Pseudomonadota > Betaproteobacteria > Burkholderiales > Oxalobacteraceae > Massilia > Massilia oculi. The sequence goes on along the minus strand of NZ_CP029343.1, from coordinate 5,080,473 downwards.
TGGAACGATCCGGACATCCTGCACATCGGCCATGGCGCATTCGACGCCGCCAACCCGGTCGAAGTGCGCTCGCATTTCTCCTTGTGGGCGATGATCAACGCGCCGCTCCTGATCAGCTATGACCTGCGCAATGGGCCGGCTTCCTACCTCGAGGTGCTGGGCAACGCGGACGTGGTCGGCCTGAACCAGGACAAGGCGGGACACCAGGGCGTGGTCACCTACGATTCCGACGATGCGCAGATCATCGTCAAGACGCTGGGCTCTGGTGAGCGCAAGGCGGTGGCCCTGTTCAACCGCGGCGCCGCGCCGGCGCCGGTGACCTTGCTGGCAAGCCACCTGAAACTCTCGGGCAGCGCACCGGTCACCCTGCGTGACCTGTGGACGAAAGAGCGTTCGACCTTCACCGGCGAAAAGGCGTTCACGCTTGCGCCGCACGAGACGCTGGTGTTCGAGGCGACCGGCAAGCGGCAACTGGAAGACGGCGTGTACCTGTCGGAGATCCCCGGTTCGATCAACGTCGCCGTCGACGGCACCCGGCACCCGCAACTCGATCCGACCGTCCACCGCATGATCGACCCGTGGTCGAGCACCCGCTCGGGCGGCTCGCGTCCCCAGTACGCGGGCTGGGGCGGCGCGCAGGCGGATACGACGCCGTATGGCCAGTCGCTGCAGGTGGCGGGACGGATGTTCGAGTCGGGACTCGGCGTGCTGTCGAACTCGCGGCTGCAGGTCAAGAACAATGGCGGCCATGCGCAGTTGACGGCCTCTGTCGGCGTGGACGATTCGACCGAGGACACCCGCCAGCCCGTGCGTTTCTACGTGTATGGCGACGGCAAGCTGTTGGCCGAGAGCGCACCGATGGCGTTCGGCGCCAGCGCATCGCTGTTGAAGGCGGACGTCCGGGGCGTCAAGCTCATTGAGCTGGTGGTGCGTGGGTCACAGGCAGCCGATGCGCCGCCCGTGGTGGCGACCTGGGGGGATGCCCAGTTGACGCGTGCCGCCGCATCCCCGGCTACTGTCCAACGCAAATGATCTTGGTGTCGTATTCCTGGGCATTGCCTTTCTTCCTGGCAGCCCAGTCGATGACTTCCTGAGCGTCGGCCACCGTCATGACGGTGGCCTTTTCCTTGTTCTTGATAAAGGACACGCCCTCGAACTTCCCTTCCTTGCTGCGCATTACCTTCGCGAATACCGGCGGTTTGCCCTCCTCGGTACGCTTTTTTTGCTGGACGAGGTAACGCTGGTCGATGGTTTCCATGGGAATGCCTTGTGCATAGTGGGTCAAGGGCGCATTTTACGCCTGTGCATGCTCGCGCAGAAGCTCCACGCGCAGCGACTGCGGGCGCTCCGGCTCCACCATGCGGCCGCTGCCGGGACGCGGCGCGTTCTTTTTCGGACTGGCCTGCGGCGTGGATGGGCCTTGCCGTGCTGCTGCCCGTCATCATGGGCCTGGGCATCCAGCTGGCGCGCCGCGCCCGGCGAAAGGCAGTGCGGCGAATTTGATTCATGTCAGATTCGAACTTCCGGAAAGCAGTATTGGTGATGCTTGTGACGGCGCACGGGCGGTTCCACCTGACCGCGCCGACGGAAACGGATGCGATCACCGGAGCGCATCGATGGCATACAAGACGATTCTGGTCCACGCGGCGCCCGAAGCCGAGGCGCAAGGCCGCATCCGCCTGGCGGCGCGGCTGGCGCGCGCCATGGACGCGCACCTGGTCGGCAGCGCGCCGACCGGCGTCTCGCGCTACACCCCGGACGCGACGCGCGCCTTGCTGGCCGTGCCATGCGCGGCCTTGCGCGAGGCTGCGCGACAGGCGCTGGCGCGCTTCGAGCGACTGGCGCACGAAGAAGGCGTGGCCTCGGTCGAAACGCGCCTGGCCGACGACGAGGCGGGCGCCGCGCTGCTGCTCGACGCCCGCTACTGTGACCTGGTCGTGGTCGGGCCCGGCGGCCACGACACGACGCCCTTGCGCCCGTCCGACCTGGCGCAGTTCCTCGCGCTCGCCGGCGGCCGCCCCGTACTCATGGTGCCCACCGGCGGCAACGCCGCGCTGCCCGGGGTGGTGCGCTGGTGGCCTGGAACGGCAGCACCGAAGCCATCCGCGCGGTCGACGGCGCCCTGCCCCTGTTGCGCGCGGCGCGCCAAGCGACCGTGCTGCAGCTCATGGACGGCGCCGTCGATGGCGACGATTCCGGCCCGCGCCTGGCCGCCTTCCTGCGGCGCCACGGGGTCGTCGCCCGCACCGCGTTGCGCCCGGCCGCCCCCAATCCCGGCGCCGCCCTCCTCGACGCCGCGGCGCGCGAAGGCGCCGACCTGCTGGTGATGGGCGCCTACGGCCGCCCACGCTGGCGCGAGACCCTGTTGCGCGGCGCCAGCGCGGTCGTCCTGCGCCACGCCGCCTGTCCCATCCTGCTGGCCCACTAGAAAGCCGCTTCCCATGTACAAGACCATTCTCGTCCATGCCGACCTCTCGGTCCACGCCCCGGCCAGGATGCGCTGGGCCGCTACCCTGGCCCACGCCCACGGCGCCCACCTGGTCGGCGCCGCGATGCTGGGCGTGTCGCGCACCATCCTCCCGCATGGCTGCCGCTGGCAACCCGGCTCGCTCGAGGCCAGCTACTTCGAGCCGCTGGCCGACAGCGCGAGGAGCGCGCTGTCGCGCTTCAGCGCAATCGCCGGCGAGGCGGCGGTGTCGTGCGAGGCGAGGCTGGTGTGCGACACCGCCGACGACGGCCTCGCCCGCCAGGCGCGCAGCGCCGACCTGGTCGTCATCAGCCAGGACGACCCGGACGAGTCCGCCCCCGGGATGGGCACCCGGCTACCCGAGTACGTCATCCTCAACAGCGCCCGCCCGGTGCTGGTCGTGCCGCGGACCGATCCGGCGCCGGCGCTCGCGCCCAGGATCCTGGTCGGTTGGGACGGCAGCAAGGAGGCGTCCGGCGCGCTGGCGGCGGCCCTGCCTCTGCTGCAGCGCGCGCTCGCGGTGGTGGTGGTCGGACTCACCCTGCCGCAGCGTGGCGGGCAGGACGCCTGGTTCGAGGCCGACCAGCAGGAGCTATCCGGATTCCTGCACCGGCACGGCGTTTCCGCCCATTTCTGCACCCGCGAAGAACGCCACGGCAGCGGCCGCGACCTGCTGGCGCTCGCGCAAGAGATGGACTGCGGATTGCTCGTCATGGGATGCTTCGGCCACAGCCGCTTTCACGAACTGTGCGTCGGCGGCGCCACCCGCACCATCCTGGCCGACGCCACGCTGCCCGTGCTGCTGGCTCACTAGCGCGAACGCCCGGGCCGGGCGCCATGGACCGCATGCGGCGGCAGCCGGGCGGGCGCGGCACCCGGCCCGGCGCTGTTGCAGACCGGCTGGTTCGTCGAATCCATGCTGCCCCAGTCGCTGATCGTCTACATGCTGCGCACCGCCGCGCCGCCTTCGCTGGCCAGGCTGCCGTCGCCGGCGCGGCTGGCGGCAACGGCGCGGGCGACGGGCCTGGAGGCGCTCGCCGCAAGCAGCACCGTGGCGCCGAGGATCTGGTGAGCGGGAGCCAGCATCGCCCTGCACAAGGGCCGGCCCGACGCATACGGCGTCAAGGCCGCCATCGCACCGGGCGCTTTCCACCTTTCATTCGACTATGCGACGGGCTACTGGATGGCGATCTGCTTGCGCGCCGTGCCCGGCTTCTTGGGCAGGGTCAGGTGCAGTACGCCGTCCTCGTATTTCGCGGCGGTCTTGGCGTCGTCGACTTCCTGCGGCAGGCTGAAGCTGCGGAACTGCGCGCCACTGTAACGCTCGCTGTACACGGTGTCGCCGGAGGTCTGCTGCTGCTCGCCCTGAACCGTGGCGCTGATCGAGACCATGTTGCCGTCGACCGAAACCCGGATATCCTCTTTCTTGACGCCCGGGATGTCGGCCTTCACGAGGTAGTCCTGGTCGTTCTCGGTGACGTCGACCCGGATGCGGCGGTCGGTGTCGAAGCCGCGCAGCACCGATGCGAGCGGAAAATCGCGCATGATGTCGTCCAGGCCGCGGAAAGGATCGATGCGCATCAGCTCGCGCATCGGATCGTAGCGTGTCAGGTTGTTTGCCATGATGTCCTCTTGGAAGTGAGTGATGAAAAGAGAGGCGATCGCGCCGGCGGCGCCCGGATGGAGACGACCGGCCGGGCCACGGACTGCCCTACCCCGCACCATCGTAGGGTGCGAGGCCATCGTCTCCATGAGTTGCATCAAAGTGCGCCGCTTGCATTCGCGGACCTGCCGCGGCGCGGCGCGGCGGAACTTTCCTCCATGCCGGCCATCGAACCGGCGTGGCGGCCATTGCGGCCGCCACCATCCGGTGCGGCGCCCCGCACCGACAAACCGATGAACAAACCCGATCGCGCCGGCGGCACGGAATTCGACGCCCAGCTCGACCGCCACGTGGCCCGCTGGATTCCCGTGCTGGGCCCGCTGCTCGGCGCCTTCGTCATTCTGTTCGGCGCCTGGGATGCCTGGATCGACCCGGTCCACGCCCGCGCATCGCTGGCCTGGCGCCTGACCCTGGTGACGGCCGGGATCCCGTCCTACGCCGACACCCGGCTGGCGGTGCGTACCCGCTGCCTGCTCCTGTACGCCACCCACGTCGGCGCGATGACGGTCGCCGCGGGACTGCTGGAGCACGGCACGGTGCTGGCCCTGCCGGCGCTCACCGGCGCCCTGTTCATCCTCGCCCTGGTCGAGCCGCGCCCGCGCCGCTGGCTGGCGTGCACGCTGGCCCCGACCCTGCTGTTCCTGGCGCTGGCCGCGCGCGCACTGCCGCTCACCGTCTTCCTCAACAGCGCCCTGCTGTACGCGCTGTCATGGCTGCTGGCCGGCGGCGTCGCGGCGATGCACCTGCAGCTCTGGCGCCGCACCTACCAGGCAGAGCAGGCTCTGCTGCGCGCCAGCCGCTACGACAGCCTGAGCGGGGCGCTGTCGCGCGGCTACCTGACCGAGCTGGCGGCGCGCGACATCGCGCTGGCACTGCGCCACGGGCGGCCGCTGGCGATCGCGATGCTCGACATCGATTTCTTCAAGCGCGTCAACGACACCCATGGCCACGGCGTCGGCGACCGTGTGCTGGCGGCCATGGCGCACGCCTGCAGCGCCAGCCTGCGCGCCAGCGACTACTTCGGCCGCATCGGCGGCGAGGAATTCGTTTGCGTGATGCCGGAAGCCTCGACCGCCGACGCGCTGGCCTGCGCCGAACGCATGCGCACCGACATCGCCGCGCTGGCCGTGCCGACCGACGCCGGCCCCCTGCACATCACGGTCAGCCTGGGCGTGGCCGTGCTCGACCGCCATCACGACAGCTGGGAGACGCTGCTGTGCGCCGCCGACGCCGCGCTGTACCGCGCCAAGGCGGCCGGTCGCAACCGCACCATGCTGGCGCCGACGCCGCGCCCGGCATGCTGAACGGCGCCGCGCGGCCGGCGCGCGGGCCAGGTCAGGGCAGGCGCGATTGCGGCAGCCCGGCCGCGAACAGGTCGCGCTCGCGCCCGACGATCTCTTCGACCAGGCGCTCGTCCACGCCGACCGCCTCCAGCACGAAGGCGGACAGCTGCAGGCTGGCCTCGAGCGTCTCGGGCACGACCACGCTGGCGCCGGCCAGGCGCAGCGCACGGGCATGCGCCTCGTCGCGCGCGCGGACGAACAGGCGCGCATGCGGCAGTTCGCGCCGGATGCCGCGCACCGCCAGCAGCGCCGCCCCCGGCTCGTCCATCGTCAGCACGATCGCCGGCGCCGCGCCCGCATGCAGCTTGCGCAGCAGGTCGGCGCGGGCGGCGTTGCCGAACCAGACCGGCAGCCCGCCGGCGCGCAGGCGCGCCACCAGCGCCGCATCGGCCTCGACGGCCACGTACCGGATGTCTTGCGCCGCCAGCAGCTTGCCCAGTTGCTGGCCCACGCGGCCGAAGCCGGCGATGACGACCCGGGACTCCTCCGTCGGGGCCTGCTCGCCGGCGCCGTCCGCCAGGCCGGGCCCATGGGGCTCGGCACGGTCGCCCAGCAGGCGGCCGAGCCGCGCCAGCACCGGCGTGAGGAACAGCGACAGGCCCACCACCAGCGTGGCCATTGCGCCCGCCGCTGGCGCCAGCACCCCGACGCCGATGGCGTAAGCGATCACGACGAAGGCGAACTCGCCGCCCTGCCCGAGCATCAGGCCGCCCTCGGCCGCGCGGCCCCACGGCAGACCGCCGGCGCGCAGCAGCAGGAAGGCGACGGCGCTCTTGAGCAGCACCAGGGCGGCGACGGCTCCGGCCACCAACCACGGCGTCGCGAGCGCCAGGCGCAGGTCGATGGTCATGCCCACCGTCATGAAGAACAGGCCCATGAGTAAGCCCCGGAACGGCTCCACCATCAACTCGACCTCGTGTCTGAACTCGGTCTCGGCCAGCAGCAGGCCGGCGACCAGGGCGCCCAGCGCCATCGACAGGCCGGCCGCGCCCGCCAGGGCGGCGAGACCGAAGGTCGTGAGCAGGATGAGCGCCATGAAGGTGTCCGGCTGGCGGGTGCGGGCCAGGGCGCGAAACAGCGGGTGCACGAGCTTGCGGCCCGCCAGCCAGATCAGGGCCAGCGCCAGCGCCGCCCTGGCGATGGCGCCGGCCGCCTTCAAGGCGACATCGGCGCCGGAAACGCCGGCGCCGTGCGCCAGCGCCCCGGTCAGGATCAGGAGCGGCGCCACCGCCAGGTCCTGCAGCATCAGGACCGAGAACACCGCCTGGCCGAGCGCGCTGCCGGTCATGTGTTGCTGGCGCATGAGCTGCATGACGACGGCGGTCGAGGACAGCGCCAGCGTCAGGCCGAGGATCGCCGCGGCGGCGCCGGACAGGCCCCAGGCGAACAGCGCGGCGCCGAGCACGCACGCCGTGAGCACGACCTGGGCGCTGCCGGCGCCGAACACCCAGCGCCGCATCGACCACAGGCGGCCCGCCGTGAGTTCCAGGCCGACCGTGAACATCAGGAACAGCACGCCGATCTCGGCCAGCAGGGACACGCCCGGCCCGGCAGGAAACGCCAGCGCGGCCAGCCATGGCGGCGCGCCGGCCAGCGGCCCGGCGGTGAACGGGCCCAGCAGGACGCCGACCGCGAGGAAGCCGAGCACCTGGTTGACGCGCAGGCGCTGCAGGGTCGGCACGAGCACGCCCGCCAGGATCAGGAACAGCAGTATCTCGCGCAGGAAGGGAAAGACGGGGGTGTCGTGCACGGACGTTCCTTCGAAGGACGGCAAGGCCGGTATCGCCTCCGATTCTAAGCGATAAGCAGGCGCTCCGGCCAAGCCCGATGGGCCCGGCTGGCCGCTCAAGCGCGCCGCATCGCGCCGCCGAAGCGGACCAGCGCGATGCCGAACAGGGTCGCCCCGATGCCCAGCAGCGCCAGGGCTGGGCGCCATACCGCCTCCAGCCCGGCGCCGCGGAACAGGATCGCCTGGCTCGCTTCGACGTAATGGGTGGTCGGCGCCAGCAGCATCGGCTCGCGCAGCAGCGCCGGCATGCCCTCGCGTGGGGTGTTGGCGCCGGACAGCATTTCTAGCGGCAACAGCACCAGGATCACCAGCAGGCCGAACTGGGCCATGCCGCGCGCCAGGGTCGCCATCAGGATGCCGAGCGAGGTGGTGGCGAACAGGTGCAGGCAGGTCACGGCGGCGAACAGTCCCACCGAGCCGGCCAGGCCGACCCCGAGCAGCGTGCCCAGGATGCCCAGCAGCGCCAGCATGGTCGCTCCCAGGACGACCAGCGCCGTCGACCACAGCTTGGCCAGCATGATCTCGGCCGGCCGCACGGGCATCGCCAGCAGGTGCTCGACGGTGCCATGCTCGCGTTCGCGGATCAGTGCGGCGCCAGCCAGCACCACCGACAGCATCGTGACGTTGTTGACCAGCTCCATCAGGCCGCCGAACCAGCTCGGGGCGCGGGTCGGATTGAACCGCGCGCGCAGCGCCAGCGCCACCGGCTGCGGCGCGGGCCGGCGCACGCCGGCGACGAAGGTATCCACCTCGTCCAGCGCGATCTGGCGCACGTAGCCGCTGCCGCTGAAGGCCTGGCTCATGCGGGTGGCGTCCACGTTCAGCTGCAGGGCCGCCTGGCGCCCGGACAGGACGCGACGCTGGAAGCCGGCCGGGATCACCAGCACGAAGGTGGCGCGCCCGCGATCGAGCAGGGCGTCGGCCTGGTCCAGGTCGACCAGCTCCGGCGCCATGAACTGCGGCGGCGCGAAGGCGCCGCGGATGCGCAGCGACAAGGGGGAGCGATCCTCGTCGACGATGGCCAGCGTGGCCCGGCTCAGGGTGTCGGGCTGGGCCGTCGCCGCCATGTACACGCCGCCGCTGAAGGCGTAGACCACCAGCGCCAGCATGACCGGATCGCGCGCCAGGCTCCACAGCTCCTTGACGCCCAGGCGCCAGATCGTGCCCAGCGCGGCCGCCACGCTAGCGCTCCTGCTTCGGCAGCAACGCGATGGCCAGGCCGACGATGACCGGGATCGCCGCCAGCAGGGCCAGGAATTCGGGCCCGAGCTCGCGCATGCCCAGCGCCTTGCCGAACACGCCGCGGCACACGGTCAGCATGTGCGACGCCGGATAGGCTTCGCCGACCGCGCGTCCGGCCCCCTCGAGCGACGTTACGGGGTTGATCAGACCGGCATACTGGATGGCCGGCACCATGGTGCCGATCATGGTCAGGAAGATGGCCGCGATCTGGCTGCGCGTGAAGGCCGACGCCAGCAGCCCGATGCCGGTCGAGCAGATGCAGAACAGGAACACGGCGGCGGCGAAGGCGGCGGGGCTGCCCTTGAACGGCACGCCCATGCCGGCCACGGCCAGCAGCGTCATCAGCGCCGCGTTGACCATCGCGAGCGCCACGTAGGGCGCCTGCTTGCCGAGCACGAACTCGCTGCGCCGCAGCGGCGTGACATACAGGTTGACGATCGATCCCAGCTCCTTCTCGCGCACGACCGCCAGCGCCGCCTGCATCGCGGGCAGGTTGAGCAGCAGGAGCGCGATGATCGCCGGCGCCATGGCCGGCAGGCTGCGCAGGTCGGGATTGTAGCGAAAGCGCGTCTCGACCTCGGCGTGCGCCGGGGCCTCGGCGGCGCGGCGCCGGGCGGCCGCCCCGGCCAGCCACTGGGCGTGCATGCCCTGCACGTAGGCGTCCACGGTTTCGGCGCGTACCGGATTGGCGCCGTCGATCCAGGCGCCGACCTCGGCGGGCCGGCCGCGCGCCACGGCGCGGCCGAAGCCGGGCGGAATCTCGAGCGCCAGCGCCAGTTCGCCGGAACGCATGCGCCGGTCGAGGTCGTCGTATCCGGACAGCGCCGGACGCTCGACGAAGTAGCGCGAACCCGACAGGTTCAGCGCGTAATCGCGGCTGAGCACGCTCTGGTCGCGGTCGAGCACCGCGTAGCGCAGGTCTTCGACGTCCATGTCGATGCCGTAGCCGATCACGATCATCAGCAGCAGCGAGCCGAGCGCAGCCAGCGCCGCGCGCACCGGATCGCGCCGCAGCTCGAGCGCTTCGCGCCAGCAGCAGGCCGCGGTCCGGCGCCAGCGGTGGGCGCCGCCGGACGCGCCGCGCGGCGCCGCTGGCGGCAGCGCCGGCGGCGCGGCGACGCCTTCGGCGTCGTCGCCGGCGTCGCGCAGCCAGCCGACGAAGGCTTCTTCCAGCGTCGCCGCCGCGCGCGCGGCGCGCAGCGCGTCGGGCGTGCCGGTCGCGAGGATCCGGCCTGCGTGCATCAGCGCGACGCGGTCGCAGCGTTCGGCCTCGGCCATGAAGTGGGTGGACACGAAGATCGTCACGCCCTCCTGGCGCGACAGGCGCTGCATCTGTTCCCAGAATCCTTCGCGCGCGGCAGGATCGACACCGGACGTCGGCTCGTCCAGGATCAGGAGTTCGGGTCCATGCACCAGCGCCACCGCCAGCGCCAGGCGCTGGCGCATGCCGGGAGGCAGGCGTCCCGGCAGCGCGTCCAGCACCGGCTCCAGCCCAAAGCGGCGCGCCATCGCGGCGCAGCGGACCGCCGCGTCGCGCCCGGCCAGGCCGAACAGGCGCGCATGCAGCAGCAGGTTCTGGCGCACGCTGAGCTCCCGGTACAGCGAAAAGCCCTGCGACATGTAGCCGATCCGGCGCCGGGTAGCGGCATCGGCAGGCCGCAGCGCTTGCCCGAACAGGCGGGCGCGGCCGCCGCTGGGCGCCAGCAGGCCGGTCAGCATCTTCATCGTGGTGCTCTTGCCGCAGCCGTTCGAACCGATGAACCCGAAGATCTCGCCGCGCGCGACGCGCAGGTTCAGGTCGCGCACCGCGACGAAGGCGCCGAAGCGCCGCCACAGCCCCTCGGCCTCGATCGCGGGCGGCGCCTGGCCGGGCGGCGCCGGTGCGCAAGGCGGCGATGCCGGCGGCAGCCCAGTGGCCGCGCCGCGCGCCGCCGGCGACAGGCGCGCGAACGCCTGTTCGAGGGTCGCGGCGCCACTGCGTTCGAGCAGCGCGGCCGGGCTGCCCTGGGCCAGGACGCGCCCGGCGTCGAGCGCCACCAGGTGATCGAAACCGCGCGCCTCGTCCATGTAGGCGGTGGCCACGAGCACGCTCAGCACCGGGCGGGCGCGGCGGATGGCCCCGATGAGTTCCCAGAACCGGGCGCGCGACAGCGGGTCGACGCCGGTGGTGGGCTCGTCCAGGATCAGGAGCTCCGGGTCGTGCACCAGGGCGCAGCACAGGCCCAGCTTCTGCTTCATGCCGCCCGACAGCTGGCCGGCCGGACGGTCGAGGAAGCTCCACAGTCCCAGGCTGCGCGCCAGCGCGGCGATGCGCGGGCCGCGCGCGCCGGCGCCGAGTCCGAACAGGCGCGCGAAGAAGTCCAGGTTTTCTCGGACCGACAGGGCCGGCAGCAGGTTGGGGCCGAGACCCTGGGGCATGTAGGCGATGCGCCGGCAGGCGTCGGCGCGGAAGGATGCGAGGCGCATGTCGCCGCCCAGCACCTGGACGGCGCCGTGCTGGATGCGGCGGGCGCCGGCCAGCACCGCCAGCAGGCTGGTCTTGCCCGCGCCGTCCGGCCCGATCACGCCGGTGACGGCGGCGCACGGCAGCGCCAGGTCGATCCCGTCCAGCGCCAGCGTGCGCCCGTAGCGCATCGTCAGGCCGGACACCCGCGCCACGGGAGCGGCGGCGCCGGTCATGGTGGCGCCGGTCATGGTGGAGCCGGTCATGGCGGAGCCGGTCATGGCGGCGCCGGCAAGGCCAGCGCGGCCGGCCAGGGCTGGGCCGGGTCCAGCCGCAGCCAGGCCACGCCCGGCACGCCCGCCTTCACGTAATCGGCATGCCGCGCCAGCGTCGCACGGTCGACCTGGGCCTTGACCCGGAACATGAGCTTCTGCCGTTCGCTCGCCGTCTCGCCCGACTTGGGCGTGAACTGGGCCGCACTGGCAACGTAGGTCACGCTGGGCGGCACCACGAAGCGCGGGGCCGCATCCAGCCGCAGGCGCACCTCGGCGCCCAGCGCCACGCGACCGGCCACGGTTTCCGGCACGAAGAACGTCATGTACACATCGGTCAGGTCGATCAGGTTGAGCACGGCGCCTCCGCCCGGCAGCACCTCGCCCGGCTGCGCCACGCGGTACTGGATGCGGCCGGCGCGCGGCGCGGTCAGCACGCCTTCGCCCAGCGCGGCGTCGATGCGCGCGGTGGCCGCGGCCGCCACCTCGACCGCCGAGCGGGCGCCCACGGTCTGGGCCCGGGCGGCGTCCACCGCGGCGCGCGCGGCGGCGCGTTGCGCCCGGGCGGCATCGACCGCGGCGGCCACGCCGGCCGCGCGCGCGCGGTCGTCGTCGAGCTCCTGCGCCGCGGCGGCCCCGCGCTCGGCCAGCGTGGCCGAGCGCGCCAGGCGGCGCCGGGCGGCGTCGAGCTCGCTCTCGCGCTGGACCACGAGCGCCGCCGCCGCAGCCTCGTCGCTGCGCCGCATGGCCAGCGCCGCCAGGCTTTCGGCCACGGCGTCGCGCGCCTGCCGTTCACGCGCCAGCGCCTCCAGCCGCTCGGCCTGCAGCGTGGCCAGGTCCATCAGGGCCACCACCTGGCCGGCCCGCACCAGGTCGCCTTCGTCCACCAGCACCGCGGCGACCCGGCCCGGCTGCTCGGTCGCGACGTCGACCTCGACCGCCTCGACGCGGCCGTTGCCGCTGACGAAGCCGGCGCCGGGCGCGGCCGGACGGGTGGCGCGCCACGCATACAGGCCGGCGGCGGCAACCAGCGCGGCCAGCAGCGCGGCGGCGATGCGCGTTCGCCAGCGCCGCCAAGCGGGCGGCGGCCCAGGCTCGGCGGCGGCCGGCCGCGCTCCGGCCGCTTCGGATCGCATTTGTACCTCGTCCACATATCCTCCCGCGCATCGGCCCTGAAGAAGATAGACCGGCGCCAGGCGCGAAATGCACAGGCGCGCATTTAGTGTGGATCAATGAAGCGAATGAGGCGACGCCGCCGCGCGGCTGTCGGCACGATCGGTTGCCTCAAACGGACAACGCAAATATCCAACTGAGCGACATCAAGGCGTCGTCGTTCTCCCCGACTATCCTGCACCTCTGGCGCGCACCGCGCGGCACCCCTGACTCCGGAGGTTTTCATGAACCCATCCATGCCCCCCACGCCCGATACCGTCCGCGCACGTCCCCCGCTCCCGCCGTCGCGGGCGCGCCGGAGTCTGCGCCGGGCCCTGCTCGCCGTGCTGTGCACGGCGCTGCCTGCGTTCGCGCAGGCCCCGGCATCCACCGCCGGCGCGCCCGACGCGCAGCCCACCGTCACCGGCGCCAGCGAGGCGCAGCGCAAGCAGACCGCCGCCCGCCACGTCGACGATGCCGCCAGGGCCGCCCAGACGATGGCCGCGGATCCCAAGCTGGCCGCGCTGCTCAAGCGCGCACGCGGCGTCTACATCCTTCCCCGCTACGGGCGCGCCGCGCTGGGGGTCGGCGCGGAGGGCGGCGCCGGCGTCCTGCTGGCGCGCCGCGCCGACGGCAGCTGGGGCGACCCCGCATTCTTCAACACCGGAGCCATCGGCATCGGCCTGCAGGCCGGCGCCGAGACCGGTCCGGTGGCCTTCGTCCTCATGAACCAGCGCGCGGTCGACCACTTCCGCAGCAAGAACAATTTTTCGATCAGCGCCGACGCCGGATTGACGATCGTCACTTATGCGCGCCTGGCCGAGGGGTCGACAGGCGGCGACATCGTGGCCTGGTCCGGGTCCAAGGGGCTATTCGCGAATGCCTTGACGGTTGCCATCCAGGACATCCGCTTCAACCAGGGCCTGACCGACGCCTACTATGGCCAGGCGCTGAGCGCGCGCCAGGTGCTGGAACGCGAACAGAACATCGACCAGGCGGCGGCGCTGCGCAAGGCGCTTGGCGGGGCCGACGCGCGGACGTCGCCGCGCTAGCCGCAGCATTTTGCGAGTCGGCCATGGCGCGACCGCAACTGCCGCGCGCTGCCGCCCGAGCCGGCCGCACTCTGCACGCCCTGCACGCCCTGCTCGCCCTGCTCACCCTGCTCCCGCCATCGGGGTGGGCCACCGTGCCGGCGCGCCTGCCGGGCGCCGCCCAGGCGCCGTGCGCCGCGGGCGCCGGCGATGCCTGCCGGCCTGCGCCGGCGCAAGCGCAAGAGCAAGAACCCGCGTGGCTGGCGGACGGGCAAGCGCTTGCGCGCTCTGCGCTCGGCCTGCTCGCGGGCGCCGCCGACGACGGCCTCGATCCGGCGCATTACGGCCTGGATGCGCTGGCGCGCCGCATGCCGCAAATCGATGGGCCCGACGCGGCGGCGCAATTCGAACGCGACCTCGGTGCGGCCATGCGCGCCTTCGTGACCGACCTGCATGGCGGCCGCATCCCCCCATCCAGGCGGGCGCGCTACGCCGACCCGGCCCCGTTCGATGCCGCGCGCCACCTCGCGGCGGCGGCCGGCGAGGGACGGCTGGCACAGGCGGTGCGCGACGCCGCGCCCGCCATTCCTCCCTATGAGCGGGTGCGCGCATCGCTGCGCCACTACCGGGAGCTGGCGCGCCGCGCTCCTGGGCCCTTCGCGCTGCCGCCGGTCGCCGCATCCGGCCTGGCGCCCGGCGCCCGCTACGACGGCGCCGCGCAGCTGCGCGAGCGCCTGCTGCTGCTGGGCGACCTGCCCCCCGGCGCCGAGGCGTCCGCACACGACGCCGACCGCTACACCGAGGCGCTGGCGCAGGCGCTGCGCCGTTTCCAGATGCGCCATGGCCTGGCGCCGGATGGCGTGCTGGGGCCGGCCACCCTGGAGGCGCTGGCGGTCCCGCTTGACCACCGGGTCGACCAGCTCGCGCTGACGCTGGAGCGACTGCGCTGGCTGCCGCGCCTGCCGGACGGACCCGCCGTGGTCGTCAACCTGCCGGCCTACCGCCTGTGGGCGTTCGACCGCGGCGGGTCGGCCGCACCGCTCGAGATGCGCATCATCGTCGGCAAGGCCGCCGGCACGCCCACGCCCCAGTTCCTCGGCCAGATGCGCCACGTCGAGTTCAATCCCTACTGGAACGTGCCGCGCAGCATACTGATGGGCGAGATCATGCCGAGGATCGCGCGCGACCCCGCCTACCTGCGCGACAACGACATGGAGGCGCTCGGGCCGTCCGGGACGGCGGCGCCGGCGTCAGGCGGCGCGCTGCTGGCGGGCCTGCGCTCCGGCGCGCTCAGGCTGCGCCAGCGGCCCGGGCCGCGCAACGTGCTGGGCGCGGTCAAGTTCGCGCTGCCCAACCCGATGAACATCTACCTGCACGGCACCGCAACGCCGGCCCTGTTCGGCCGCGCGCGGCGCGACCTGAGCCATGGCTGCATCCGGGTCGAGGATCCGGTCGGCCTGGCGCATTTCGTGCTCGACGCGGCGCCGGCGTGGCGCGCGGGCGGCGTCGAAGCCGCCATCGCGGGCGGGCGCAATCTGGTCGTGCCGCTGCCGGCGCCGGTGCCCGTCATCCTCTTCTACGCCACCGCCATGATCGACCGGCATGGGCGCGTGCTGTTCGCCGACGACATCTACCGGCGCGACCCCGGTCTGATCGACCTGCTGAAAGCGCCGCCGCGCGCGGGCGCGGCGCATGCCGTGGGCTTGCGCTGGCGACCGCCGGCATGAATCAGCGCCGCTCCACCCGCCACGCTGTGGTCTGCCCACGGGCCCACGAACGCAGGCCGATCCGGATGCGCAGGCGGCCCAGGACGTCGGCGACCGCATCCTGCCCGCCCTGGGGCAGCCCGCGAGGGCGCCCTCCCGGCGGCTTCAGGTATGCGGACGGTCGCGCGCCGGCGCCGCGGGAAGCGCGCGCTGCTGGAACGTCAGGCAGCAGGCTCCTTCGGCGCCGTGGCCGACCGCGATCTTTTCGGCCGTACACTCGTAGTCGTCGTTATGCCAGCAAGCCGACATCTTGCAGGCGCCCACGCCGGCACGGCGCTCCGTGGACCTGGCATGCGGCGTCGCGGTCAGGCAGGTGTCGCATCCCGGATGCACCCCGTTCCCGATCGTGATCGCCCGCGCGTGGCAACCGCCATGCGCGTTATAGGCACACTCGCCGACGAAGCAGGCGCTGACGAGCGTCAGCTCGATGGAAATCGTTTCCATGATGAACTCCCTTCGGTGAAACAGGAGATGAAGTGAAATTACTTAGACGCGCCGCAGGCGCCACTTGCCGAAGAAATCCATATTCCCTTGATCTGGATCAGTGACCAACACCGTGAGCAGACTTGCATCCCGGGATCACTCCGCTACCCATGCCGGAAACGCCACGGTGACCACGCAGCCTTGTCCATCCGCTTTGCGCGCGAGCGCGACCGTGGCCCCATGCTGGCCGGCGATTTCCCTGACGATGCTCAGCCCGAGCCCCGCCCCCTGCCCGCCGCCCGGCCTCAGCCGGTAATAGGGCCGGAACACGTTCTCGCATTCATGATCGGGCACCGGCGCGCCGTCGTTCGCCACCCGCAGCAGCGCCACCCCGTCGCCGCAGGCGATGGACACGTCGACGTCGCCCTGCGCCATTCCGTGCTGCGAGGCGTTGTCGATCAGATTGCGCAGCAGTTGCTGCAGGCGATACGGATCCCCGGCGACCGCGCAGTCGCAGGGGGCGTCGAGCCCGAGCGACTGGCCCCGGCGGTCGAGCAGCGGCTCCTCCAGGGCGATCACCTCGCGGCAGACCTCCGCCAGCGACACCCGGCGCCGCAGCGCCAGGTCGGTGCCGGAGGCCAGGCGGCTGAACGTCAGCAGCTGCTCGGCCAGCTGGGTGGTGCGCCGCAGCGCACGCACCGCCTCGTCCAGCGACCCGTCGCGTTCGGCGGCGTCGGCCGCGCGCAGGGCGTTTTGCACATGCAATTGCACGGCGGCGATCGGGGTGCGAATCTCATGCGCGGCGGCGTCGATGAACTGCTGCTCGCGCTCGAAGGCGGCGCGTACGCGCGCCAGCAGGCTGTTGAGTTCGTCGACCACCGGCGCCAGCTCCTCGGGCAGGTCGGACAACTCGACCGGGGCCAGCGACTCCGGCTCGCGCCGTGCGATCGCATCGGCCAGGCCGCGCAGCGGCGCCAGGTTGGCCGACAGCACCAGGTTGACCACCAGCGCCAGCAGGAGGCCGCCGACCACCACCGGCCCCAGCACCGAGGCGGCCAGCTGTTCGACCATCTCTTCGCGCACCTCGTCCTTTTCGGCGACCAGGACCCAGACGCCGCCCGAGCGCAGCGCGAAGGCCTGCCACAGGTCGCCGTCCACCCGCTTGCTGCTGAAGCCGGCCGCCAGGGGCGCGAACGGCGTCACCGGCGCCGATGCCGAACGGGCCAGCAGCCGGCCTTCGGCGCTCCAGACCTGGAACGCGATCTTGTGTTCGTAAGGATGGCCGTAGGCGCTCGCTCCGCCGTGATGGCCGACCTGGCCGGGGATCGGAATCTCGATCGGCGCGGCGATGGTCGCGGTGTCGAGCTGGTGCGCGACGAGACTCTCGAGCACGCGCGCCGAACTGGCCAGGCGCGCGCTGAAGAATTCTTCGGATTCGTGCCCCGCGAACAGGTGCGCGACCAGCGAGATGCCGCCAAGAATCAGCAGCATGCAGACCATCGTGCGCCGGATCAGGCGCCTGCGGATGGAATAGCGGCGGGCCCTCATGCGGCGGGCTGCCCGATCCGGTAGCCGAGGCCGCGCACGGTCTTGATCAGGTCTGGATCGGTCTTGCGGCGCACGTGGTGCACATAGACGTCGATCGCATTGCTGGCCACGCCCTCTCCCCACCCATACAGCGATTCCTCGAGCTCGGCGCGGCTGAAGACCTTGTTCGGCTGTTCCACCAGGCGCTTGAGCAGCATGAATTCGCGGTGCTGCAGCTCGATGCGCGCGTTCTTCCAGCTGACCGACATCGCGGCCAGGTCGAGCTCGAGGTCGCCGAAGCGCAGCTGGTTGACCGGCAGGCCGGCGCGCCGGCGTTCCAGCACCCTGACCCTGGCCAGCAGCTCGTCGACGTCGAACGGCTTGGTCAGGTAGTCGTCGGCGCCCAGGTCGAGCGCCGCGATGCGGTCGCGCACGGCGTCGCGCGCCGACAGCACCAGCACCGGCAGCGCGTTGCCGCCGCGCCGCACCCGCTCCAGCACCGCGACGCCGTCCAGGCGCGGCAGGCCCAGGTCCAGGATGGCCAGATCGAAGCCGTTGTGCGCCAGCGCCGCCACCGCCGCCACGCCATCCCCCACATGCTCGAGCGCGTAGCCGGCGCGCTCGAGCGCCAGCCGCAGGCCCGAGGCCAGCGACGCATCGTCCTCCACCAGCAATATCCTCATCCCGTCCCTTCCCGGCTATGCACCGTTACTTGCGCTTGGCCGCGACCTGCGCCAGCAGCGTTTCGGCCTCGCTCCTGCGGCCCTCGTCGGCCAGCTTGCGCCCGGGACGGGGCGCCGCCTGCAACGCCTTGCGCAGGTAACGCTCGGCGCCGTCCAGGTCGCCCTTGCGGTACAGGTAGTCGCCGTAGAAGTAGTTGGCGTCGATCCCGTCGGGATTGAGCGCCAGCCCCTGCTTCAGCAGGTCCTGCGCCTTGCGGTCGTCGCCGAAGCCGATCGGCCAGCCCGGCACCTGATAATACAGGCTGCCGAGGCTGGTGTAGGCGGATCCGGCCAGGGCTTGCGGATCGCGCTTGAGCGCGGCCTCGAAGTCCTTGCGGGCGTCTTTCGCCAGGCCGAGCGCGCCGAGGCCGCCCTTGGCGCCTGCGTGGCTGGCCACGATGATCCCGTGCCAGATCAGCAGCGGCGCGCTGTCGGGGTGGCGCGCCAGCGCCGCGTCGGCCTCGGCCGTCAGGGCGGCGAAACCACGCTCCTGCTCGCCAGCGGCGCTGCGGTATTTTATCTGCTCCCAGCGCTGCTGCAGCGCACCGATCGCATCGTCGGCCGGAGCGGCCAGCGCGGTCAGGGCAAGCCCCGACAAGGCCATCCACACGCCGATGGCGACGAAAAAGAACCTGCTGGTATTCATGATGCACTCCTCTTGTTGCGCCAGGACTGGCCCGGCATGTGTCGTTGGATGATGGCGAGCTGTCCGCGGATCGCGCGGTCCGGCAAGGACGGCAGCAGCTGGTTGACCAGCACCAGCAGCGCCTCCCTCAACCCCGCCTTGCGTTCCCAGGCAGTCCCGTCCAGGAAATCGAGTAGCTGGCGCGCCACGTCGCCCGGCTGGTCCACCGCCACGCCCATTTCGGCGTTGAGCGCATCGACCGCGCCCGCGTTGATCGGCGTGCGGGTCGCGCGCGGGATGAAATGGCGCGCCGCGATGCCGGTGTCGGCCAGCTCGCGCCGCAGCGCCTGGGTGAAGCCGCGCAGGCCGGCCTTGCTGGCGCAATAGCCCGCGAATCCCGGATAGCCCAGGTAGCCGAACAGCGAACCGACATTGATCACCTGGGCGCGCCCCGCCTGGCGCAGTTGCGGCAACAGGCGCTGGGTCAGCAGCATCGGCGCCAGCAGGTTCACGTCCAGCAGCGCGCGCAGCGCCGCCGGCTCCTGGGTCGTGAAATCGTGGAAGGCGTTGACGCCCGCGTTGTTGATCAGGAGGTCGGCGCCGCCCATCGCCCTGGCTGCGGCCTCCACCGCGGCCAGCGTCGCGTCCTGCGTCAGGTCGCCCTGGACGACGCGGACCTTGTCGGGGCCCAGCCGCGCGCGCAGCGCTTCCAGCGCGGGGCCGTCGCGCCCGACCAGCATCAGCGCGGCGCAGCGCGGCGCCAGCGCCTCGGCCAGGGCCTGGCCGATGCCGCCCGACGCGCCGGTGAGGACCAGGCGCCACATGTGGCCGCCCATCTCAGGCCCCCGCCAGCGCATCGGCGCGCCGGGGCAGGCCGCGGAAGATGTCGCCGTACAGGCGGTACATCATGCGCGCACAATCGACCACCGCCTCGCGGTCGGCCTCGCGCTCGAGGCGGTTCACCAGGCCTTCGAAGAAGGCGACGTGTTCCAGGTCGAGGCTGCCGTGCGAGGTGAGGTAGCTGAACGCGTCCTGCGGCAGTCCCAGCGCCTGGCGGATCGTCCCGGCGGCCTGGGTCGCCAGCGCGGTGCTGGTGCCCTCCAGGACGTGGACCATGCCGAAGAAGCCGACCGGGTTGCCGCGGTCGATCTGGTGATAGGCGTAGGCCACCATCACCTCGGTGGCAGGATGCGGACGCGAACGGCGCGCGCCGTCGGGATCGGCGCCGCAGGCCGCGATGTCGGACAGGATCCATTCCTCGTGCCCGATCTCTTCCTCGATGTAGTCGGCCACGGCGCGGCGCAGCCAGCCGTATTCGTCGCCGAGGCGGCTGCCGCAGGCCATCATCAGGGGCGCCGTGTGCTTGACGTGGTGATAGGCCTGGGTCAGGAAGGCCACGTACTGGCCGCGGTCGATGTCTCCACGCAGCGCGTCGCCGATGACCGGAACATCGAACAATCGCTGGCGGTCGGGGCCGGTGCGCTGGCACAGGATGTCATAGAACTGCATGGGTTGCTCCTTCATCAAAGATACAGTCGGTCGATCTCGGGGGCGCAGCGCGCGCGCGCGGCGGCGCGGCGCAGGCGCCCGTTGGCGGTGGCGGTGCCGTCGGCCTCGCCGAACGGCGCGCTGCGGAACCAGGCGCCGATGCGCGCGTAATCCGGCAATGCGCGGTTGACGCCGGCCACGGCGGCCGCGATCGCGGCGTCGGGCAGGTCGGGATGGGCCGGCACGATGGCCGCCGCCAGGAAGGGACGCGCCTCGCCCACGACCAGCGCCTGGGCCGCCACGCCGGTGCCGAGCAACAGCGTCTCGGGCCACTCGGGCGAGACGTTGCGGCCATACGCGGTCACCAGCACATTGCTCTTGCGGCCGTCGACATGGAGATAGCCGTCGGCGTCGAGACGGCCCAGGTCGCCCGTGCCGATCCAGGCATCCGGCGCCGGGGCCGGCCCGCCGAGGTAGCCGGCCATCGCGCCGCCGCCCACCTCGATCTCGCCGTCCGCGGCGATGCGCACCTGCCGGTTCGGCAGCGGGCGCCCGGCGCTGCCGTGGCGCGCCTGCCCGGGCAGGTTCAGCGAGACGACCGAACCGCACTCCGAGAGGCCATAGCCCTCGTACACAGGAAAGCCTTTGGCATGCGCCGCCTCGATCAGGGCCGGCGGCGTCCTGGCGCCGCCGACCGCGATGAACTTCAGCGTGTGCAGGCGGCTGTCGCCCGCGCGCGCCGCCGCGACCAGCGCCTGCAGCATCTGCGGCAGCAGGATCACGCTTTCGGCGCGCGTGCGCGCGATCGTGTCCAGGCACAGCACCGGGTCGAACGAGGCCGCACCGCGCAGGCCGGTCTGGGCCAGCGGCAGGCAGATGGTCGCCGCGCCCGACAGCAAGGCGGTGTAGGCGCCGGCGATGTTTTCCAGCAATACCGCCAGCGGCAGCAGGTTGAGGTGGCGGCGGATGTCCAGCGCGGCCAGTTCGCCGGCCAGCACGCGCGCCAGTTCCCATTGCTGCGCCGATCCGAGGCACACCCCTTTCGGCTGGGCCGTGGTGCCGGAGGTGAAGGTGACCTTCTGCACGCCGGGAGGCACGGTGGGCGCCGGCCGCGGGCCGAGGTGCAGCGCCAGCGCTCCCGTCGCGCCGGCGCGCTCGCCGAAGCCCAGCAGCGCCGCATGGCGCGGGTCGGCGCAGAACATGCCTTCCACCGCCCCCGCCGCCAGCGCGTGGCGCCATTGTTCGGGCGTGAAGAAGCCCGGCAGCGGCACCAGCGTCATGCCGGCCTCGTGCACGGCAAGGTCGACCGCGATCCAGTCCGGCCCGTTGTCGGCCAGAATCGCCAGCGCCGCCCCGGGCGGCAGGTGGCGCGCAGGAGCCGCGCGAGCGTGTTCACGCGGTCGTCGAGCATGTCGCCGCTCCAGGAGAAATCGGCCCCCGCCAGCACGGCGCCGGCGCGGGACTGGTTAGCGCGCCAGATGGTCATGGCCGAATCCGATATTGCCGAACATGACTTGCGGATGGGTGGCGTAGTACGTGCCCCAGCCGCGCCCGGCGTCCGCCAGCCGCGCCGGATCGGCCTCGGCCAGCACCGACGGCGTCAACCGCAGCCGCGCGAACGAATTGAGCAGCGCGCGGGTGGCGGTGAAGGTGACCCAGGCCAGGCCCTGGCGGTGCAGGTGGCGCGTCATGGCCACGATCAGCCTGCGTCCCGCGCCGGCGTCGATGGCGGCCAGATTGCCGACCTCGACCACGTCGCCGCGCGCGACCGGATGGCCGACGTGTCCGGCGATGGCGGTCTCGACCGGCAAATCGAGGTACTGCTCGAGGAACAGGCCGGCATCCGCGGCCGGCGTGTAACCCAGCGCCGCGACCCACGTTCCGTCGGCGTCGCGGTGTCCCGCCAGCGTGGGGCAGAAATGCGCGAGCCGCGCCCCGTACGTGCGGGCAAATTGCGCGCCGATAAAGGCTTCCAGCGCAGGCCGCGCGGGATGTCCCGGCGGAACCAGTTCAAGGCCGTCCAGGCCGTCGGCCCGATCGTCGCCCGCGGCGGACACGTGGCCTGGCCGGCAGGGCGGGGTTGGCAGGGTAAGCGGCACGGGGTTCTCCTGATGTTGTTCCAGGCTGCAACTTATGCGCCGAACATTAAGGTCAGATTAATCGCACATCCGCGCGCCGACGCGGCCCCCCGCTCGACCCGACATCCGTGGCGCCGGCACGGCCCGCCCTGGCGGCGCGCCACCGTCGGCGGATCTGAGGCAGCGCAAGCGTTCACGGTCATGCACGGCGCATGCTGGCAAAGCGGCCCCGTTCCCTGGCGCCGGTCAGGAGTGCACCGTGTATAAAACCATTCTTGTTCACGTCGACGGCAGCCCTGCGCAGGAAAGCAGGGTGCGCGCCGCCGCCATCGTCGCCAAAAAGCAGGGTTCGCATCTCGTCGGCTGCCAATCGACGGGCATCACATGGCTCGACCTGTCCCTGTCGGCAGGGTCGATGAACGCCCCTCATCCCCTGATCGACTTCGACGCGCTGCGCGCGGCCGGCGCCAGGCTGCTGGATGCCTTCGCCCTGCAGGCGCAGCGGGCGGGCGCCGGATCGGTGGAAACGCGGCTGGCGGACGACCTGCCCGACGCCAGCCTGCAACTGCAGGCGCGCTATGCGGACCTGGTCGTGCTGAGCCAGGACGCGCCTTCCAGCGCCAATCTTTTCCCGGGACGCCGTCACCTGCCGGAACAGCTCGTCGTGCGCTGCCCCCGGCCCATTCTCGTGGTGCCGGCGGGATACCGCTCGGCGCCGATCGCCAGCACCATCGTCGCGGGGTGGGATGGCAGCATCCAGGCAATGCACGCCCTGAGCGCCGCCCTGCCCCTCCTCGCCACCGCCGATCGCGTCGCGCTGGCGCTGATCAATCCCGACGAACGATCGGGCTTGCACGGCGAGGAGCCCGGCGCCGACATGGCGCTCTATCTGGCGCGCCACCGCGTCGAGGTCGAGGTGGTGGTGCAGCGAACCGCCCAGGCGCCAGCCCAGGCACTGCTGACGCTGGCCCGGCAGAGCGGCGCCGGACTCATCGTGGCCGGAGCCTATGGCCACAGCCGTTACCGTGAATGGGTGCTGGGCGGTACGACCCGTGCGTTGCTGAGCCAGGCGCAGATTCCGCTCTTGCTCGCTCACTGAGAAGCGGTTGCCGCCACCGGTCGATTCGGTGCGTGGGCGCAGGCCGCGCCGACCGGATCACCGTGCGCCACGCAGTGCCTGCGCGCGGCCGCCTTGCACATGCTGTTCTTCGCGCGCCCTGTCATGCGGATCGGACCGCAGACCGGTCACGTGGCCGGCCAGCAGGGCGCCGATGAGCACCATCACCATTGCCGCCAGCGTGCCATTGCCGACCAGCTGCCACAATTTCTCGAAAGCCTCGATCTGATCCGCGACCATCCCCTGCATCGCATAGATGGCGTAGGCGTACTGGATGTACCAGTCCCAACAGGTGTTCGAACGCTGGTCGGCGCGCTCGAAGAGGTCGCGCCGCAGATTGAACAGCTTGGGCGCGCGCAGCTTGACGGGCGGCTGGCCGGCGGCGGCCAGCAGCGTCGGCAGCGAGTTTTGGTGCGACACGATGCCGTTGAGGACGGTACGGGGATTGAACCTGCAGGGCCAGCGCACCAAGGCCGGCCCGGGCCCGGCGCGCTCGCGGATCTGCTGCTCGTCGACGGAGACCCATTGTCGAACATCGGCCTGATCGACGACCCCGACCGGAACCTCCTCGTGATCATGAAGGATGGGGTCGTATTCAGGAACAGGCTGACGGCGCGGCCTGTCGGCTGAGGTCGCGGTAGCGTCGGCCGGCCCTCATGACGCCGTCGCGAACGTGGCAGCCACCTCCTCGACACGATCGCGCAGCCAGCGCTGCGACGCGTTCTCGTCGTTGCGCCGGTGCCAGATCATGTGAAAACTTATCTGCGGCAAAGAGATTGGCGTCGGAAACATCAACAGGTCCCCGGCCTGTGCCGAGTGCAGAGCAACCCGGCGCGGAAGCGTCGCCGCCAGGTCGGTTTGCCGCAGCAGCGCGGGCACCGCGAACATGTGCGGCAGCGTGACCTGCACGTTGCGACGCAGGCCATGATCGGCGAGCGCCTGGTCGACGACCCCATAACGGCTACCCTCCGGAGACACCAGGACATGCCGCATACCCAGATAGGCATCGAGGTCCAGCAAGCGGCGCGCGCGCTTGCCGTCGCGGCGCAACAGCGTCACGAACTCATCGCGCAGGATCTGGCGACTCAGGATGCGGCTTTCCTGCAGGGTGGGCGCGACCCCGATGGCGAGATCGATCTTGCCGGCGTCAAGGAGCGCCACCGCCTCGTCGCGTCCCGAAAAGGCGTGCACGTCGATCTCGATTGCCGGTGCCGCCTGCGTCAATGCCTCGAGCAGGGCCGGCAGCAGAACGAAAGCGGGATAGTCGGACAGTCCCATTCCAAACTTCAATGCCGCCGTGCGGGGATCAAAATGCTCTGACGAAACGAGCAATGCGCCGATCTGCCGCAGGGCGATGGCCACCGGTCCGGCCAGCTCGTTGGCGCGGGGCGTCGGCAGCAACCCGGCCGCGCTGCGCTGGAACAGGCGGTCGTCGAACAGCGTGCGCAGGCGTCCAAGCGCCGC
This sequence comes from Massilia oculi, assembly GCF_003143515.1. NCBI lineage: Bacteria > Pseudomonadati > Pseudomonadota > Betaproteobacteria > Burkholderiales > Oxalobacteraceae > Massilia > Massilia oculi. The sequence continues at coordinate 5,055,861 of NZ_CP029343.1, read as the reverse complement.
GCTCATCGCGGGCTGGCTCACGTTCATTCGTGCGGCAGCGCGCGTCACGTTGCGCTCCTGCATGAGTGCATCAAACGCTGCAAGCAGGTTCAGGTCGACGCCATTAAAATCCATATTTTGTATATCACTGTATTTGCGCTATTTGTTGGATTAATTTTATATCGCTTCGATAATCCTTTCCATGCGTCGAACACGTCGACGCTTCATGAAAGGATCTGATGCTTACGCCTCAACACAACGACGATGGCCGCATGGCCGCCGAGCGCAGCGCCGTGGAACGACTCTACGACGCCTTCAGCTTGAAGAACCCCGACCTGATCGACGCCGCAGTCACCGCCGACTGGCAGGACATTCCGCTCGCGCCGGGACAGGGGCCCGGGCCGGAAGGCATGAAGCCGGTCATCCGTCAGGTCATCGCAGCATTCCCCGACGTGCGGATCGTCATTCACGACATGGTGCAGCTTCCTGGCAAGATCGCCGTGCGCGGAGAAATCACTGGCACGCATCGGGGCGAATTATTCGGGATCGCGCCCACCGGCAAAGCGGTCAGCTTCAGGATCCACGAATTCCACCATCTGGATGGTCAACGCATCACCACGACCTGGCACATGGAAGACTGGTTCGGCCTGTTCCTCCAGCTCGGCCGCTTTCCCTCCCTTTGATCCGGCAAGGAGCCAACCATGCAAGCAGCAATGATTCACCGCTTCGCGCAGGACGCCGACGTCCGGCTCGCGCCGATCGCAGCCCCTCTTCCCGGCGCGGGCGAAGTCGTCGTGCGCATCGAGGCCGCCGGCGTCAATCCGCTGGACGTGAAGATGATCTCGGGATATATGGAACAAGTGTTTCCTGCCGAACTGCCATATATCCCGGGGACCGACTTCAGCGGCGTGGTGACGGCAACGGGGCCGCGCGCGACCAACGTGAAGGTCGGCGACCGCGTCGTGGGACGCAAGGATCCCGGGCAAGGGGGCGCATTCGCCGACGCCACCCTGGCGCGCGCCGATGCGCTGGTCGTCATCCCTGACGAGATGAGTGCCGAACAGGCGGCCGCCTTGCCCACCGGCTTCGGAACGGCGCGCCAGGCGCTCTTCGATGTCGCCAGACTCCAGGCTGGACAGCGTGTGCTGATCCACGCCGGCGCCGGCGGCGTCGGCAGCTTCGCGGTGCAGCTGGCCAGGCAGGCCGGCGCCCATGTCACCGCCACCGCCTCGGCGCGCAACCTCGGCCTGCTCGAGGAGTTGGGTGCGGACGAGGCGATCGATTACCGCAGCACCGACTTCACGCGTTTGCCGCCATTCGACGTCATCCTGGACACCGTGGGCGGCGACACCACCGCGCGCTCGTGGGAAGTCCTGCGCGAGGGCGGCACCCTGGCCACGCTGATCGACTTCGCCATCGCGCCCCGCGAAGGCCGTCACGCCGCCTTCGTGTTCTTCTCCGACGCCACGTCGGCGTTGCGCGAGGCGGTCGGCCTGTTCCAGGCGGGCAAACTGGATATCGTCATCGACGCGCTCCATCCGCTCGGCGAGGCGCGTGCGGCCCTGGACCAGGTGGCGGCGGGCCATGTCCGCGGCAAGGTCGTGCTCCGTACCGCGCGCTAGAAGCACCGCCACGACGGCGCGAGCCCCCTCCGCCGACTTGCCCGATGCCGCCGCCATCGGGTTTGTCGGCGTACGCCTGACCGGCGCACCGCGCATTTTCCCGAATCAAGGCCGTCCTCGAAGATTGTCGTCTAAATGATAATGCAGTATCATTATCATTATCGGTATCATTAATAAACCAGTTCGTCTGGACGGATCGTGCGCGCCTCTGGGCCCACGGTGACATCGCGCATCGACCTGCCCCAACCGTTTTGCAGCGCTGCTCCGGCATTCACCACCCTATCCCAATGATCAGAATCGACCACCTGACCAAGCGCTACGGCGAGCGCACCGTCGTCAACGACCTCAATCTGCACGTCCATACGGGACAGGTCTATGCGCTGCTGGGGCCGAACGGCGCCGGCAAGTCCACCACCATCGGCTGCCTGCTGGGCTTCGTGAAGCCCGACCACGGCCGCATCGTCCTCGCCGGATCGCCGCTGCCTCCCGCCGAGTCGGCAATTCGCCACGCCGCTTACATCGCCGAAAACGTCGCCCTGTACGACCGTCTTACCGGCGTCGAGAACGTGGACTTCTTCATGCGCCTGCTCGGACGCCGGCTCGCGGCGGACCAGATCGAAGCGCTGCTGGCGCGCGTCGGCCTGCCCCGGCACGCCTGGCACCGGCAGGCGCACGGCTATTCGAAAGGCATGCGCCAGAAGGTCGGCATCGTCATGGCGCTGGCCAAGGGCGCGCGCGTACTGGTGCTGGATGAACCGACCTCGGGCCTCGATCCGGAAGCCAGCGTCGCTTTCGGCGAACTGATCCGCGCGGTGGCCGATGACGGCGCGGCCGTGATCATGGCCACCCACGATCTGCTGCGTGCCCAGGAACTGGCGGACCGCTGCGGAGTGCTGGTCGGCGGCCACCTGGTCAGCGAATGGAAACTTGGAGAACTGAATGCAGGCGAACTCGAACGCAATTACCTCGCCAGTCTCGCGGCCCGTGCCTGAGGCCGTGTGGCGCCACGCCTTCATCGGCGCCTGGCAGGCCGACTGGCGCGAGCGCCGGCGCGACTGGCGGGTGGGCCTGGTGCTGGCGATCGGGCTGGCGCTGGCCGCCTGCGCCGCGCTGCTGGCTTCGCTCGACCTCGACCGCACCCGCGCCGCGCGCGCGGTGGCTGCCGAGGCCGAGGCCCGGCGCTGGATCCACCAGGGCAGCAAGAATCCCCACTCCGCCGCCCACTACGGCGTGTATGTCTTCAAGCCGCTGACGACGCTGGCGGCGCTCGATCCGGGCATCGAGCACTATGTCGGCGCCAGCGTGTGGCTCGAGGCCCACCGCCAGAACGACATGGTGTACCGCCCCGCGGCCGATGGCGCCGGGGCCGATCGCCAGTTTCGCCTCAGCCCTGCCCTGATGCTGCAGGTGCTGGCGCCGGCCGCCATGATCTTCCTGGGTTTCGGCATGTTCGCCGCCGAGCGCGAGCGCGGCATGCTGCCCGCGCTGCGCCTGAACGGCGCGCCGCTGGGCGCGATCGCCGCCGCGCGCGGCGCCGTCCTGCTGTGCCTGGCGCTCACGATGTCGCTCCCGGCGATCGTCGCGATCGCCGGCGTGAAGTGGCATGCGGGCGGCGCCGAGCCGGTCGCCGACGCCGCTGCGCGTGGCGTGCTGTTCGCGGCTGCTTACCTGGTCTACCTGGCCACCTGGGCCGCACTGGTGACGGCGGTATCGGCCTTCGCCCGGACCATGCGCGCCAGCCTGGCGCTGCTGGTCACGCTGTGGATCGTCGCAACCCTGGTGCTGCCGCGCGCCGCCGTCGAACTGGCGCAATCGGCGGCGCCCCTTCCATCGATGCAGGCTTTCCGCCAGGCGATCGACGAAGAACTCGGCATGCCCGACGACCCGGCCGAGGCCGAACGCCACAAGCGGCAACTGCTCGAGCAGTACGGCGTCGACGACGTCGCCGACCTGCCGGTCAACTGGGCCGGGATCAGCCAGCTGCGCAGCGAGGCCCACGGCAACGAGGTGTTCGACCGCCACTACGGTCCGCTGTTCGCGGCGATGGCCGCGCAGGACCGCGCGGTGGCGCTGGCGTCCTGGCTGTCGCCGGCGGTGGCGATCGGCGGCCTGTCGAGCCGGCTGGCGGCGAGCGACAACGCCAGCCATGTCGAATTCATGCAGGCGGCCGAACGGCACCGGCGCCTGATGCAGGACCTGCTCAACAGCGACCTCGCGCGCAATCCCGACCGCGACGGCGTCAAGTACCAGGCCGGCGAAGCGCTGTGGCGCAGTATTGCCCCGCTTCGATTCACCTATGCCGCCCTCGACATGGGCGAGCTGCTGGCGCGCTGGCTGCTGCCGCTGCTGGCCGGCCTCGGCGCGAGCCTGGCGCTGGCCGCGATCGCCCTGCGCCGCCTGCGCACCGGGAGCGTCAAATGATGGCCATCCTTGCCCTGGCCCGTTTCGACCTGCGCGCCCTGCTGCGCGAGCGCGGCGCGCTGCTGCTGATCGCCGCCTCCCTGCTGCTGGCGCTGTACGGCCTGTTCGAAGGGGCGCGCTTCCAGCGCCATGCCCAGGCCGGGCAACAGGCGGCGCTCGCCCAGGAAACCGCCGCGCGCGCCGCCGCCAGGGAACTGGCGGCGCGCTACTTCGCCGATCCGGACCATCCCGACTTCGCCGGCATGCGTTTCTTCCGCACCCCGGTCGACATTCGCGGCTACGCCTTCCGCGAGCACGTCGGATTCGCGACGCTGCCGGCGCTGCCGGGCGCCGCGCTGGCGATCGGCCAGGCCGACATCCAGCCGGGCTACGTGCGTGTGCGCGCCGAATCGATGGAATCGGTGCGCACCGCCAGCGAGATCGAGCATCCGGCGCGCCTGGCGACCGGGCGCTACGACCTGATGTTCTTCGTGGTCTACCTGTGGCCGCTGGTGCTGCTGACCTTGTCGGCCTCGGTCCTGACCCAGGACCGCGAAAGCCTGCGCCTGCGCAGCCTGCTGCTGCAGGGCGTCGGCGGCGCCCGCATCCTGTTCACCCAGGCCAGCGCGCGCAACCTGCTTGCCACGGGGCTGCTGGTGGCGGTCGTCGCCGGCGCGGCCCTGCTCGGCGGCGTCACGCCGCGCGACGGCGCCGGCCTCGCCGCACTGGGCCGCTGGAGCGCCCTCGTGCTCTTGTATTCGGCCTTCTGGACCGCGGTCGGCGCCGCCGTGTGCGCGGCCTGCGCCAACCGCATGAGCGCGACCTTCGCCGGCTTCGGCCTGTGGCTGCTGTTCGCGATCGTGCTGCCCGCCGCGCTCGATGCCGGCGCCCGCATGGCGGCGCCGGTGCCGCCACGCGAACGCTATGTCCAGGCGACCCGCGATGCGCTCGACCAGGTCAACGCCAACACCGCCGGCAGCCTGGCGCGTTTCTACGACAGCCATCCGGAATGGAAGCCGCAGCGCACCGCGCCGGGCGCGGTGTCGTCGTATGTCTCGCGCCTGCACCGCGCCCAGGAGCTCGAGCGCACCATGGCCGGCGTCGAGCGCGAGTTCGCCAGCGCCAGGGATGAACGCAGCGCCCTGTTCGCGCAATCGAGCATCCTGAGTCCGGTGACGCTGGCGAATGCCGCATTCGCTGAACTTGCCGGCAACGACGGCGCGCGCCACGCGCGCTTCGTCGGCGAGGTCGCGCGCCACCAGAGTGCACTGCGCGACTGGTTCCAGGGCGCCATCCAGCGCGCCGCGCTCGGCGACGAACGCGCTCCCTGCCCGCGCACCTGCCTGGGCGGCTACGGCTTCCGCGATTTCGACGCGGTGCCGCGCTTTGCTGCTTCTGCCGCGCTGGGACAGCCTGCCGCCCTGCCGCACCGCGCCTGGTTGCTGGCGCCATGGGCCGCCTGCTTCGTCGCACTGGCCATATTGGCGCTGGGCCGGGAACGCCGGCGCCAACGCGGCTGAATTTTCGACCCTTTCCCCTCATGTTTCTGGAGTAGTCATCTTGCGATCCGCCCCCCGTTTCATCCCTTGCCCTGCGCCGCTGCGCACAATTGCCCACGCCGTCATGCTCACCTGTGCGCTGGCCGCGCCGGCGCTGGCGGACGATACGGCTGTCCCATCCGCCGACCCGGCCCAGGTGGTCGAAGTGAAAGGGCAGCGCAGCGAGGACGAGCGCCTGGCGCCAGGCACCGGCCCCAGGTCGCTGCCCGGCGCGGTCACCACGGTGACCTCGGAAGACCTCGCCACGCTGGACATCGGCCGCGATATTTCGAACGTGTTCCGGCGCGTGCCGGGCGTGGTCGCCAACAATATCGACCAGGGCGACACCGGCAACGGTTTTCGCATGCGCGGCTTCGCCACCCAGGGCACGCACGGCGCCGACACCGCCATCTACATCGACGGCGTGCCGCAGAACATCCCGTCCAGCCAGGGCGGCGCGGGCCACGGCCCGGCGTTCCTCGAGTGGATGACCGGCGACATGATCGACACGATCGACGTCATCAAGGGACCCGTTTCGGCGCTGTACGGCGACCAGAACCGTGCCGGCGCGGTGGCGATCCGCACCCGCGAAGGCGGCGCCGCCACGCCGTCGAGCGCCACGGTGACCGTGGAGAGCTATGGCGGCCGGCGTGGCTCGCTGGTGCTCTCCAGCGAGCATGGCAAGCTGCGCTCGCTGGTCGTGGCAGACCGCTACAGCCTCGATGGCTTCCGCCACGGCGCGTTTACCGATCGCAGCAACCTGTTCTGGAAGCTGTCGACCCCGATCGGCGATGGCATTTACAGCCTGCGCGCGACGTACTACAAGTCCGACTTCGCCGGCGCCGGCTACCTGTCGCTGCCGGCCATGGAAGCCGGACTCGACCCGCATTCGACAATGTACGGCCTGCCCGGCTTCGGCGCCGCGCAGCGCAAGACCCTGGTGTTCAACCGCCGCCCGGCATCGGGCGAAGCCGGCTGGTTCGCCACCGCCTACGCCGAGGACTTCGAGCGCAGCCGCGCGATCCAGACCAGCACCACCCAGCACACCTACGGCTACGACGACCGCGGCATCTACGGCGCGCGCGGCGGCAACACCTGGGCCTTCGGCGACACCGCCATGCTGACGCTGGGCGCCGAGGCGCGCAAGGACAAGGGCGACGCGTATCGCCAGCAATACCGCAACCGCCAGCCGACCGCCAACTACGTCAACAGCCAGGAGCTCGACCTGCTGACCTACGGCGTGTTCGTGCAGGGGCAGTATCGGGTACTGCCCACCGTCAAGCTGCATGGCGGCGCGCGTTATGACCGTTTCGACTACGACCTGGTCAACCTCAAGCTGCCGGCCGCGTCGACCGGCTACAAGAGTTCGGTGCTCACGCCGAAGTACGGCGCGATCTGGAACGTCGTGCCCGACGTGGAACTGTACGCCAATATCGCGCAGGGCTTCCGCTCGCCGGCCGCCGAGCAGATCAGCGCCAGCGGCAGCCTGGGACCACTTGGCGCTGCGGGCGGACGCATCAACGTTGGCATCGATCCGAGCCGGGTGCGCTCGCACGATGTCGGGTTCAACGCAACGCCGCTCAGCGGCCTGACCATGGCCGGCGCGTTCTACACGATCCAGAACGACGACGAGATCGTCAACACGGCGCCCGACGTGTTCGTCGCCTCCGGGCAGACCACCCGCCGGGGCGTGGAACTCGACCTGCGCTACCAGTTCAACAGCGCCTTCAGTACCTACCTGAACTATGGCCGCATCCTGCGCGCGCGCCTGGACAACCCGGCCCCCGGCGCCGGCGCCCGCCTGTCGGTGCCGGAACACACCTGGAAGGCCGGCGCCCAGTACCGCAGCGCCCTGGGACCGGGCCGGCTGACGCTTGCCGGCGACGTGTATGTCACGGCCGGCAATCCCTACTATATGGGCTCGCCGTTATACGAACGCGACATGCCGACCTATGTGCGCTACGACGTCAAGGCGACCTACGACATCGGCAAGTTCCAGGGTGCGCTGTTCGCGACGCTGCAGCCGCACAAGTTCGCCAGCGACATCGCCTATGGCACCGCGGGCGGGCTGGTGGTCACGACCGTGCCGGAGGCGAGCGGCGGCGCATCGCTGCGGTATTTCTTCTGACGCGGCGTGCGGCGAACGGGAGGACTGCGGTTTCCCTTCGCCGCCTTTTGGGACGGAATCGGACCTGTCATTCCGGATCAGGGGGTGGGCGGTGTGGAGTGGTCAAGCGATTTCGGACATGACGAATTGCACCGCCTGGCAAGCACGTTGTGAGCAACTGGCAGGGTATGCTTGCTGTCAGTCGTGTGCACGAACTCGCGCTTCCAGACTGGCGTCCGGCTAGTCTGCTGCAGGAGCTTGCGTACCTCGTCCCCCCCCGATCTTCAAGCCGCCATTGGCAAGCGCCGTAACCAAATAGCGGCTGCCATCACGCGGGCCGCTACTCGTGAATGCCGCACCCAGAGGCGCGCCAACTGCCGGATACGCTGCTGCTCAGCCGTCAGCGGCTTGCCGATACCGGGCTGGGCCGGGCAGCACATGTCGAACGCCGACCGGTACCAAGTTGACTCCGGTGTCCGACGGGCGCTCAGCGTGCAAATGGCATCGCCCCGCGGCCCCCCTTCAGGCCACGGCGCTGACGGCAACGGCCGGCGATACGGGCATGGTGAACGCGAAACACACCTTGCCGCCCTGGGAACTCACATCGAGCGTGCCGCCGTGCGAGCGCGCAATCTCGGAGGCGATATACAGCCCGAGCCCGAGTCCCTTCTGGGCCTTGCTGGATGGCGAGCGCCAGAAGGGCTTGAACAACTGCGACACGACATGCGCCGGCAGGGGTTCGCCCTCATTGGCCACGGACATGAAAAACCTGTCTTCTGTGCAAGTGACGAATACATTCACCTCGGTGCCGGGGTTGCCGTGGACGATCGCATTCTTGACCAGGTTCGACAGCATTTGACTGAGCCGTCCCGGATCACAACGAAGATTGATGCCCGGCTGTATGAGCTCCACGATGTGCGCTTCCGGATGGACTTCGCGTAACTCGGCAATGACTTGCATGAAGTGCAGTTCGAGCGCATGTTCGTCACGGACATCCAGCGCAATGCCACCGCCCAGGCGGCCACGCGTGAAGTCGACCAGGTCATCGACCAGCACCGACATCCTGCCGACGCCACGGCGCATGCGCTGCAGGATGCCCAGGGTGGCAGGGTCCGTCGACTCCGATCCGAGCAGTTCGACGCCGTACTGCAGAGCGCTCAGCGGTGTACGCAAATCATGGCCCAGCACGGCAATGAACTGCTCTCGCAGTTCGGCCGTCTCGCGTTCGGACAGCAGCGCGGTTTGCGCCAACGCATGCTCATGCTCGGCTTCCAGCTGGGCCGACACGAGCTGGGCAAACAACTCGAGCGTGGACAGCGTTGTCGGTGTCGACAGGCGCATCGGTTTCGGATCGAGCCCGCACAGCGTGCCGAAGTAGCTGCCATCGCGCCGGAAGATCGGAACCGAGAAGTAACTCTGAAAACCATAGATCCGGGGGGTGGGGTGATCGCGATACTGTTCGCTTTCCTGGACATGATCGATGACGATGGTTTTCGCGGTGCTGCGCACCTCGTCGCACAAAGTCGTCGTCACGTCGAGACCGTCACCGACCTTCAAGCCGAAATCGAGCTGATCCCGGACCGCGCACGTCGTCCACGACGTTGCGGTCACATGCGCGATCGCGACGAAGCCCAGGCCAGTAAGCGATGCGACCGTCTCAAGAATTTGCGGCACGGCACTGATGGCCTGGATCCCGCGCACACTCGTCACCACCTCTGTACTCATCGCTGAACTAGCCTGGAATTTGCAATCGACTCGTCATATTAGCATTCGCTGGCTTCTTGCCAACAAAAGGATCTTGGCCGTTGACAGGCCGCGGAAGAGGAGCGAAGCAATGAAAGCCTCCCTTCCCGTTGGGGGAGCGGCTCCGATGCTTCGTCTAATGCAGGCAACTGCGCTTGTGCAGATACATTTCGCGGTCCGCAGACTGCACATAGTCGAGCAATGCCGCGCCGCTGCCCGGGTCGCATTGCACGGCACCGGCGCTCACCGCGAGCAGGTAACTGCGTTCCTGCATCAGGTTGAACGCGCGCAGATTGTCCTGAAGCCGCGCCAGTATCACGCGCGGATGCGCATCGTCGAGTGCGAACGCCACGAACTCATCGCCCCCAAAGCGCGCCAGCACGTCGCTGTCGCGCAGGGATTCGCGCAGCACGCTGGCCGCGTCCTGAATCAGCTGGTCGCCCGTGGCATGGCCGAGCTGATCGTTCACCAGCTTCAGACCGTCGATGTCGGCATAAATCACGGCGCAACCGGCCTGCTTGCGCCGTGCCAGCTTGAACATGTGCTCGGCCCGGACGAAGAAGCCGCGCCGGTTGTTCAGGCCGGTCAGGACGTCGGTCAGCGCGAGCGCGCGCGCCGCGCCTTCGGATTCGTCGCGGCGGGCCAGTTCATCGGCATGTGCCAGGGCAGCGCCCACCATCTGTTCGTGCTGAACCGACACCAGGACCTCGAGCGAGGTGCGCGCCGCGATCCGGCCGAGGGTCGCGATGACCAATTCCATTATCGTGCTCAGCAGGCGGCGCCGTGCGTCCCAGGTTTCCGGCGCCGCATCGCCGGTCCAGCCGGCGGCCAGCACGGCCATGGCGTGCCGGGTCGGCACGCCCACCAGCATCGTGCGCGGGTCCATCACCGCAGTCTCGTCCGCTCCGCTGTCCAGCCGGGCCAACGCCATGCGGTACTGATCGTGACCGGACGCCGCCTTGGCCGGAGTGCCAGCGTGGTCGAAAGCAATGCATTCGTTGACCTCGCCGCGCACCAGCAGCAAGGCACGGTCGATGTGCGTAAGCTCCACCATGGCCCCGCCTGCCAGCGCGAGCGCAGCGAAGGGCTGGTCAGCCTGCATCAATTCGCGCGACATGGTGAGCAAGGCGCGCAATTGCCGCACTTCCAGGTCTGGATCCCGTTCGGTGATGTGGGTCATGGTAGCTCTCCGCTTCCATCTGGCCCGCAGCCCTAGGCTGCGGGTTATTGGCCGTCCGGAAAAGTCGGCGTGATCGCTTCGGAGACCGCCTGTCCCGCACTCTCGCGGCGGCGCAGGGAAGGATGGCCGAGCACGCGTGCAATCACATGCTCCGGAACATGCTTATGCCGCATATAGCGTCCGGCGAGTTCGGCATTGCGCGCTGCCAGGATATTCAGCCCGCGTGCGACGGCATTCGCCGCCAGCCCGTCGCGGCGCCGCTGACGCTCGTTGATCAGCATTGATTCTCCATCAAACTACGCTGGAACAGGCGACACATCGGAATGATGCCTGCATATGTTCAAACGGCGGTTCGATTCACTATACGCGCCGCACCGCCAGGGCGCCAGCGCTTTTCGTGGCGTCGCGAGGAACATGTACATGCGCTCTTCGGTCGCTGCATGCGGTGGGCGCACCGTGGCTGGCCGCCGGCGCGAAGGACGGCGACATTCCGCCCTCAGGCAACATGCAACAGGACGGCGAAGTAGTGGCAAATGCTGCCGGCCAGGACGAACAGATGCCAGATCCCGTGACCATGGCGCACCTTGTGGTCGGTGGCATAAAACACGATACCGGCCGTGTACGACAAGCCGCCCGCCGCCAGCCAGGCGAAGCCGGCGCGGCCGAGCCCGTCGACCAGTGGACCGGTACAGGCGATGGCGAGCCAGCCCATCACGACATAGATGACGAGCGAAAGCACGCGGCGCCGTCCCGCATACAGGAGCTCCTGCGCGATTCCGAGCACGGCCAGGGTCCAGACCACAGCGAACATGGTCCAGCCGATGGTCCCGCGCAGCGTCACCAGCGTGAATGGCGTGTACGTGCCCGCGATCAGCAGGTAGATCGCGCAATGGTCCATCTTGCGCAGCACGTTCTTGGTTGCGCCGCGCAGGCTGTGATACAGGGCGGAGGTCAGGTAGAGCAGCAACAGCGTGACCGCGTAGATGCTGAAGCTGAAGATCTTCCATGCATCGCCACTGCGCGCCGCCACGTCCACCAGCAGCACGCCGCTCACGACAGCGGCCACCGCCCCCACCGCATGCGTGATACTGTTGAAGCGTTCACCGTAGACCATGCGCCGCCTTTCGCACGCGAGGCTCGGCCTGGGCGCGGCCGGCCCGCGTGGCCGGCCGACGTGCATCATTCGGGTACCCGATGGCCGAAAACAGGGCTCCCGGAGCGCGCGACGCGCCGCTGCCATGGCCGTGTCAGCACGCGCAGCGCCACCTCCAGCGAAACCTGATTCTTCGCCAGCGCCTCGGCTGCGGATCGGATGCTGCAGGCGCGGTGATTGCTCACGATAGCATCGATTAATATGGCATTCAGGCGGTCGAGACGGGTACGCATCCTTCAGTCTAGCACCCTGCCGATGAACGCAAAAATTATATTTTTTGCCAGATAAAGCAGGTAACTGATTTCGTGCTACTGTGGCTCCCTGACCAAGGAGCATTCCATGCACGCCGAGCCGAAATCGCACTACAAAGGCTACACCATCGTGGCGAATCCGGTCGAGACGATCCGCAGACGCTTCATGGCCATTTTCACGATCTATGAAAGCGAACATGCGACCTTCCCCTTATGCCATCACCAGGCGGTCGGAACCAAGGGGTTCATGACCGTCGAAGAAGCCGTCAGCAATTCCTTCGACAATGCGCGCAAGTGGATCGACAGTCGACACACTGCGAATATGCACTGAAGCCCCAGCATCCTTTTGCATGCTCGCGCAGGTGGCCATTCCCGCACCGACAATGGCATGGTCACCATCCCGCACCACTTTCACCCACGACCGGCGGCAGTGCACTCTCACCGGCGCGATGCGCGCATCCGAATCGCATAGCATTCGTCAACATTCGAACAATCATGCAAAACCGCGCTGACGCGAACACGATGGAATTCACAATGCTCGACGAGCCATACCTTGGCTACATGATCGAGTGGGCAACCACGCCATCGCAGAATCAGCCCACAATGTGGCTGGGACACTTTCACGCGTTCAAGGAAGGCGAGTGCCCCGTCAGAGGTTCGCTAGTCAATTTACAACGCAGCGCTGCGGACGCGCACCTGAGGGTGATCCGTGTCGCAAAATCCAGAATCGATGCGGCGGTTCTTCAACAGCCCCCCATCCGTCCCTCGCGATCCTGAGCCAGCGGCCGCTTCTGGCTAAACCTGCTGCCGGAAACGCATTGGGCAGGCGCGCCGGCCTCGGGCCGAATCATCGATAACCATGCGTCGAAAACATGTTGAACATGGCTCACAGTGCCCGATACGGTGATGAAAAGGGGTAGCGCACACGCCAGCGGCGGCGCGACCGCATGGTCGGCGCCGCCGCGAGGCTTGCCCCAGGGACCCGGGGGGAGGATTCAAATATCAACGTGGCGGCGACGACGCGTCGCCGCCGGCCTGGCCGGGGCCGCCTTGCGGGTTGCCGGGGTTGCGCGGCGGGCCAGCCTGGCCATCGGGCCTGGCATCTGCGGCTTCCCCGTGGAGCTGGTTCAGGTACTCGGCGCCGATGTTGGCGCCGCGCTTCGCCTCCTGCAAGAACGCGTCGCGCGAATTCTTGACGGTTTCCTCCTGCTGGCGCAGGTTCTTGTCGGCTTCTTCGGCCGACACGCGGGTCACTTCACTGGCCAGCGCGCGCGCGGTTCGGGAGGTTTCCTGCACATGCTGCTCGCTCGCGCGGGTCAGGTCGACCTGGGTGGCGGCGGCAAGCTGCGACAGCTGCTGTTGGTACGAACGGAGCTTGTCGGTGGTGGGCTGGGCGCACGAGGCCGCTGCCGACAGGGCGTCAGTGGGACGATCGGCGGTCAGCATGCGCTGGATGGTGCCGGTCGCCTCTTCGAGCAGGGTCTGGCCCAGCTGCATGTTCAATTGGAAGACCTGCTGGAACGAGCGCGACATCGCTTGCGACAACTCGTTCAGGAAGGCGCTCTGGGCGTCGATGTGCGTACGCACGGCAGGATTGACGGATTGGGGGAACGGATACATGGCGTACCTTTCAAGGTATGAAAAACGGATGGGATGGGCATGCGAGCGCCGGATGCAATGCATTGACAAGTCCGGCGGGAATGGCAGCACGGCAGGTGCCGGCTGGATGAGGACGATCAGGGCAGATCGCGTTTGACCATCACACTATGCGCTCTTTTCGGCGTCCCTGCGGCCGATTCGCGTATCTATTTTCCCGCCATGGCAGGCGGCAAGACATTACTGATGAATACAACTGAAAATGGACACCACGTTGCGTGGCAGCCCCGGCAAGCACGCAAGCAAGTACCGCCAAGCCATTTATTGTTATAAACTTGACAATAAAAATGAGGCTGCTACACTCCATTTGCCTGGTCATTGGGCCACGCCAAACAGCTTGTAAGACGCGCCAAGAGGCGAGCACCGATGCCAGCTAAAGACGCCATGCCTTATCGAGTGCTCATCCTCTCCCCCGACGCCGACGACGTTCGCATCCTGCGCCAGGCACTGGGCAACGCACGCGACGGACCCTTCGTTCTGGAAGACGCTGCCACCCTGGTGGACGGACTGCGCCGCATCCGAGGCGGCCAGATCGATGCGATCCTGGTCGATCTGCTGCTCCCGGACAGACAGGGCCTTGCTTGCTTCGACCGCTTGTACGCCGAAGCACGCCATACACCGATCCTCATACTATGCGGACTCGACAATGAAGCCGACGCCATCGAGGCGGTACAGCGCGGTGCGCAGGGCTGGTTGTCGAAAGGTTTCTTCGACAATTACCTGGTGCCTCAATCGCTACGCAACATCATCGAGCGCATGAAAGTCGAGCGGGGATTGTACGTTGCCCAAGCCCGTGCCGAAATCACGCTCAACTCGATCGGCGATGCCGTCGTCTCGGTCGACATGGCCGCGCGCGTGGACTACCTGAATATTGCGGCCGAACTGGTCTGCGGATGGTCGCGCGAAGAGGCGCGCGGACGCCCCGTCATCGAAGTGATCGATCTGGTCGATGCGGACAGTGGCAGCACGATTGCCAGCCCGATCGACGACGTCCTTCATACGGACCAGCCCACGAACCTGAGCGGCAACGCCATCCTCGTTTCACGCCAGGGCCAGCGCATTCCGATCGAAGATTCCGCCGCGCCCATCCATGACTGGGATGGGCAGCTCGTTGGCGCCGTGATGGTGTTCCGGGATATTTCCGACACCGTGGCCCTGACGACCAAGATGCGGCACCTGGCGCAGCACGACTTCCTCACCAACCTGCCCAACCGAGCCCTCCTGAACGACCGCATCACCCAGGCCATCGCCCTGTCCAGGCGCAACGATACCGCCCCGGTACTGCTGTTCCTCGACCTGGACAAATTCAAGCACATCAACGACTCCCTGGGACACGCGGTGGGCGACCGCTTGCTGCAGGCGGTTTCGCAGCGCCTGGTCGCCTGCGTTCGTACGTCCGACACGGTCAGCCGCCATGGCGGGGACGAATTTGTGATCCTGCTGGCCAATGAGCGGCGCGCGCGCGATGCGGCGCTGGCGGCCGACAAGATCCTGCGTGCGCTGTCGACCCCGTTCTTGATCGACGCCCACGAGCTGCATACCTCGACCAGTATGGGAATCAGCGCTTTTCCGCTCGACGGGACCGATGCCGCCACCCTGATCAAGAACGCCGACACCGCCATGTACCACGCCAAGGACCTGGGGCGCAATAATTACCAGTTCTTCCGCCAGGACATGAACACGCGCGCCGTCGAGCGGCAACTGATAGAGACCAGTTTGCGCCGGGCGCTGGAACACGGTGAATTCACGCTGCACTATCAGCCCAAGATCGACCTGCAAACCGATTGCATCACCGGTGTCGAAGCCCTGCTGCGCTGGGAGCATCCGGAATGGGGACTGGTCATGCCGGAGCGTTTCGTATCGATTGCCGAGGAATGCGGCCTGATCGTTCCGATCGGACGCTGGGTGTTGGGCGAAGCGTGCGCGCAACTGGTACGCTGGGTCGGTATGGGAATCCCGAATCTATCGGTCTCGGTGAACGTTTCTGCTTTGGAATTTCGCCACCGGGATTTCTTCACGCACGCAGTCGCGATCTTCGATGCCACCGGCGTGGACCAGACACATATCCAGCTCGAGCTGACCGAGAGCGTACTGATGCACGATGTCGCCGCCAGTGCCCTGCTGCTGGCCAAGTTCAAGGCAATGGGCGTACAGATCGCGGTCGATGACTTCGGCACCGGATACTCCAGCCTCAGTTATCTGAATGAATTCCCGATCGACGTGCTCAAGATCGATCAGTCCTTCGTCAAGGCGATCGACGTGCGGACGGAGGCGGGACGCAACGGCGCGATCGTCAGCGCGGTCATCGACATGGGCAAGAACCTGCACAAGCGCGTCATCGCCGAGGGTGTCGAGGACGAGGCGCAGCTCGCTTTTCTCAAAGACCACAACTGCGACGAAGGCCAGGGCTTCCTGTTCAGCCAACCGGTGAGCGCGGTGCGGATGCAGGCAATGCTCGGCAATGGCGGGCGTTGCTGAGCGGTCTGCGGCATGCCATGTCCTGGTGATGATGATTCCACCACGCGAATCTCATTGCTGGCGCAATTTTTCCGCTTTCTTTATTTTTTTGTCCGCCTTTTTCTCTTTTGGGGTCTTGGCAGGTTCTTTTTTGGCGGATTTCTTTGCGTCCTGACTTTTGCTCATGATTTTCTCCATATCGAGGTGGCTGGATTGCCATGCATGATCGAACATTCGGTGACCGGGAATCCCGTTGGAGTTCCTTGGAGAAGGCGAAGCAGACGTAGTGTCCGAGGTCAGGCGACCAACATACAGCAGTTGCACCACTCAAGACAGCGATTTCGGTATGGATGCGCAAACAGGCCTTCGCACGCGACCACGGTGGCAAGCTCAGTACCGCGGCAAAATAGCCGGCGCTCTGGCCAGGTAGGCACGCCAATCAAGGGCGCTTCGGCATCCTTCAAGCCGAGCGGAGCTGGTCGAACCGGCCTGCAGCCGGATTGCGTTCGAACGCCTGGACCCATGCCGTGCCGTCGAGAATAGCGACGGATGTCGACGTACGCCTCGAACGGCTACAACTCGTCACGACACGGATCGGTCGCAGGCAGCTCCTCGATGGTGGTGACGATGGATCCCATGCTGGCACGATGCGGGAGCCGCCGTTCGCGCCTGCGTGGTATGCGCCAGCGATGTCAGGTGCTGGAACGACCTCGGGCCCGGTGGCGGCGCCAGCCTGCAGGCGCATCTTGGCAGCGCCTGCATCGCCATCGCGCGCAAAGGCGTCGATGCGCTCGGCATGACTAGTCTCACCGCCCGCTTCGGTGCCCGGTCCCTCGTGGCCCTGTACAGGAACGCCGAGTAGTGCGCAACGCACCGGGCCGGTTCAGATTTGGGAAGCACGCATGGCCAGCGCGCCCAATGTCACATCCTGCATCCGCTCCAGCATGAACGCTTCGGTGGCGCGGAACACGGCGCCCAGCTCCGCCACCACCGCCCCCTCTACCGGGCAGGTCTTGTGGTCGACCGCTACGTCGATTGCCAGTACCGACGGCGAGCCGAGCGCTTCATGGACTTCGCGCACCGTGACGCCGTCGACGGCGCGCGCGAGCGACCAGCCGCCGCCGGCGCCGCCGTCCGATGTGACCAAGCCGGCCCGCTTGAGGGGCGCCATCGTGCGGCGCACCACCACCGGGTTCGTTCCAAGCATTTGCGCGATCGTGTCGGACGTGGTGCGGCCGCCCCGCTTGTCCATGTGAATCAGCACATGCAGCATGCGCGACAACCTGGCGTCGTGTCTCATCCCTGCCCCGGCATCGTCATTGTCATTGTCATTGTCATTGTCATTGTCATTGTCATTGTCATTGTCATTGTCATTGTCATTGTCTTTTATCACTCCTCTCAATCCGTAACACAATATGTTACGCGACTTGACCGCACCCAATGCGCAACATATGATGTTACGCATTGGCCAGTCAGGAGAGTCGTATGCAGCGCAAATCGGTCGATGTGAATGGAATTACCCTTTCCTACCTTGAAGCCGGCCAGGGCCCGGCGATACTTCTTTGCCACGGCTTCCCGGAAACCTCGCGTTCATGGCACAAGCAGATCCCCGCGCTGGCCGCGGCCGGCTACCGCGCCATCGCCCCGGACTTGCGCGGGTACGGCGAGTCGTCCTGCCCCACGTCGAGCGATGAATACACGGCATTCCATGTTGTGGGCGACCTGATTGCCCTGATGGATGCGCTGTCGGTCAAGCGCGCCGTCGTCGTCGGCAACGACTGGGGCGCCACGATCGGGTGGCAGATGGCGCTCATGCGCCCGGACCGGGTCTGCGGTGTCGTCGCGTTTGGCGTGCCGATGATGGGCCGCGCCCCGAAGCCGCCAACGCAGCTTTTCCCACGCACGAACCACGCGCTGTTCTACACGCTGTATTTTCAGGAGCCGGGCCTCGCCGAGCGCGAACTCGACCGCGACGTGTCCACCACGCTGCGCCGGATTTACCACGCCGCGTCGGGCGATGCGGGCCCGCGCCGGCCGGGTGACGGTACGCCCAACCCGTTCGGAATGGTATCTCTCGAACGCGGGTTGCTGCACGACCTGCCCGAGCCGGCCGGCCTGCCGGCGTGGCTCGCCAAGGCCGATTTCGACGCCTACGCCGCTGCCTTTGCACGCAGCGGTTTTCGCGGCGGACTGAGCTACTATCGCAACCTGGATCGCAACTGGCAGCTCCAAGCCAGCCTGGAAGGCATGCGGGTCGGGGTGCCGGCGCTGTTCGCCATTGGCGCGCGCGATGTCGGCCTGTCGATGCCGGGCATGGACCGTATCATCGACGCCATGCCGACACTCGTGCCGCGCCTTCGCCCGCCGGTCACCATCGACGATGCCGGACACTGGCTACAGCAGGAGCGGCCCGATACGGTCAACGGCTTGATCCTGTCGTTTGTCGCTTCGCTACCAGACTAAGGGTGCAGGTCCTGCCGCGACGTCGCAGCCGGCATTGGCCGGTGCGCTCTGCAGCGCGTGTCGCCGTTGTTCGGATAGCCTGAGCTGGCATTAAATGGAAGAAGCAGCTGAAGTGCTACGAGTCTGCTAGACGCCTGGAAGTCTACGGGATTGTTTTCGTCAAGTTTGTCGGCACGCACAAGCAGTACGACGCTATCGATACATAAACTACCGAGGGATCTCATGGACATTAAACCTATTCGTACCGAAGTGGACTATCCAGCAGCGCTGCGCGAAGTGGAATCGCTCATGAATGCCGAGTTCGGAACGCCAGAGGGCGACCGTCTCCACGTGCTGGCCACGCTGGTCGAAGCCTATGAAACAAAACACTTTCCGATGGAAGTCGCGGACCCGGTCGAGGCCATTAAATTCCAGATGGACCAGAAGGGTCTCACCGTCAAGGATCTTGAGCCGATGATTGGCCGGTCCAACCGGGTGTACAAGGTGTTGAATCGCCTTCGCCCTTTGACACTCCCCATGATCTGGAAACTGCACAAGGGGCTTGGCAAACCTGCCGAGGCATTAATTCAGCCGCCGAAGGGCACAGCCGTTGTGTGAGCAGACTGCTCCGGCGTAACTCGCGCTTACCAGCCTCCACGAGAACCGGGGCGATTCAGTTTCAGCTCCATCAAAAGCGCAGCAGCATGCTCCGCCGCAGGCGCAGTTCAGCACCGCGAGCCTTCCTCGCATGATGCATATCGATGCAGTGAGACGGCAGGAACCTGCATCGATCTCTCCCGAGGCCCCATGCGCAGCTCGATTTTCCAGTCGCGCCGAGGCCGGTCCACAACGACGTGTGGCACCGGCGCGGCAGCGCGAATCAGAGCTCGAACGACTGTACCGCGGTCACCGGCCGATCGAGGCGATCGCATTCGTACCTGTTCAGTGCATCGGTAACCGATTGGTGCAACTCGGCAGGACCCGACAATCCCGGCACGTCGACCACCCGCCCGTTTTCGATGCGGACTCGCGCGACGACGACCGCTTTCGCACCGGTCGCTGAATAGCCAGCCGGCAGCGTTGGCGGCACCATGTTCCTGCACACAGCCTTGACCGGTACGGCGGCAGCGGCATTCGTTACACGCTGGAGATGCATCAATCGGGACGCGATATGTGTCCTCATGGCTGACAACGGTGGGAACGAATCGCGCCCGACCTTCGTTTCGAGCACCTCGATGATATGCCAGCCGAACTTGGTCTGGACTGGCTCGCTCGACAGGCCCGACGGAGCCAGAGCTACCATGCCTTTCGAGAACTCATCGATGAAGAACGATGGAACCGCCCAGCCCAGGTCGCCTCCCTTCTCTTTCGAGCCCCGATCGGTGGACACGGCGCCGGCAACTTCACCAAATCGCTGTCCCGCCTTGATGCGCGCGAGCGCAGCAAGCGCTTCCCCGCGTGTGCGCAGCAAAATGTGCCGCACCAGGTATTCCTGCACTGGCTGCGTGGCGGCCACCAGCCGATCGTACTCGCTCTGGATTTCCTGATTGCTCGGCTCGCGCACGGCAACCTGCGTTGCGACGGTGATGGGCGTCGTCGGGTCGATTCCCATGGCGGCGCGATGTGCGACTGAACTGATCACCTTGACCATGACGCCATTCCTGCACGTGTCGGCGACGCCGTCGAGTGCGAGGACAGTCGCCTGTCCATAGTCCGGAATCATCAGTTCGTCGCCAACCTTCGTCTGCCGCGCCACGCAATGCGAGGACGGTCGTTTGCGCTCTTCGTCGGACGGAAGCTTATCGGTGCTGGCCAGGTTTGGAAATTGCGGATCGGGACACCGGGTGGCATGGGCGCCATGGATGCGCGTGGCGATGACCGCCACGCCTTTCGAAGTCGAGGTTTCATTGCCACTACCTACCCCGGAGGGGATACAGGCGTCACCGGGCTGCACAGCCGGCATAATGATCACAATAGGGGCGCCCGCGTTGCCGGCATATGCGCTACTTGTCACCATTGCTGATAGCGCAAGCGCGAGCATCAGTCGACGCGTCGCCGCTGTCGGTCGTGTCTCTGGCATCGTCGATCAGCGCAGATTTAACTCGACCACGGCTTTTCGCAGGCCCATGACGCTAAAATACGCAGGGTATGTTTCTGCCAGATACGTGCGCATGGCAAGCTCCTCGTCGAACGCGTCCAGCTTGAAACCTTTTTCGGAGACATCCATCCGAATGTGCCCGATATAAGTGATGGTATTGGCTTCGACCCTGAACCGATTGGTCGACTGCAGCCAGGCAAAGCGCGGATAGACGTTCAATTTGCTGAATGTATATTCACCGGCGTCGACGGGAATCAGCTGGAAGCCGTTACCAGCCTTGAGATTGACCCAGCCTTTAGCGCCGACTAATTCCTCGCCGAAGCGGCTTGCGAACGTCGATTCTTCGATGTAATCGACGTACGTCACGTATGCATCGGCGTTCGAAGTGACATGAACGGCCAGCAAACCCTGGTTCGGCTTCAGAGGTTCGCCATCCCGCGCCTGTCGCGAGCTGGCGCAGCCGCTCACTGCCACAATCACGCCGAGCACGATCATCGAATATCTTAACCGCGCGGTGATTTTTCTAAACACGTTTATCTCCTGAAGGACAGACGGGCATTACGATATTGTTGCGCCACTTTGACCGATGCGGAGACTAGCAGATTACCGGCAATAAATACAGGTTTATGAAATGTGTCTGCTTATACAAGCAACGATGTCTGGAACGAGCGAGCCCAGACTCACGTGCGCAGGTCGGTACATCAGATAGGCGCACCACGGAGGTGGATATCTGGATAATCATGCGGAGATTGTAGTGATGGGGCCGGAGCCGACCTGATCGAATGCGACCGTTTTTCCAGCATATTCATTGTTGGCGGAACCGTTGCAGGTAGCGAATCACCCCGGCTTTCACGGGCGCCGGTTTAGGTGAGTCAGGACGCATGGCCTTGCGAACATGCCGGACTTGTCCGTTAGTGCGAACGTGTGATTTCATCAGATATAGGGTGCGAGTGGTAACGCCACGGGTTTTGGTGCTATCGAGATATGCGTCGTCTCGCGTCGTAAGGCAGCGCACTGTTTTCGCAGGTTTTCGTGAAATTTCAGGACAGAGGTAGACCCTGAGTTTTATCGGGATAAGCCCATAGCGAAACGGACTGAAATACCAACCCCTTCCCCTCCAGCTTTTCTACAATACCCCTGCTGAGCCCATCTGCAGCGGCTTGCTGGGCCGCTGGCCATGTCTACCGAGTCGGCTCGACCACCTATAAATTTTATTTGGCCTTTATGCGACCAATAAAAACAAAACGGGCCTCGAATGAGGCCCGTCCGTTTATTATTTGGAGGCGAGGACGGGAGTCGAACCCGTCTAGACGGCTTTGCAGGCCGCTGCATAACCGCTTTGCTACCTCGCCAGAGGATATAGTGCGCTTGATCGATGTGAACGGTTATGAAACACATCAACAAGGGAAGAAGGAATCTTCCTGAATTCTGGAGCGGGAGAAGAGTCTCGAACTCTCGACCTCAACCTTGGCAAGGTTGCGCTCTACCAACTGAGCTACTCCCGCTTAGGAGTGATACTACCGATCGTAAAACCTGGAGCGGGAGAAGAGTCTCGAACTCTCGACCTCAACCTTGGCAAGGTTGCGCTCTACCAACTGAGCTACTCCCGCATGGAGTCTTACAATGTACAACTTACTGCGCGCTGCCCAGTTCAGGAAACTGGAGCGGGAGAAGAGTCTCGAACTCTCGACCTCAACCTTGGCAAGGTTGCGCTCTACCAACTGAGCTACTCCCGCGTACAGAACAACGATTATGACAGAACTTTGACGTTTTTCCAAGATCGCTTTACAGCTTTGCAATCTTTGGAGCGGGAGAAGAGTCTCGAACTCTCGACCTCAACCTTGGCAAGGTTGCGCTCTACCAACTGAGCTACTCCCGCTTCGTCTTTCATTCTGTTGCGTTGTTGTCGCAACAGGCAGGCATTATAGAGATTCTATTCTGTACGTCAAGGATGCCACGAAACAAATTAAATCGCCCCCGCCTTCTCCTTGATCAGGGGCCAGGCGCGGCGCAGATAATAGAACATCGACCACACCGTCAGCACGCCCGCCACCCACAGCAAGTACTCGCCCCAGAAGTGGATGTCGATGCCGAACAGGCGGTCATGGAACAGCAGCATCGGGATCGCCGTCATCTGGGCCGCGGTCTTGATCTTGCCGATCGAGCTGACCGCCACCGAGCGGGTGGCGCCGATCTGGGCCATCCACTCGCGCAGCGCCGAGATGGTGATCTCGCGGCCGATGATGATGCCGGCGATGATCGCGTCCACGCGGTCCAGCTGGACCAGCACCAGCAGCGCGCCGGCCACCATCAGCTTGTCCGCGACCGGGTCGAGGAAGGCGCCGAAGGCCGAGGTTTCGTTCCATCGGCGGGCCAGGAAACCGTCGAACCAGTCGGTGATGGCGGCGACGATGAAGACCGCGGTGGCTGCCAGATTACGCTCGGGAAGCGTCATCCAGTCGACTGGCAAATAGAACAATCCGACAACGAGGGGAATGAGCGCGACGCGTAACCAGGTCAGGAGAATCGGTATATTGAGGGGCATGAGAGAGCTGATTACCGTGGAAAAATGCTTGGCCGTTAGTCTACATGGGTATGCTGGTTTGGGCCAGTTGACTCATCCGTATGCGGCAGCGTGGGGGTAGATCGCTCAACGGTTGGCTGGCCCTGGAGGTTGACCGTGGGGGAATCTCGATGCGGAATGGATGTGATGGTGCGTTCGCTGAACGCCTGGACGGCGAAGCCATCCACCCTACCGACGAGCGCCGTGGGATGGACGACTTTGTTGTCCATGCGCTCTACCTCAATGCAGCTGCCTGTAGATTTCTTCCGCCAGCGCACTCGAGATTCCCTCGACCGTCATCAGGTCTTCGACACTGGCATCGATCACCCCGCGCAGCCCGCCAAAGCGCGCCAGCAGGCGCTGGCGGCGCTTGGCGCCGATGCCCTCGATCTCTTCCAGGCGCGATGCCTGACGCGCCTTGGCGCGCTTGGCGCGCATGCCCGTAATCGCAAAGCGGTGCGCCTCGTCGCGGATCAGGGCCACCAGCATCAGCGCCGCCGATTCCTTGCCCAGCTCCTGGGCCGGGCGGCCGTCGGCGAAGATCAGGGTCTCCAGGCCCACGCGCCGCCCTTCTCCCTTCGCCACGCCGACGATCATCGAGATGTCCAGCCCCAGCTCGGTAAACACCTGGCGCGCCATCTCCACTTGCCCCTTGCCGCCGTCGACCAGCACGATGTCGGGCATCACGCCCTCGCCGCCCGCCACTTTTTCGTAACGGCGGGTCAAGACCTGGCGCATGGCGGCGTAGTCGTCGCCCGGCGTGATGCCGTTGATGTTGAAGCGGCGATATTCTCCGTTCTGCATCTGGTGGTGCTGGAACACCACGCACGAGGCCTGGGTCGCCTCGCCCGCGGTATGGCTGATGTCGAAGCATTCGACGCGCAAGGCGTCCAGGTCTTCGCTGTCGAGCTGCAGGGTGTCGGCCAGCGCGCGCGTGCGCGCCTGCTGCGAGCCCTGCTCGGACAGCAGCCGCGCCAGCGCGATTTCTCCGCCCTTGCAGGCCATCTCGAGCCACTGGCGGCGCTGGCCGCCCGGCTGCAGCACCAGGCTGATGCGGTGGCCGCACTGCTCCTGCAGGGCCATGATCAGCTCGGGCTGGTCGAATTCCACGTTCAGGATCAGGGTGCCCGGGATGAACTGGCCGGCGTAGTGCTGGGCCAGGAAGGCGCACAGCACCTCCACTTCGATCGGGCACTCCCCCAGCGATTCGCCGACGTGGCTCGGGAAGTAGGCGCGGTCGCCCAGGTGGCGTCCGCCACGCACCATGGCCAGGTTGACACAGGCGCGTCCACCCTGCACCACCACCGCGATGACGTCGACGTCGGCGTCGCCCGTCGTCTCCATGCTTTGCGCATGCAGCACCTTCGACAGCGCCTGGATCTGGTTGCGCACCGACGCCGCCTGCTCGAACTTGAGCTCCATCGCATAGTTCTGCATCTTCTGCTCGAGGTCGGCCATCACCTCGCTCTGGCGGCCGCGCAGGAAACGCGCCGCGTTCTCGACGTCGAGCTTGTATTCCTCCGGCGCGATCAGCTTGACGCAGGGCGCGCTGCAGCGGCCGATCTGGTGCAGCAGGCAGGGGCGCGTGCGGTTGGCATAGACGCTGTCCTCGCAGGTGCGCAGCTGGAAGACGCGCTGCAGCAGCTGGATCGATTCCTTCGCCGCCCAGGCGCTGGGGAAAGGACCGAAGTACTGGTTCCTCTTGTCCAGCGCGCCGCGGTAATACGCCATGCGCGGCGCCTCGCCGCCCGTGATCTTGATGTAAGGGTAAGACTTATCGTCGCGGAACAGGATGTTGTAGCGCGGCTTGAGCGTCTTGATCAGGTTGTTTTCCAGGATCAGCGCTTCGGCCTCGCTGCTCACCACCGTCGTTTCCAGGCGTGCGATCTGCGACACCATCATCGCGATGCGCGGGCTGGCCAGGTTTTTCTGGAAATAGCTCGAGACACGGTTCTTGAGGTTGCGCGCCTTGCCGACGTAGAGCACGTTGTCGGCCGCATCGAAATAGCGGTAGACGCCGGGCAGGCCCGGCAAACGGTTGACGACGGCCAGCACTTGCGCGCGCACGTCGGCATCCACTTTCGGGCTCAGTTCGCGGTTGGCTTCGGCGCGCATTTCCTCGCGCGCGTCCGACAGGCGCTCGCGGCCCAGCCGCGCGGCCAGTTCGGGAGTGAGTTCGACGGATGGATTGCCGGTTGCTGCGGGTTTTGCTTCGGACATTACTCTGCCAATGATGGTGATGCCAACGGCGCCTGGGTCACGATCACGAAGGCGACGCCATAGTCGGCCTCGTCGCTGATCGTCACCTGGGCGCTGAGCTGGTGCTCGCGCATGAAGTCGCCAAGGGCGCCGCTGCAGACGATGACCGGCTTGCCGCTCGGGTCATTCAGCATCTGCGCGGAACGCCAGGTCATGGGCATGCGCATGCCAAGACCGATGGCTTTCGAGAACGCCTCCTTGGCCGAGAAACGTGTGGCCAGGAAGCGCAGGCCGCGCACCGCGTTCTTGGCGCTGCGGGCATGGTATTTTTCCAGCTCTTGCGGGCCGAGGATCTTCTCGGCGAAGCGCGGGCCGCTGCGCGCGAGGGCAGCCTCGACACGCGAGATCTGGACGATGTCGGTGCCGATGCCGTAGATCATATTCAGGCCCCGGCTTTCGCGGCGTACGACACGCCCAGGCGCGCCGCGACCATGATCGCCTTCATCTCGCGCACCGCGTTTTCCCAGCCGGCGAACAGCGCATGCGCCACGATGGCGTGGCCGATGTTCAGCTCGTGCAGGTCGGGAATCGCCGCGATCGGCTGCACATTGGTGTAGTGCAGGCCATGGCCGGCATTCACGCGCAGGCCGCGCTTCGCGCCTTCGTGCACGCCCAGCTTGATGCGTTCCAGCTCGTGCCCCACTTCATCGCCTGCCGCCTCGGCATAACGCCCCGTGTGCAACTCGATCACGGTGGCGCCGACGGCGGCCGCCGCTTCGATCTGGCGCGCATCGGCATCGATGAACAGCGAGACGCGGATGCCCTCTTCCTTCAGCTGCTTCACGGCCGCCTCGACCTCATTGTAGTAGCGCACCACGTCCAGGCCGCCCTCGGTCGTGACTTCCTCGCGCCGCTCCGGCACCAGGCACACGTCCTGCGGTTTCACCTGGCAGGAGAAGTCGATCATCTCCGGGGTGACGGCCGCTTCCAGGTTCATGCGCGTCGCCAGCAGCGGGCGCAGGGCCAGCACGTCGGCATCCTTGATGTGGCGGCGGTCTTCGCGCAGGTGCAGCGTGATCAGGTCGGCGCCCGCCTGCTCGGCCAGCAGCGCGGCGCGCAGCGGGTCTGGATACGTCGTGCCGCGCGCATTGCGCACGGTGGCGATGTGGTCGATGTTCACGCCCAGGTCGATCACCTGGCCGGCGGGTTGCAGGAAGCTCATAGTATTCTTTTTACAGTTGCATCAAATCGATCAAAATCTGGCGCGTATTGAGCGGCTGGCCGCCCAGGTGGTGCGCCAGCAGGAAGCGCATCAATTGCTTGCTCTGCGCCTGGGTCGCCGGATCAGTATAGTCCTCGCGCTCCATATCCAGCAGGGTCTTGCCCAATACGACGGGCCAGACTTCGCCGGCGCCCGCCGCGCGCGCGCCGCGCTCCGGATCGACCACGTAATCACGGCCCGGCTCGACCCGGTCGCGGCTGCTCGTGCAGCGGCCGAGATCGGCTGCCACGCCTGTTTCCTTAAGTAAGGCTCTTTCGAATTTTCGCAAGACGATTTGCGCCGGTTCGCCGTGGGCGAGCTGGTTCAGGGTCGAGACGTAGTGATCGAACAGGGCCGGATGGCGGTCGTCGCGCGCCAGCAGTTTGACCAGCAATTCGTTCAGGTAGAAGCCGCACAGCAGCGCCGTGCGCTCCAATGGGAGCATGCCGCCCACCCACTCGGCATCGATCAGGGTGCGCAGTTCGGACTTGCCACTCCACGATACCGAGAGGGGCTGGAAGGTCTGCAGCACGCCGCGCAGCTTGGAGAACGGGCGCTTGGCGCCTTTCGCCACCACCCCCACCCGGCCATGGTCGCGGGTGAACATGTCGATGATGAGACTGGTTTCTTTGTAGGGATAGCTGTGCAGCACGAAACCGGGCTGGCCGACGATGCGGCTGGCCACTGCCGAAGCGCGCGGGCGCTTGCCGGCGGCCGGAACCGCCTGCTCCGGCGCGTCGTCGATGAATTGGTCGTGGCTGGACATGCGCGTGGCTAGCGTCCCTCGCCCTTACTCGTAACCGTAAGCGCGCAGGCCCGCTTCGTTGTCGGCCCAGCCGGATTTGACCTTGACCCAGATCTCCAGGTAAACCGGGCCGCCAAACAGTTTCTCCATGTCGAGGCGCGATTGGGTGGAAATCTCCTTCAGGCGTGCACCCTTGTTACCGATGATCATCGATTTATGGGTGTCGCGCTCGACCAGGATCGCGGCGAAGATGCGGCGCAGATTGCCTTCCTGTTCGAACTGTTCGATCACGACGGTGCTGGTGTACGGCAGTTCGTCGCCCAGCAGGCGGAACACTTTTTCGCGCACGATCTCGGCCGCCAGGAATTTCTCGCTGCGGTCGGTGATGTCGTCCGGGCCGAAGACCGGCGGGTTTTCCGGCAGATGGCGCTTGATCTCGGTTTCCAGCGCATCGACCTGGAAGCGCAGCTTGGCCGAAACCGGCACGATGGCGGCGAAGTTGAATAGGGCCGAGATCTTTTGCGCGAACGGCATCAGGACCGCCTTGTCCTTCACGCGATCCGATTTATTGATGACCAGGATCACCGGGACGTTTTTTGGCAGCATGTCCAGCACCTGCTGGTCGGCCGGGCCGAAGGTGCCGGCTTCGACCAGGAACAGGATCGCGTCCGACGACGTCAAGGTGTTCGAGACGGTCTTGTTCAGCGTCTTGTTCAGCGCGTTGGCATGGCGGGTCTGGAAGCCCGGGGTATCGACGTAGATGTATTGCGCGTCGTCGCGGGTCTGGATGCCGGTGATGCGGTGGCGCGTGGTCTGGGCCTTGCGCGACGTGATCGATACCTTGGCGCCGATCAGAACGTTCATCAGGGTCGACTTGCCGACGTTCGGGCGGCCGACGATGGCGATATAGCCACAACGGAAGTTGCCGCAGCTGACATGCTCTGGAGTGGCGTTCATGCTTTTTCTGTTCCTGGTTGTTCTGCCTGGGCGGCCGATGTGGTTTCGCCCTGATTGGTACCGATGCCTGCCAGCTTCAACTGGGGCGAGCGCTGGCGTGGCTTGCGCGCGCCCGGCGTCTTGGTCAGCGCTTTCTGCGCCGCGTCGAGCGCCAGGCTGGCGGCGGCCTGCTCGGCCGCGCGGCGGCTCCCGCCGCGGCCGAACACCTGCACGTTCAGCTTCGGCACCAGGCATTCGACTTCGAATTCCTGGCTGTGTGCGGCGCCGTGGGTGGCCACCACATTATAGGTCGGCAGCGCAATGCGCTTGGCCTGCAGGAATTCCTGCAGCAGGGTCTTGGCGTCCTTGCCGAGCGTGGCCGGGTCGACCGTCTCCAGCAGCGGAATATAAAAGGCGCGGATCGTGTCGCGCGCGCTGTCGAAGCCGCCGTCGAGGAAGATCGCGCCGAGCAGCGCTTCCAGGGTGTCGGCCAGGATCGACGGCCGGCGGAAACCGCCGGACTTGAGTTCGCCCTCGCCCAGGCGCAGGAATTGCGACAGGTCAAGCTTCTGGGCGATCTCGAACAGCGCCTGCTGCTTGACCAGGTTGGCGCGCAGGCGCGACAGGTCGCCCTCGTCGAGCGTGCCGAAACGTTCGTACAGCACCGAGGCGACGACGCAGTTGAGGACCGAATCGCCCAGGAATTCCAGGCGCTCGTTATGCAGACTGCTATGGCTACGGTGGGTCAGGGCTTGCTGCAGCAGCCCGATTTCCCGGAACGTATACCCCAAGCGCGTTTGCAATAACTGAAGATTCATTGTTGTTGTCGTGTGCGTGGCCCGGCGGGCCACGGTGTTTCCATTAACGGGCGGCGCTGTCGGCCTCGGCCACCACGCCGCTCGGGTCGGTGGTGCCGGCGAAGTCGATCAGCAGGCTGACGTTGCCCATCAGCGGCAGCCGCTTTTCGTAGGCAAAGCTGATCTGCATGTCTTCACCATCGCGGGTGAAGACCAGGTCCTGGCCGCGTACGGCCTCGACGTCGTTGACGCTGGTGCGGCGGTTGAAGGCTCCCTGCATCTCGCGGATGCTGCCGCCGGCGTCCCTGACCTCGACGATCGCGGTCTTGATCGCGTTGTACTCGATATAGGCCGGGACCATGCGCATGGCGAAGATGCCAACCACGCCGATGACGGCCAGCGCCCCGATCAGGCCAGAGAGCGAAATACCGGCTTGCTTGTTCAACAGCTTCCTGCGATCCATGGGCGCCCCTTCTTATTGGATACCGCCGACGCGTTTCGGATTGCTGAAGTTCATCCAGACCACGAAGGCCTTGCCGACGATATTGCGGTCAGGCACGAAACCCCAGTAACGGCTGTCCGCGCTATTGTCGCGGTTATCGCCCATCATGAAATACTGCCCTTCCGGCACCACGCAGGTAAACTTGTCGTAGGTGTATTCGCAGTTTTCGCGCAGCGGGAAGTTATCCACGCTGCCCAGGTCGATAGTGCGCTTGTCGGCCGTGTTCAGGATGCGGTGCTGGGTCAGGCCGCCCGGGCTCGGCAATTTCTCGACGAACTGCTTGTGGTAGATCGGATGCTGGTCGTCCAGGTAGTCGTCCAGCGCCGTGTACTCGACCGGCTTGCCGTTGACCGTCAGGCGCTTGTCCTCGTAGGTGATTTTATCACCCGGCACGCCGATGACGCGCTTGATGTAATCCTGGTTCATATCTTTTGGATACTTGAACACCATCACGTCGCCGCGCTGGGGATTATTGATCTGGATGATTTTTTTGTTAACGATCGGCAGGCGGATGCCATAGGTGTACTTGTTCACCAGGATAAAGTCACCCACCAGCAGGGTCGGCACCATCGACGACGACGGGATCTTGAACGGCTCCCACAGGAAGGAGCGCAGGATGAACACCAGTGCGATCACCGGGAAGAAACTGCCTGAATACTCGATCCAGGTCGGCTGGCGCAGGTGGGCCTGCTCGATCGCCGCGCGGTTGCCGTTGTGGTCAACCTTGATCCCATCCGCGACCAGCTTGGCGTTGCGCGTATCGTACTCGCGTAGGGCGGCGTCGGCGGCGCGGCGCCGTTGTTTCGCCAGATAGAATGTGTCCAGGCACCAGATGATGCCCGTGATCACCATAGCGACGAACAGGATCAGGGCAAAATTGCCCAGGATGGGTTGCAGGTTCATTATTTATCTTCCACCTGGAGAATGGCCAGGAAGGCTTCTTGTGGAATCTCCACCGAGCCGACCTGCTTCATGCGCTTCTTGCCGGCCTTTTGCTTCTCCAGCAGCTTTTTCTTACGCGAGATGTCGCCGCCATAGCACTTGGCCAGGACGTTCTTGCGCAGCGCCTTGACGTTTTCGCGCGAGATGATCGTGGCGCCGATGGCGGCCTGGATCGCGACGTCGAACATCTGGCGAGGGATCAGTTCGCGCATCTTGGCAGCCACCTGGCGTCCGCGATACGGCGCGTTGGCGCGGTGGACGATGATGGCCAGGGCGTCGACCTTCTCGCTGTTGATCAGCATGTCGACCTTGACCACGTCGGCCGCGCGATTCTCCTTGAACTCATAGTCCATCGAGGCGTAGCCGCGCGAGGTCGACTTCAGGCGGTCGAAGAAGTCGAGCACGATCTCGGCCATCGGGATCTCGTAGTGCAGCTTGACCTGGCGGCCGTGGTAGGCCATGTCCATCTGGATGCCGCGCTTGCCGTTACACAGGGTCATCACCGAACCGACGTACTCCTGCGGCATGTACAGGTTGACGTCGACGATCGGTTCGCGCACTTCGTTGATCTTGGACGGTTCCGGCATCTTCGACGGATTGTCGACGCGGATGATGCTGCCGTCCTTCATCTCGACCTCGTACACCACGGTCGGCGCCGTCGTGATCAGGTCCATGTCGAATTCGCGCTCAAGGCGCTCCTGCACGATCTCCATGTGCAGCAGGCCCAGGAAGCCGCAGCGGAAGCCGAAGCCCAGCGCCTGCGAGACTTCCGGCTCGTACATCAGGGCGGCGTCGTTCAGTTTCAGCTTCTCGAGCGAGTCGCGCAGCGCGTCGTACTGGTTCGCCTCGACCGGGAACAGGCCGGCGAACACCTGCGGCTGCACTTCCTTGAATCCCGGCAGCGGCTCCGGCGCCGGACGGCTGGCCAGGGTCACGGTGTCGCCCACGCGGGCGGCGGTCAGTTCCTTGATGCCGGCGATGATGAAGCCCACCTGGCCGGCGGTCAGTTGCGGCAGCGACACCGAGCGCGGGGTGAACACGCCGATGTTTTCCACCAGATTGACCGACTCGGTGGCCATCAGGCGGATCTTGTCCTTCGGACGCAGGGTGCCGTTGACCACGCGCACCAGCATCACGACGCCGACGTACGGGTCATACCAGGAGTCGACGATCAGGGCCTGCAGCGGCGCGTCCGGGTCGCCTTTCGGCGGCGGCACTTTCGCGATCAGGGTTTCCAGCACGTCTTCCACGCCCAGGCCGGTCTTGGCCGAGCACACGGTGGCGTCGGACGCATCGATGCCGATCACGTCCTCGATTTCTTTCTTGGCGTTGTCCGGGTCGGCGTGCGGCAAGTCGATCTTGTTCAGGATCGGCACCACTTCCACGCCCAGGTCGAGCGCGGTATAGCAGTTGGCAACCGTCTGCGCTTCCACGCCCTGCGAGGCGTCGACCACCAGCAGCGCGCCTTCGCAGGCCGACAGCGAGCGGCTCACTTCGTACGAGAAGTCGACGTGGCCCGGGGTGTCGATCAGGTTCAGGTTGTAGACCTGGCCGTCGCGCGCCTTGTACTGCAGCGCCGCGGTCTGGGCCTTGATGGTGATGCCGCGCTCGCGTTCCAGGTCCATCGAATCGAGCACCTGGGCGTCCATTTCACGGTCCGACAGGCCGCCGCACAGCTGGATGATGCGGTCGGCCAGGGTCGATTTGCCATGGTCGATGTGGGCGATAATGGAGAAGTTACGTATGTTGTTCATTAACAAAGCTCAAAACCAAAAAGGCCGCGAAAGGCGGCGACTACGACGATATAAGGCGTACTGCCGTGCAGCACGAATCGGCTGCGCAATACGAAAAAGCGCTGCGTCGGGGCCGTGCCGGTCCCCAGGCGAGCGCCTTGGAATTCTCTGGAAGGTATTCGATCACCGCTCCGACCCGGCATTTTACCGGATTTCGGAGTAGAAAGCCCGATTTCCGGGGGCGGCCATCAGGAAGCCGCGACCGAGGCCAGATAGGCCCGCACCGCCGCCTCGTCCAGGAAGTAATGGCACAGTTCGGGACCGTCCGGATCGCCGTACAGCACCGGCACCAGCTCGTCGAAGGACGCCAGCAGCGCCGGGTCGGCGTCGACGTCCAGCACGGCGACGTCGAACGGCTGCCCGGGCGGCTCGAGCGCACGCAGCGCCGCCAGCATGTCCTCGCACAGGTGGCACCAGCTGCGCGAGTACAGGACGAACCTTGGGCCGGACTGCGTCGGCGCCCTCGCCTGCTGCGTCACTGGCGCGGCTTGAGCGTGATGTACTGCGTGGTGTCTTCGCGCTGCACCAGCAGGGCCACCGCCTTCGACTTGTCGTGCTTGGCCAGCAAGCCCTTGAACTGCTCGACGCTGGTGATCGGGGTGTTGTTCCACTGCAGGACCAGGTCGCCGGGCTGGATGCCGGCGCTGGCGGCCGGACCCTGCGCCTCCTCGACCAGCAGGCCGTGGTCGATGCCCAGCTCCTTGCGGTCGGCGGCCGGGATGTTCGACAACTGCAGGCCCAGCGCATCCGGGGCGACGCCCGGCGCCGGTTTCTTCGGCTGCTGGCGACCCTGGGTCGGACGTTCTTCTTGCAGCTCGACGATGGTGACCGGCACCTCGACCTGGGCGCCGCGGCGCCAGACGGTGACGCTGGCGCGGCTGCCGACCTTGGAGGCGCCCACCAGGCGCGGCAGGTCGGTGGTCGACTGGATCGGCTGCTTGTTGAAGGCCAGGATGATGTCGCCGACCTTGATGCCCGCCTTCTCGGCCGGGCCACCCGGCTCGACCATCGAGACTTCGGCGCCGCGCGCCTTGCCCAGGCCCAGCGATTCGGCCACGTCGCGCGTGACTTCGCTGATCTGCACGCCCAGGCGGCCGCGGGTGACCTTGCCGGTGGTCTTGAGCTGGTCGGATACGCGGAGCACCTCGTCGATCGGCACCGCGAACGAGATGCCGTTATAGGCGCCCGACAGGGTCGCGATCTGCGAGTTGATGCCGATCACTTCGCCGCGCAGATTGATCAGGGGGCCGCCCGAGTTGCCGGGATTGACCGCCACGTCGCTCTGGATCAGGGGCAGGTATTCGCCGGTATCGCGCGACTTGGCCGAGATGATGCCGGCGGTCACGGTATTCTCGAGGCCGAACGGCGAGCCGATGGCCAGCACCCATTCGCCGACCCGGATCTTGCTGGAGTCGCCGGTGCGCAGGTAAGGCAGATTCGTCGCGTCCAGCTTCAGGACCGCGACGTCGGAGCGGCGGTCGGCGCCCAGCACCTTGGCCTTGAACTCGCGCCGGTCGGAAAGCGTCACGGTGACCTCGTCGGCGCCCTCGACCACGTGGGCATTGGTCAGCACGAAGCCGTCGGCCGAGATGATGAAGCCGGAGCCCACGCCGCGCTGCACTTCGCGTTCTTCTTCCTGCTGCTGCGGACCGCGCCGGCCACCGCCGCGCGGCACCATCTGGCCGCCGAAGAAGCGGCGCAGGAATTCCTGCATCTCTTCCTCGCCCGGGGCGCCGCCGCGGGTGCGCACGCGCTCGGTGGTGCGGATATTGACGACGGCCGGTCCTACTTTCTCGATGACGTCGGTGAAGTCGGGCAAGCCGGAGACGTTCGGGGTGGGGACGGGGCGGCAGCGTGGACTGGTTGAATGAATGCCGTGGCGCCGGACACGAGCAGCGCCGACAGGAGCAGGCTGGCAGTTTTACTGGTCATGGATTCGCTATCGAATGGCTAAGATTGACTGAATGGTAAGCCAAATCAAGCGCTTTGTCGCGCCATGCCAGCCGCGTATCGCCTGCGCACGACGGACGAGGGATGAAATTTAAGCCTGGGATAAGAATGGACGACCGGGAAGTCAGGAAGAAGCGGTCTTGGCGAGCACCGCCGCCAGGCCGGTGGACTCGGCCGCGACGGTCGCGCGGCGCAGCGGCGGCGGCTCGCCGGCCAGGCGTTCGGCCAGGCGCGCATGGAATGCGGGCGACAGCGCCGGTGCGGACGTCTCGCGCAGCGTGTCGCCGATCAGGTGATACAGATCCCAGGCCTGGCGGCCGTCGCTGCCCTGCAGCGCCGCCAATGCCAGCTCCAGGTCGGCGTCAGGCAAGGCGCCGTCTTTCAGGGCAGAGATCTGCTCGCGGAGTTTTTTATTGGTGTCCATCGGTGGTTCCATCGACGTCGGTAGTGTTCAATATGTGCTGTGTTCGTACGATCCCGCTACCTACCGACGTTTGTCAACCGGGAAATCGAGTAAAGGGCGTAATTTCTCGGCAATGACTTCGCGCGCCCGGAAAATCCGGCTGCGCACCGTACCTATTGGACAGGCCATCACTTCGGAGATTTCCTCATAGCTGAGTCCTTCAATCTCGCGCAAGACGATCGCCGTGCGCAGCTCGAGCGGCAAGGCCTCCATGGCCGCGTTGACTGTGTGGGCGATCTGCTTACTCGCGAGCATCGATTCAGGTGTATTGATGTCGCGCAAGCTGTCTGCATCCTCGAATGCTTCGGCGCGCTCGGCATCCGTCTCGGTCGAGGTCGGTGCGCGCCTTCCCTGGGTGACTAGAAAATTCTTGGCGGTGTTGATTCCTATTCGATAGAGCCACGTATAAAAAGCCGAATCCCCGCGAAAATGGCGCAGGGCCCGGTATGCTTTGATGAAGGTCTCTTGCACCACGTCTTCGGCTTCGGCCGGATCGTGGACGAGACGCGACACCAGGCGCATCAGGCGACGTTGGTACTTGGAGACGAGCAAATCGAATGCCCCTGGTCCCCGGCCTGGACGCGCTCTACCAGCAACTGATCACACTCGCGTTCTGTCGTCACGGACCATGCCCCATTGGCGACCCTCTCGCGAGGAGGCACCGATTCATTCGCGCCAGCGACAATCGGTACCTCCTTAAGAGTTGGCCCCCTGCAATAAGTTCACACTGTTTTGTATCGGTATTGTTGCAGCACCGTTGGCCAGCGCACGCAGGGCCACCGCCAGCGCGCGGTATTGGCCGGCACCCACGGCATCTGGCAGCAGCACCAGCGGCCAGGTCGCTCCGTCCTCGGCGCGCAGGCGCAGCAGGATGCAGCAGGGCCAGACCGTGGCGCCGGGCAGCAGCGTCATGGCTGGGCCCGGCCGCGGAATCCCGGCCGCCGGCACGCCTTTCCCCAACTCCTGTTGTACCGTCAGGCGTAGCTGCCCAACTCCAGAAATATCAATTCGGCGCACCGTTGCAACCGAGTGCGAAATCACCGTGGAATGTGTGAGGCAGCGGGCCAGCAACAGCGCGGCCAGCAGCGGCGCGCATGCGACAGCGCCGCCGAATGCGAAGCGTTCAGGCAGCAGCAGGCCCACGGCCACGGCGGCCGCGAACAGGGATGCGCAGAAGGCGGCGAGCAGGCAGCGCAGGCGACGCGACGGCGCGATGACGGCGGACACCGCAAGCGACATGAAGCAAAGGATGAATCGAGGGAATGGCCTGCCGATGGGCAGGATGGCGGGCGGAGGACTATCCGGAAAAAATCCTCTACCGCCAGCACCGGCCGGCCGCCACGAACGGGCGACAGGGCGGGCTGTTGGAAGCGCCCATCCCATTTGACCGGGATGGGGCGAAGTGGTTCAGACCTTGGCGAAGATCAGCGTACCGTTGGTGCCGCCGAAACCGAAGGAGTTCTTCACCGCGTAGTCGATCTGCATCTCGCGCGCCGTGTTGGCGCAGAAGTCCAGGTCGCACTCCGGATCCTGGTTGAAGATGTTGATCGTCGGTGGCGACACCTGGTTGTGGATCGCCAGGACGGTGAACACCGATTCCAGGCCGCCGGCGCCACCGAGCAGGTGACCGGTCATCGACTTGGTCGAATTCACGACCAGGTTCCTGGCATGGTCGCCGAACACGCGCTTGATGCCCTGCACTTCAGCCTTGTCGCCCAGCGGGGTCGAGGTGCCGTGCGCATTCACGTACTGCACCTGGTCGACGTTGATGCCGGCGTTGTTGAACGCATTGACCATGCAACGCGCCGCACCGGCACCATCCTCGACCGGCGAGGTGATGTGGTAGGCGTCCGCGCTCATGCCGAAGCCGATGACTTCAGCATAGATCCTGGCGCCACGCGCGACGGCGTGTTCGTATTCTTCGAGCACCATGACACCGGCGCCCTCGCCCAGCACGAAGCCGTCGCGGTCGCGGTCCCATGGACGCGAGGCGGTGGCCGGATCGTCGTTGCGGGTCGACAGCGCGCGCGCCGAGGCGAAACCGCCCAGGCCCAGCGGCGACACGGTGGATTCGGCGCCGCCCGCGATCATCACGTCGGCATCGCCGTACTCGATCAGGCGCGCTGCCGCGCCGATGCTGTGCAGGCCGGTGGTGCAGGCGGTGACGATGGACAGGTTCGGGCCACGCAGGCCGAACTTGATCGAGAGATCGCCCGAGATCATGTTGATGATCGATGCCGGCACGAAGAACGGCGAGATGCGGCGTGCGCCGCGGCTCGCGTATTCTTCCTTGGTCGCTTCGATCATCGGCAGACCGCCGATGCCCGAACCGATCACCACGCCGATGCGGTCCGCGTTCTCTTCGGTGACTTCCAGGCCCGAATCCTGCAGGGCCTGGATGCCGGCTGCCATGCCGAAATGGATAAACGTATCCATGTGGCGGCCTTCCTTGCCCGGCAGGTAGTCTTCGACGTTGAAGTTCTTGACCTCACCAGCGAAGTGGGTCGTGAATGGCGCTGCATCAAACTTGGTGATGTTGGCAATGCCCGACTTGCCGGCCAGTGCCGCATCCCAGGTCTCGGCAACGGTGTTACCGATCGGTGAGATGCAGCCCAGGCCGGTGACGACGACACGGCGGTTGCGTGAACGACTCAAGCGATTCTCCCAAAAACTGTAAAGCGCCTACTTAGGCCTTGACGTGCGCGGTTGCGTAGTCGATGGCTTGCTTGACGGTGGTGATTTTCTCAGCCTGCTCGTCAGGGATTTCCATTTCGAACTCGTCTTCCAGTGCCATCACCAGTTCAACGGTGTCCAGCGAGTCAGCACCGAGGTCGTCAACGAACGAGGAATCGATTTTGATGTCTGCTTCGGCAACGCCCAGTTGCTCAGCGACGATTTTTTTAACGCGTTGTTCGATATCCGACATGTTTTGGCTCCATTAAGGTATGTGTTGCGGAAAGTGCGCGCATTTTATCAGGTTTGCGACCCGAAAAACTATTTTCGGCGACTGCGGCTATTTCGCCGGAAAGTCCTGCTAAAAGTCCGGATTGCGCTCATAACGATCCCTGTTTAACGAGGTGTATGAGCGCAGGTATTACTTTACTGATTAATTCATGTACATGCCGCCATTCACGTGCAGTTCGGTGCCCGTGATGTAGGCGGCCTGCGGGCCGGCAAGGAAGGCCACCGCATGGGCGATGTCTTCCGGCTGGCCCAGGCGGCCCAGCGGAATCTGGGTCAGCAGCGCTTCGTGCTGGCCTTCGCCCAGCGCCTTGGTCATGTCGGTGTCGATGAAGCCCGGCGCCACGCAGTTGACGGTGATGTTGCGGCTGCCGATCTCGCGCGCCAGCGCACGGGTCATGCCGGCCACGCCGGCCTTGGCGGCGGCGTAGTTCATCTGGCCCGGGTTGCCGGCCGCGCCGACCACGGAGGTGATGCTGATGATACGGCCGGCCTTGGCCTTCATCATGCCGCGCAACACCAGGCGCGACAGGCGGCCGACGGCGGTGAGATTGGTGGCGATCACGTTGTCGAACTCGTCATCCTTCATGCGCATGGCCAGGTTGTCCTGGGTGATGCCGGCATTGTTGACCAGGATCGACAGGCTGCCGTAGCCTTTCTGCACTTCATCGACGACTTCCGCGCAGCGGGCCGCGTCGAGCACGTTCAGGACCACGCCCTTGCCGCCGAATTCGGCCAGGTAATCGGAGATCGCCAGGGCGCCCGATTCGCTGGTGGCGGTGCCGACGACCTTGGCGCCCTGGCGCGCCAGTTCCAGCGCGATGGCCTTGCCGATGCCGCGCGATGCGCCGGTGACGAGCGCGACTTGGTTCTGCAGATTCATGGGTTTCCTTTATTCTTGGTTCAGAGGCATCAAGCCGGCTTGAACGATGCCAGCACGCGCTCCAGCGCAGCCTGGTCGACCAGCGCTTCGCCGACGAGGTTGGCGTCGATGCGCTTGGCCATGCCGATCAGGGTCTTGCTCGGTGCGCATTCGATAACCTGGGTCACGCCGTCAGCCGCCATCTTCTGCATGGTCTCGACCCAGCGGACCGGACCGGCGGCCTGGCGCACCAGCGCGTCCTTGATCTGCTCGGGATCGTTCAGCACGGCGACGTCGACGTTGTTGATGACGTCAATTTGCGGAGCAGCAAACTTCAGCTCCGCCATATAGGTACGCAGGCGGTCGGAGGCCGGCTTCAAGAGCGACGAGTGGAATGGCGCCGACACCGACAATTTCATGGCGCGCTTGGCGCCCCTGGCCTTGGCGATCTCGCAGGCGCGCTCGACGGCGGCGGTATGGCCGGCGATCACGATCTGGGTCGGCTCGTTGAAGTTCACGGCTTCGACCACTTCGCCCTGCGCCGCCTCGGC
Source organism: Massilia oculi (assembly GCF_003143515.1). Lineage (NCBI taxonomy): Bacteria > Pseudomonadati > Pseudomonadota > Betaproteobacteria > Burkholderiales > Oxalobacteraceae > Massilia > Massilia oculi. The sequence goes on along the minus strand of NZ_CP029343.1, from coordinate 5,016,710 downwards.
ACAGACGGCGCGCACGTCGTCGGCCTGCAGGCCGAGGATGACGGCCATGCCGCCCTGCCCGACCGGCACCGCGTCCTGCATCGATTGCGCGCGGAAGCGCACCAGCGGCACGGCGTCGGCGAACGGGATCACCCCGGCCGCCACCAGGGCCGAATACTCGCCCAGGCTATGGCCCGCGACCACGTCCGGCACCGGCCCGCCGGCCGCGATCCAGGCGCGGTAGACGGCGACCGCGGCGGTCAGCATGACCGGCTGGGTGTTGGTGGTCAGGTCGAGGTCTTCCTTCGGGCCCTCGGCGATCAGGCGCTGGAGGTCGAAGCCCAGGGCGTCGGACGCTTCTTGCACCGTTTGATCGACGACCGGGTTTCCGGCGAAGCCGTTCAGCATGCCAACTGCCTGGGCGCCTTGTCCGGTGAACAGGAATGCGAATTTGCTCATCGTTGTTTTCCGTAGTTTTGTTGTTCTTGGGAGCTCGGCCAGGCGCTTACATGCGCGCCAGCACCGCGCCCCAGGTAAAGCCGCCGCCCACGCCTTCCATCAGGACGTTCTGGCCCGGCTTGATGCGGCCATCGCGCACCGCCTGGTCGAGCGCCAGCGGGATCGAGGCGGCCGACGTATTGCCGTGTTCGTTGACGGTGACGACCATCTTCTCGAGCGGCAGGCCGAGTTTCTTGGCGGTGCCATTCATGATGCGGATATTGGCCTGGTGCGGCACCAGCCAGTCGATCTGGTCGGCGGACACGCCGGCGTGATCCAGCACCTCATACGCGACTTTTTCGAGCACCGACACCGCCAGCTTGAACACCGCCGGACCGTCCATGTGCAGGAAGCCGCTGCCGGCGACCGCACCATTGGCCAGGTTGCCCGGGATCGACAGGATGTCGGCATGGCTGCCGTCGGCATGCAGCTTGGCGCCGAGAATGCCCGGCTCGTTCGAGGCTTCGAGCAGCACGGCGCCGGCGCCGTCGCCGAACAGCACGCAGGTGGTGCGGTCGTTGAAGTCGACGATGCGCGAGAACACTTCGGCGCCGATCACCAGCACCCGCTTGTGGTTGCCGGCGCGGATGAAGGCGTCGGCGGTCGAGACCGCGTATACGAAGCCGCTGCAGACGGCGGCCACGTCGAAGGCGGCGCTGCCGTTGGCCATGCCCAGCTTTTGCTGGACGATGCAGGCGGTGCTCGGGAAGCTGCCGTGGAAGTCGGGCGTGGAACTGGCGACGATCACCAGGTCGACGTCGGCCGCCGTCTTGCCGGCCATCTCGAGTGCCTTGCGGGCGGCGTGCACGGCCAGGTCGGACGACAGTTCGTCGGCCGCGGCGTAGTGGCGCGCCTCGATGCCGCTGCGGGTGACGATCCACTCGTGCGAGGTTTCGACGCCATTCTCGGCGAGTCGGGCCGCCAGCTGTTCGTTGCTGACGCGATTGGCTGGCAGGTAGCTGCCGGTGCCGGTGATTTTGCTATACATGGTCATTGCTTCACCATCCTGCTGGGTTATAGTGCCTGGCGCTGGCCGTCGAGCACGGGCGCCGATGTCGGCGCCACTGCGGCCGCGGTCGCCGGAGCCGTGATCGGGGAGCTCGGCATCAGTTCGGCGATCAGGGCCGACAGGTGCTCCTGCACATTATTGTGCGCGGCATCGTAGGCGCGCTTGATCGCCCACTCGAAGGCATAGGCATTGGCGCCGCCGTGGCTCTTGAAGACCAGGCCTTTCAGGCCCAGCAGGCCGGCGCCGTTGTAGCGTTCCGGATTGAGCTTCTTGAGCGCCTTGCGCGCGAAGAGCGCGCCCAGCATCGACATGACGCTTTCCTTGAACGTCGTCTTCATGAAGCGCGACAGGCCTTCGATCGCCTTGAGCATGACGTTGCCGACGAAACCGTCGCACACGACGACATCGACCGTGCCCTTGAAGATGTCATTGCCTTCGACATTGCCGAAAAAGTTCAGTTTGCCACGTTCGGCGTCGGCGCGCAGCAGCACGCCGGTGGCCTTCACCGCCTCGTTGCCCTTGATGTCTTCGGTGCCGACGTTCAGGAGGCCGATGGTCGGACGCGGGATACCCTCGATCGCCGAGCACAGCACGGAGCCCATGATGGCGAACTGGTGCAGGTGGTCGGGCTCGCAGTCGACGTTGGCGCCGAGGTCCAGGATATAGGTCGGGCCGCCCTTCTGGTTCGGCATGATCGAGCAGATCGCCGGGCGATCGACGCCTGCCATCGTCTTGAGCACGTAGCGCGAGACGGCCATCAGGGCGCCGGTATTGCCGGCCGAGACGCAGGCGTGGGCGCTGCCGTCCTTGACGGCCTCGATCGCGACGCGCATCGACGAATCCTTCTTGCGGCGCAGGGCCACTTCGACGGGATCGTCCATCGCCACGACTTCGGAGGCATGCTTGACGGTCAGGCGCGGGTTGTTGTCCGCGTGATGCTTCTTGAGTTCTGCGCGCAGCACATCTTCGACGCCCACGAGCACGAGCTCGGCGTCAGCTTGCTTTTTGAGAAAGGAGATGGCTGCCGGAATGGTAACTGAGGGGCCGTGATCGCCGCCCATGCAGTCAATGGATATTTTAATTGTCATTTGTTGGAGATGCCGCGGCTCACACAGGACGGGCGGCCAGAGGGGATCGGGTCGTGGCGCGCAGGCGCACGGGATCCAGGCTGTTCAACATGACGGTGCCGGGAGCATTGAGACGGGCTCCGGGGATGCAGCCGGTTACTGAGCAGATGCCAAAGAAAAAGCGGCGCCACGCAGATAACATACGTTGCGCCGCTTTCATGATGCTAAAAGCCAGAACGTCGATTACTCGTCGTTCTTGGTTTTCAGGACCTTGCGACCACGGTAGAAGCCGTTAGGCGAAATGTGGTGACGCAGGTGGGTTTCGCCGGTGGTCGGCTCGACTGCCAGGTTAGGGGCGGTCAGGAAATCGTGCGAACGGTGCATGCCGCGCTTCGATGGGGATTTCTTGTTCTGTTGAACTGCCATGATAACTCCTAGTACAAAGTTCTAAAATTTTAACACATTCGATATGCAAAAAGGATGCAAGTCGAGTATCTCGGCGGCAAGCCTTGCGGACTGCCGACATGTTGAACGCTGCTACAACTACCGCGAATGCCATACTCGATTGCACGCGTTTGACACGTTTGTTTGCAGAATTTGGACGACATTGTTTCTACGCTGCCGCCACCGTACTGCGAATCCTGTGCTGCTGATTGTTCTTGCTGTTACTGCTTCTTAATCCGCCTTCAGGTTCTTGAGGGCGGCGAAAGGCGACACTTTATCGGTTTTCAGGCTATCGAGCAAGCCCGTATCCGGACAAACATCATGCCGTGGCGACTGCGGCAAGGCCAACAGGGCCTCGTCCTCGAGCAGCTGGCGGATGTCGCAGGTGCGGCTGCCGACGATGACGTCGATGCTTTCGTCGTCGAGGATTTCCTCGATCGCGTCGGCATCCTCGTCGTTCTCGCCCAGCACCAGCATGGTCGACGAATCGATCTCGTAATCGATAGGCTGCAGGCAACGCTGGCACACCAGCTTCACATGCCCGGCGACCGCGAGGGTCAGCGAAGGATAACCCTGACGGGTCTGGCCGCCCTGGATGGACCAGCGGATATCGCCGCTCTTGTCCGTGCTCTCGGCGGCGAGACGGGTCATCTCGACCAGGGGCGTAGAGCCTTCACGATGGCCGTCGTTCTTGCAAAACTCGAAGGCGTCGATGACAAAAGCGCTCATTTAGAAAGTTACCCCGGAAAACCTGCGATAATAGCAGGCTTTTCGCGCCAGCGTCAAAAAACCGTCGTATTTTCCCGTCATATCCTCATCAACCAGCGCCATGAAACCGATGCCTACGCTCATCCTCGCCTCGAGCTCCGCCTACCGCCGCGAACTGTTGCAGCGCCTTGGCCTGCCTTTCGAGGCCGTCGCGCCCGACATCGACGAGACCGCGCTGGACGGCGAAATACCGCAAGCCACCGCCCTGCGCCTGGCGCGCGCGAAGGCGCAGGCCGTAGCAGCCCTGCACCCCGGCGCGCTGGTGATCGGTTCCGACCAGGTGGCCACGCTGGATGGGCTGCAGATCGGCAAGCCCGGCGACCATCCGCGCGCCCTGGCCCAGCTGCAGCTGATGCGCGGACGCGAAGTCGTGTTCCATACCGCCTTATGCCTGTGGGATGGCCGCGTGGCCGATCCCGAACAGGCGGCGCAAGCGGAGAACGTGCAGGTGCGCGTCGCCTTCCGCGACCTGCCCGATCATGAACTCGACTCCTACCTGCGCATCGAGCAGCCGTATGACTGCGCCGGCAGCGCCAAGAACGAAGGGCTGGGCATCGCCCTGCTCGAAAGCATCCAGTCGAACGACCCCACCGCCCTCACCGGCCTGCCGCTGATCGCCCTGACCGGGATGCTGCGCAAGGCCGGCGTCCGATTTTTTGGCGCCTGATTCATTTATTCATTTCATCATGCCCGGCACCCTGTACCTGATTCCGAACACCCTCGGCCCGACCGACGCCGCTCCCGGCGCCCTGAACGCCCTGCTCCCGACCCAGGTGCAGGCGCTGACCAGCAAGCTCGATTACTTCGTGGCGGAAAACGCCAAGACCGCCCGCGCCTTCCTGAAACTGATCGCGATCGACCATCCGCTGGCCAAGCCGCTGCAGGAAATCGAGATCGCGGAACTGAACGTGAATACGCCGCCGACGGCGCTGGCGCAACTACTGGCGCCGCTGCAGGCGGGCCGCGACGCGGGCCTGGTGTCGGAAGCCGGCGTGCCGGCGGTGGCCGACCCCGGCGCCGACCTGGTGCGCCTGGCCCACCAGCACGGCATCGCCGTGCGACCGCTGGTGGGACCGTCGTCGCTGCTGCTGGCCGTCATGGCCAGCGGCCTGAACGGACAAAGCTTCGCCTTCAACGGCTACCTGCCGCTTGACGCGGCGCAGCGCACCAAGCGCATCGTCGATCTGGAAAAACGTTCGCGCGCCGAGCGCCAGACCCAGCTGCTGATCGAAACGCCGTATCGCAACGGCGCCATGCTCGAAGCGCTGGCGGGCGCTTGCCAGCCCGGCACCCTGATCTGCGTGGCGACCGACCTGTCGCTGCCCACGGAGTCGGTGCGCACCATGACGGCCGCCAGGTGGAAGGCGGCGCTGGCGGTCAATAACGGGCCGGACTTCCACAAGAAACCGACCGTATTCCTGTTTTTGGGTCAGTAAAGCTCGCGCCAACCGTGACGCCGGGGGTCGAGCGGATTGCCGCACTGCTCCACCGATACCGGCCGGATCGCACGCAGCGATGCGACGTGCGCTTGCGGCGCCCTCCCCGCCCGGGCCTGGATGGCTCGCACGGCCGCCCGGCAGTCTCCCAGCCGCTGTCCATGCCGGAACAGCGCGGCCGCCAGCGCGTGATCGCCACGCCGTTCCAGCACGAGTCCATAGTGATAGAAGGCGCCGCCATCGCCCGACCGCATCGCGGTCTCGTACAATGTCAGCGCTTCGTCCGGCGCTTCGGCCTGCTCCCGGCCGGCCTCGATCAATGTCGCCAGCGCCGTTTCGGCGCGTCCGCCGCTACGCCCGAGCGCGCGCCGGTACAGTGCAGCGGCCAGCGCGTCATCCGGCTCGTTGCCGACTCCCAGCTCGTAACTGCGCCCCAGGTAGTAGAGGCCGGCGGGATCGTCCGCCACGGCCGCGCGTGCGAACCACTGCGCACCCGGCGCCCGCGTTTCGGCATAGACCGCCCGCTCAAGCATCAGCAGGCCGAGGCGCACCTGGGCGGCGGCCAGACCGCCTTCGGCCGACCGGGTCAGCCACGCGCGCGCCTGCTCCATATTCGGCTCGCCGGCGCTGCCATGCTGATAGGCCCAGGACAGATTGGCCTGGGCCCAGCCATGACCCTGTTCGGCTGCCCTGGCATACCAGAAGACCGCCTGGCGGCGATCGCGCGCCACGCCGACGCCGCGGTTGAGCAATACCCCGAGATTGTTCTGCGCGAAAGCATTGCCGCCGTGCGCTGCCAGACGGTACAAGGCCGCGGCCTGCGCCAGGTCTTTCTGTCCGAAGCGCCCCTGCTCATGCCAGGTGCCGAGCGTGTTCTGGGCGGCGGGATCGCCCAGTTCCGCCAGCCGCTGGGTACGCGCGACCAGCGCCGGATCGAGCGCCCGGGGCGGTTCGCCCGGCTGCCAGATGAACTGCGCCGCAAACCGTTTGCCTGGAGACTTGCCCAGCGTGTTCAGCGCATGGAAGGCGCATTTGCGGATGCCGGCCAGCGCCGCCGCGTCCAGATCGGCCCTGCCGCTGGACACCGCGACACGGGCGTCAGTGACCTTGCCCTCGGCATCGATCCGGATGTCCAGCGTCGACTGTCCCCCGGCCCTTTGCGCAAGCGCGGCAGGCGGATAGTCGGGACGCGCGCAGGCGTAAAGATCGAATTTCATCGCTTGCCGGATGCGATCCTGTTCTGCGGAATCGTGGACCGAAGCGACGGCCGCGGCGGCGGCCAGGAAAAGGATGGCGACACTCATCCCATGACTGTAGCGCCTGGCGCGGCACCACACGCTCACGCAATGTCACCAAAGGCGATGCCGTAGCTACTGCGGCAGCGGCGGAGCGTCGGTGGTCAGCTCGCGCACCCAGTCGAACGCCGCCAGCTCGATCTCGCGCACCTCGGCCACCGTCAGGCCGATCTTCTTGAGCGCGCAGGCCAGCTTGCCGCCACCCTCGGCCGCCTCGAGCAGCTCGGCGATGCGCAGCATGGTGCCGAAGTCGCCTTCGCGCTCCAGCAGCGCCTCGCGCACGTCGTGAGCGATGTCGACGTGGGCCAGGATGTCGGCCATCGGCACCGAGAACAGGGCTTCGGCCAGCGACATGATGCCCACCGTGAAGGCGCGGTCGGCGCTGGCGGTGTCGCCCGGCCGCACGCGCAGCGTCATCAGTTCGAGCAGCTTGCCGCGCGTCGTGGCCAGCTGCAGCAGCGGCGACTTGAGCTCGACCCGGGCGCCGGCCGCCGTGTACAGCAGAATCTGCAGCCAGCGCCCCAGCTGGCGCCGGCCGAGCTGGGCCAGGGCCTGCGACAGCGACTCGATGCGCGGACCGGGCACCGCGCGGCTGTTCACCAGGCGCAGCAGGTTCAGGCTGATCAACGCGTCGCGCTTGACGGCGGTCTCGATCGCCTGGCTGTCGGCGTTCGAGTTGACCAGTTCCAGCAGGCGCAGGATGGTGATCTCGGACGGCGTGATCTTGCGTCCGCTGAGGGTCACGGGTCGCGCGAAATAATAGCCCTGGAAATACTCGAAGCCGAGTTCCATGCACAGCTTGAACTCGTCGATGGTCTCGACCTTCTCGGCCAGCAGGCGCTTGCCGGTGCCGCGCAGCGATGCGACCAGCTGCGCCAGCGCGTTCGGGACCACGCCCTTGACGTCGACCTTGATGATGTCGACCAGCTGCACCAGTTTGTCGAGCTCGCTCGAGTGCTCGACCACGTCGTCGACCGCGAATTTGAAGCCGAGTTCCTTGAGCTCGGACACCCGCGCCAGCAGTTCCGGCGTCGGTTCCACCGTCTCGAGGATTTCAAGGATCACCTTGTGTGGAGGCAGGAAGCGCACGAAGTCGCTCATCAACACCACCTCGTCGACATTGACGAAGGCAAGCTGCTCTCCCACCACCTGCTCCATGCCGAGCTGGGATGCGTGCGAGATGACGGCGGCGGTGGCCGCCGCGCCGTCGGTCAGCTTGGCGTCGTGGTCCTCGCCGGCCGCACGGAACAGCAGCTCGAACGCCACCAGATGCTGGTCGCGCCCGAGAATGGGCTGACGCGCAAGAAAGAAATCATCGGACGGCACGGAGACCGCTGCCGTTGCATCGGCGTGCATCGAAAATACTCCTGGAAACAGTCACGGCAGCGCGCCGCGCCCGGTGGACGGCACACGCCGCCCATCTACGCCGACTATACTACAAAAATGCTAATCTTAGCATTTCGACATCGAATCGAACGGGGTTCGAATCAGCCGCGGCCGCCACCGCCCTGGCGGGTGCGGCCATTGCGCGGCGCGCTCGGCGCTGCCGGCCGGGCGGCGCTGTTGCGCGCGGTGCGCGGTGCGCCGTCACGCGGGCCCGTGGCCGCGTCGGCACGGCTGCGCGACGCGTTGCCGCGTGGCGCGCCGTCGCGCGGTGCACCATCGCGTGGCGCGGCAGTGCGTGGACCGCCGGCGCGCGCCGGCTTGGCCGGGGCGGCCGGCGCCTCGTCGACGCGCGGCATGCTCTGGCCCGGCAGGCGCAGGCTGCCCTTGCCCGACAGCGGGCTGGCGCGGCGCGCATTGCCCACCGGCGCACGCGGCGCGTCGCCCGCCAGGCGGCCGGCGGCGGCGCCCGTCACCTGGGTGCCCTTTTCGATCGTGAAGCGCGCGCCGGCATCCTTGCCCAGCACGCGCACCAGATAGGGCATGACTTCGCGCAGGATCGGCTCCAGTGTGTACGGCGGATTCAGGATGAACATGCCGCTGCTGTGCAGGCCGGTGCCGTCCGGGGTCGGGGTATTGGTGGTCAGGGTGACGTTGAGCCATTCCTTGGCCGGCAGGCGCTTGAGGCGGTCGGCGAACTGGCGCGACTCCATGCGCTGCAGCACCGGGTACCAGATCGCATACATGCCGCTCGGGAATTTACCCAACGCTTCTTCAAGCGCGTCGCGCACGCGCTTGTAGTCGTCCTTGATCTCGTAGGGCGGATCGATCAGCACCAGCGCGCGGCGCGACGGCGGCGGCAGCAGCGCCTTCATGCTGTGGAAGCCGTCGCCATGCTCGATGATCACGCGGCGGCCGCGCGAGCGCTCGCCCTGCTCGGCCTTGTGTGCGTCGAGCTTGCGGAAGTTATCGGCCAGGATCTTGCAATCGGCTGGGTGCAGCTCGAACAGGCGCAGGCGATCCTGCTCGCGCGACATCTGCTCGGCCACATACGGCGAACCCGGGTAGTAGCGCATCTTGCCGCTCGGATTCATGCCCCGGATGAGGTCGAGGTATTCCTTCAGCGGGGCCGGGACATCGGTGCAGTTCCACAGCGGGCCGATGCCGGTATCGAACTCGGCGGTCTTGGTCGCCTGGAAACTATCGAGCGCATACACGCCGGCGCCCGAGTGGGTGTCGATATAGGTATAGGCGGCATCCTTCTGGTTCATGTACAGGTGCAGCTGCACCTGTACAAAATGCTTGAGGACATCGGCGTGGTTACCCGCGTGGAAGGCGTGGCGGTAGCTCAACATAAGCTGGAATTCCTAAAAGAGTCGTTGCCGCGAGAAAGTTGGCGGCAGAATGTGGCGCCATTATCCACTACAACCGACTGCGGCTGGGAATTCCAGTGGGGGCCGGCGACTACGTCGCCGCCCCGACGATCACGCAACCTTTTTGGGCTCGAAGAACTGTTCATCCTCCGTCGAGCCATGCAATGCGGTGGTCGAGCTCTGGCCCTGCTGGATGGCCTGGGTCACGGCGTCGAAGTAGCCGGTGCCCACTTCGCGCTGGTGCTTGACGGCGGTGAAGCCCTTCTCGGCGGCCGCGAATTCCGCCTCTTGCAGCTCGACGAAGGCCGACATGCCGCTGCGGGCGTAGCCGTGGGCGAGATTGAACATGCCGTAGTTGAGCGCATGGAAGCCAGCCAGGGTGATGAACTGGAATTTATAGCCCATGGCGCCGAGCTCTTTCTGGAACCTGGCGATGGTGGCGTCGTCCAGGTTCTTTTTCCAGTTGAACGAGGGCGAGCAGTTATAGGCCAGCATCTTGCCGGGGAATTTCGCGTGGATGGCGTCGGCGAAGCGGCGCGCGAACTCGAGGTCGGGCTTGCCGGTCTCGCACCACACCAGGTCGGCATACGGCGCATAGGCCAGGCCGCGCGAGATCGCCTGCTCGATGCCCGGCTTGACGCGGAAGAAGCCCTCCACCGTGCGCTCGCCGGTGCAGAATTCCTTGTCGTTGGCGTCGACGTCCGAGGTCAGCAGGTCGGCGGCCTCGGCATCGGTGCGGGCGATGACCAGGGTCGACGTGCCCATCACGTCGGCGGCCAGGCGGGCGGCGTTGAGTTTCTCGACCGCCTCGCGGGTGGGCACCAGCACCTTGCCGCCCATGTGACCGCATTTCTTGACCGAGGCCAGCTGGTCTTCAAAGTGCACGCCGGCGGCGCCCGCCTCGATCATCGACTTCATGAGTTCGTAGGCATTGAGCACGCCGCCGAAGCCGGCCTCGGCATCGGCCACGATCGGCGCGAAGTAATCGATATCGTCCTTGCCCTCGGACCACTGGATCTGGTCGGCGCGCTGGAAGGTGTTGTTGATGCGGCGCACGACCAGCGGCACCGAGTTGGCCGGATACAGCGACTGGTCGGGATACATCTCGCCGGCGGCATTGGCGTCGCCCGCCACCTGCCAGCCCGACAGGTAGATCGCCTTCAGTCCGGCCTTCACCTGCTGCATCGCCTGGTTGCCGGTCAGGGCGCCGAGGGCGTTGACGTAGGGCTCGTCGTGCACCAGCTTCCACAGCTTGTCGGCGCCGCGTTTGGCCAGGGTATGCTCGATCGGAAGCGAGCCGCGCAGGCGGACGACGTCGGCCGCGGTGTAGTTGCGGACCACGCCTTTCCAGCGCGGGTTGCTGTCCCATTCCTGCTGCAGTTCGGCGATTTGCTGTTCACGGCTGGTCATGATGCTCTCCTGAAGTTGAAGGTAAGTGCGAATCCATTGACACCATCTTAGCCCGGTTTGTGCGCAGCACAATCACTCTTATATAAGACAGAACAGTAAAATAATTTAGTTTGATTTCAACTACTTACCAATACCAAACCATCATGTGAAACAAAATTTCTCAGCATGAGAGCGAACCTGCCGGCGGATTTGCTGCACATTCCACATCGCAGAACAGTGATTTCGCATCGTGGAAAATGACGAGGGGCGCGGCAGAATACCGCGCCCCTCGTGCCCGCAACAAAGGTTGCGTTACTTGGCCAGGTCGACCGCCTCCTCGCCGAACGCCAGTTCGCCATGGCGCACCCGCACCGGGATCGTGTCCTTCGGCCCGAAGCGGCCGGCCAGGATCGCCTTGGACAGCGGATTTTCGATCTGCTGCTGGATCGCGCGCTTGAGCGGCCGCGCGCCATATACCGGATCGTAGCCGGCCTCCGCGATCTTCTGCAGCGACTCTTCGTCGATATCGAGCGTCATCTCCATCTTGGCCAGGCGCGCCTCCAGGTTGTGCAGCTGGATGCGGGCGATGGCGCCGATGTTCTTCTCGTCGAGCGCATGGAACACCACGATCTCGTCGATCCGGTTGATGAACTCGGGTCGGAAGTGGCCACGCACCTCGGCCATCACCGCCATCTTCACCACGGCGGGTTCGTCCGTATCCATCGACTGGATCCGGTGCGACCCGAGGTTCGAGGTCATCACGATCACCGTGTTCTTGAAGTCCACGGTGCGGCCCTGGCCATCGGTCATGCGGCCGTCGTCCAGCGCCTGCAGCAGCACGTTGAACACGTCCGGGTGCGCCTTTTCGATCTCGTCGAGCAGGATCACGCTATAGGGCTTGCGGCGCACGGCCTCGGTGAGGTAGCCGCCCTCCTCGTAGCCGACGTAGCCCGGCGGCGCGCCGATCAGGCGGGCGACCGAATGCTTCTCCATGAATTCGCTCATGTCGATGCGCACCAGGGCATCCTCGGTATCGAACAGGAAGGCCGCCAGCGCCTTGCACAGCTCGGTCTTGCCGACGCCGGTCGGGCCCAGGAACATGAATGAGCCGTAGGGACGGTTCGGGTCCGACAGGCCGGCGCGCGAGCGCCGGATCGCATCCGACACCGCCTCGATCGCCTCGTCCTGGCCCACCACGCGCTTGTGCAGCTCGTCCTCGATGTGCAGCAGCTTGTCGCGCTCGCCCTGCATCATGCGCGCCACCGGAATGCCGGTCGCACGCGAGACCACCTCGGCGATCTCCTCGGCGCCCACCTGCGTGCGCAGCAGCTTGGGCTTCACGTTGTCGGCCTCGGCGCGGGCCGTGGCGTCTTCGGCCTGGCGCAGCTGCGCCTCCAGCTCCGGCAGGCGGCCATACTGCAGTTCCGAGGCCAGCTGCCAGTTGCTCTGGCGCCGCGCTTCCTCCATCTGGTAGCGGATGCGCTCGATCTCTTCCCTGATATGGGTCGTGCCCTGCACCGCCGCCTTCTCGGCCTTCAGCACTTCTTCGTAGTCGTTGTACTCGCGCTCCAGGCGCGCGATCTCCTCGCCCAGCAGCTCCAGGCGGCGTTGCGACGCCTCGTCGGTTTCCTTGCGCACGGCTTCGCGTTCGATCTTCAGCTGGATCATGCGGCGCTCGAGGCGGTCCATGACTTCGGGCTTGGAATCGATCTCGATCTTGATCTTGGCCGCCGCCTCGTCGATCAGGTCGATCGCCTTGTCCGGCAGGAAGCGGTCGGTGATATACCTGTGCGACAGCTCGGCCGCGGCGATGATCGCCGGGTCGGTGATGTCCACCTGGTGGTGCAGCTCGTACTTCTCCTGCAGGCCGCGCAGGATGGCGATGGTCGCCTCCACGCTCGGCTCGTCGACGATGATCTTCTGGAAGCGGCGCTCGAGCGCGGCGTCCTTCTCGACGTACTTGCGGTACTCGTCGAGCGTGGTCGCGCCGACGCAGTGCAACTCGCCGCGCGCCAGCGCGGGTTTCAGCATATTGCCGGCGTCCATCGCGCCTTCGGCCTTGCCGGCGCCGACCATGGTGTGGATCTCGTCGATGAAGACGATGGTCTGGCCCTCATCCTGCGCCAGCTCCTTCAATACGCTCTTCAACCTCTCTTCGAACTCGCCGCGGAACTTGGCGCCGGCCAGCAGCGCCGCCATGTCGAGCGACAGCACCCGCTTGCCCTTGAGCGAATCGGGCACCTCGCCGTTGACGATGCGCTGGGCCAGGCCCTCGACGATGGCGGTCTTGCCGACGCCCGGTTCGCCGATCAGCACCGGATTGTTCTTGCTGCGCCGCTGCAGCACCTGGATCGCGCGCCGGATCTCGTCGTCGCGGCCGATCACCGGGTCGAGCTTGCCGGCGCGGGCGCGCTCGGTCAGGTCGAGCGTGTACTTCTTGAGGGCTTCGCGCTGGCCTTCGGCCTCGGGCGAATTCACGGCTTCGCCGCCGCGCACGGCAGAAATCGCCGACTCCAGCGATTTACGGGCCAGGCCGTTCTCGCGCGCCAGGCGGCCGGCGTCGGATTTGTCGTCGGACAGCGCCAGCAGCACCATCTCGGACGACAGGAACTGGTCGCCGCGCTTTTGCGCCTCGCGGTCGGACAGGTTCAGCAAGGCCATCAGGTCGCGCCCGGCCTGGACGTTGCCGCCGGCGCCGGTGACCTTGGGCTGGCGCTCCAGCTGCGCCTTCAGGGCATTGGTCAGCGCGCCGACGTTGACGCCGGCGCGCTGCAGCAGCGAGCGCGCGCTGCCGTCGTCCTGGTTCAGCAGGGCGATCAGGAGGTGAATCGATTCGATGTATTGGTTATCGTTGCCGACCGCCAGGCTCTGGGCATCCGCCAGGGCTTCCTGGAGCTTGGTCGTCAATTTATCTTGCCGCATGGTGTTGCTCCGTAGAGGTTGTTATTAGCATGAGAGCAAGATGGGGTTGAGCCAGAGCCTTTTCAAGATGCCGCACGCCCCCGCCATCCCGTACAATGCGGACACGCGCTTTCGTCTCAGCCAATGAACCTATTCAGCATTCTCATCGCCGACCAGGCCCCTGCCGACCAGGCGCTCCCGCCCGCCATCGCACGCAATCTCGCGTCGTTGCGCGAGCACCACCCGGGCCTGCCGCACCATGTGTACCGCGAGGACGCCATCCGCGATTTCCTGCGCACCCATATGGAAGCCGACGTCGCCTGGGCCTACGATCAGCTGCTGCCCTATGCCTACCGCGCCGACCTGGCGCGCCTGTGCCTGCTGCACGAGTTCGGCGGGCTGTATGCCGACCTGTCGGTGTTCTTCCATGCCCCGCTGCCGCTGGAATCGGGCAAGCTGATCGTGTTCCGCGACCGCGCCGTGGTTGCGCCCTGGATCGTGAGCAACACCATCCTGGGGGCGCCGGCCGGCGCGCCGGCCCTGGCGGCGGCGATCCGGATGATCGTGGCCAACTGCCGCAGCCGCTACCGTGGCGCTTCCTCGCTGTGCCCCACGGGTCCGGTGCTGCTGGGCAAGGCGATCGCCCTGCACTGCGAACCGGACCAGATCCACCTGGGCGAGGTGAGCAACCTGGCCCAGCGCAACGATACCGAGTCGCTGGCCTTCGTCGACGCCACCGACGGTCGCCTGATCGGCTACCGCACCAAACGCGCCGCCGGGCTGGCGGAACTGGGGCTGGACCGGGGCGTCAACGACTACAACGATTTCTATTACGCCCGCCTGACCTATGCCGCCGATTATCCGGTGCTGATCCAGGCCGATTACCTGGCGCGCCATGGTCGCACCGCGGCAACGCTCGACGGCGGCCGCCTGGTCTATCCAGGCGCGCCGGCCAGGAGCGACGGCGCGCTCGACACGGTGGCGCTGTGCCACCTGCCGATCCCGTTCGCGGCGGGCCGCTACCGGGTGCTGCTCGAGCTGGACGACGCGGCCGCCGGCGCCGCAGTGACCCTGGCGGCGCTGGAGAACGATTCCGGCTTGCCGCTGGCGCGCGCCGGGCACCGCCTGGGCGGCGGCGCGGCCACGCCGGCGCTCGACCTCGACGTCGCCACCAGCCGCAAGGACATCGTGATCGGCGTCTTCAGCGCCGGCGCGGGGCTGCTGCGCATCGCCGGCCTGCGCGTCGAGCGACCGCACCAGGAAACCGCATGACCATCAAATATGTCTCCTACGGCGATACCACCGGCTACGGCCTGTCGGGCCTTGCCTACGTGCGCGGCCTGCTCAACCTGGGCCTGGAGGTACAGTGGCAGCCCGTGTTCTGGGGGCCGCAGGGCCTGCAGTTCTGGGAACCGGGCATGGCGCCCGGGCTGCTCGAATGCATGCGCGCGGCGGGCGCCGACCCGGGCCTGCGCGACCTGCCCGCCATCCTCGCGCGCTGCGCGGCACCGCGCGACTGCGAGATCGTGGTCGCCCACCTGGTGCCCGAATACCTGGAAGCCTGCCTCGAGCCGGGCAAGCGCAACTATGCCTACTGCACCTGGGAAGCCGACCGCATCCCGGCCCACTGGCCGGCGATCCTGAACCGCTTCGAGGCGGTGCTGGTACCGTCGACCTTCAACGCGAATGCGTTTCGCGCCGGCGGCGTGACCGTGCCGGTGCACGTGGTGCCGCACATCCGGCGCCACGCGGTCGACGACGTCACGCCCGCCGCACGCGCCGAACTGCGCGAGCGGATGGGCTTCCGGCCGGATGACCACGTGTTCTACACGATCGGCGCCTGGATGCTGCGCAAGGACTTGCCGCGCCTGGTCGAGGCCTTCCTCGCCGAATTCACGGCCGTCGAAGCGGCCGCCCTGTGCATCAAGACCTCGACCCGGCCGGTGCATTTCCCGCTGCCCCACGAACAGGGCAAGACCTCGCGCGAGCTGGTGCAGGAAACCATCCGCGCCTTCGCCGCGCGCAGCCCACGCGCGCAACTGCCGCGCATCGGCGTACTGGCCGGCGACGGCCTCGATGGCAGCTGGATCGACCGCGTGCACGGCATCGGCGACACCTATGTGTCCCTGAGCCGCGCCGAAGGCTGGGGCATGGGCGCCTTCGAGGCCGCCACCCTCGGGCGTCCGGTCCTGATGACGGGCTGGAGCGGCCCCCTCGACTACCTCGGGCGCGACCATCCGGGCCTGGTCGGCGGCCGCCTGGAAGCGATCGACTGGCCCGGCACCACCTATGCGCCGGACCAGCGCTGGGCGGTGGCCGACGTGGCGGACGCGCGCGCCAAGATGCGCTACCGCTTCATCCACCGCGATGCGCCCGATCTCCACGCCAGGCGCCTGAGCGAGACCATCGCCAACCGCTACGCCGAAGGCGCCGTCATGCGCCAGTTCGCCCGTGCGATCGGCGTCCTGGAGGGCCAGCCATGATCCCGCGCATCTTCCACTTCGTGTTCGGCCTGCGCGTGCAGGACGAACCATTCCACCTGGCGCACTACCTGTGCCTCGAATCGTGCCGCCGTCTCAACCCCGGCCACGCGATCTGGTTCCACCACGACCACGAACCGTGGGGGCCGCTGTGGGATCGCATCAAGCCGCACCTGGTGCTGCGCAAGGTGACGCGCGAGGCGCTGCCGCAGGCCGCCTACCAGCAATCCGGCGAAGGCCGCCTGATCGCCGCCGCCGGCTGGAGCTATGCCCACGAGGCCGACTTCATCCGCCTGCGGGTGCTGGCCGGGCATGGCGGCATCTATGCCGACATCGACACGCTGTTCGTCGCCCCCATGCCGGACCACCTGCATGATTACGATTGCGTGCTGGGCGACGAAGGCGCCCTGCCCGACGAACGCGGCATCCTGCGCCCGTCGCTGTGCAACGCCCTGATCGCGGCCAGTCCCGGCGCGCCCTTCATCGCGCGCTGGCTGCACGATTCCCACGCCGCCTTCGACGGCAAGTGGACCAGCCACTCCTGCCAGCTCGCCACGCGCCTGTGGGAAGCGCACCCGGAGCTGGTGCACGTGGCGCCGCGCCAGTACTTCTACCGCCAGCCGTGGACGCCGGACGGCATGCGCAACCTGTTCGAGCGGATCGATCCCGACCTGCGCGACGTGGTCAGCCTGCACCTGTGCAGCCACCTGTGGTGGGACGCCGCGCGCACCGACTTCACCAGCTTCCATGCCGGCCTGCTGACCGAGGACTGGGTGCGCGCCGGCGCCTCGACCTATGCGCTGCTGGCGCAGCCTTACCTGCCCGAATCATTGCCGGAATCGTTGCCGGAATCATTGCCGGAATCCGCCCCATGAACCTGACCGACTTCCTGCCCGGCCCCGGCCGCGGCGCCGGCTTCAAGCTGGGCCAGGACGGCGTGCAGGTGGCGCAAGGCGTGCTGCAGCAGCTGGCCTGGCCCGGCGCGCAGCCGTTGGTATCGTGCCTGATGGTGACCCGCGGCCGCCTGTTCCCGGCGCGCTTCGCGGTCGACTGCTTCCGCGCCCAGGGCTGGGCCAGCCGCGAACTGGTGCTGGTCTGCGACGCGCCCGGCACCGCGATCGAGGCCTATTGCCGCCAGCTGGGCGACGAGCGCATCCGGCTGGTCTACCCTTCCACACCCGCGGCCAGCCTGGGCGAGCTGCGCAACCTGTCGCTGGAGGCCGCGCGCGGCGACTGGGTCTGCCAGTGGGACGACGACGACCTGTACCACCCCGACCGCATCGGGTTGGGAATGCAGGCCTTGCTGGCGCTGGGGGCCGACGCGATGTTCCTGCAGCGCTGGCTGCTGTGGGCGCCGGGCGCGCGCCGGCTGGGCGTGTCCGGCGCCCGCGAATGGGAAGGTTCGATGCTGGCGCGGCGCGCCAGCGTGCCGCCCTACCCGGCGCTGGCGCGCGGCGAGGACACCGCCGTGATGCACGCCATGCTGCGGCGCGGGCGGGTGCTGCTGCTCGATGCGCCGTGGGCCTACACCTATGTGCAGACCGGAGCGAATACCTGGGCCGCGGAACACTTCGCGGCGATCTGGGCGGCGGCCAGTTTCGAGCAGGCGCCGACGGGATACGAGACGGCGTTGGCGGCATTGGGCGCCCATGGACCGCATGCGGCCTACGCGGCGGCGCTGGCGACGGCGCCACGCGCCGATCGTCCGAACTGAAGCGAATGTGGCCGGCTGTTTCGCGCATTGGCCGCGCCCGTCCCGGGCTATCATCTGCCAAATTTATTATTTCCCTCCAGCATGTTTTCCCGACTCGACGCCAGCCTGAAGATTTTCGGCACCCTCATCATCGTCATCCTTGCCTGCCTTGCCACGCTGCC
This sequence comes from Massilia oculi, assembly GCF_003143515.1. Classification (NCBI taxonomy): domain Bacteria; kingdom Pseudomonadati; phylum Pseudomonadota; class Betaproteobacteria; order Burkholderiales; family Oxalobacteraceae; genus Massilia; species Massilia oculi. Next base: position 4,998,813 of record NZ_CP029343.1, on the reverse strand, counting down.
CATCCTCAGCGGCTCCCAGGCGAACGCCACCCTGGAGGCGCTGAAGGAAGGGGCTGCCAAGGAACGTGCCTACGGGCTCATGCTGACACTGCTGCAGGACGCCGAGACCGGGCAACGCGGCTTCCTGATCGGCAGCGACGAGAGTTTCCTGGCCCCGTACAACGCGGGCGTGGCGGGCATACCCGCCGCGCTCGAGCATCTGCAACGGCACGCCGGTTCGGATGCGGAGCGCACGCTGGTGGCGCGTATCGTCGAACTGAGCCAGGCGAAGGTCCGCGAAATGGACAAGACCATCCGCCTCAAGAAAGCCGGAAAGTCGCAGGCGGCAATGGACATGGTGGCCAGCCAGCGCGGCAGGATCATCATGGACGAGCTGCGCACCCTGCTCGGCCGCCAGCAAAAGGCGCTGGCCGACCACCGCAGCGGCTTGCGCGACGAGCTGACAGCGACCCTGCGCTACAACTCGGCGCTGGGCATCGGCGCCAGCCTGGCCAGCGTCGTGCTGATTTTTGCCACCATCTATATCGTGACCAGGAGCCTGAATGAACAGGCGGAATCGGCGCGCCGGTCGACATTACTGGCGGAGAACAACGCACAGCTGGCGCAACAGGCCGCCATACGCGCCGAGCGCCTGGCGATTACTGCCGATATGCTGCAGGCGCTCGATAGCGTGAAGACACTGCCCGAGCTCGAGCGGGTGTTACCGGTATTCCTGCGCAAGCTGTTGCCTGGCGCATCTGGCGCGGTCTATCTATATCGCAATTCGCGTGACGTGCTCGAACTGAAGGCCAGCTGGGGCCTGATGGAAGATGCGCCGCCCACGGTGGCGCCAGGCGAATGCTGGGCCCTGCGCCTGGGCAAGGTCCATCGCGCCAATAGAGAACACGATCTGTGCTGCGACCATCGCGCGACCTGGCACGGTGACCATGAGGCCCAGACCTGCGTGCCGATGATTTCCCAGGGTGATGTGATTGGGATCCTGGTGATCGCCGGCGACCGGCACGACGCAAGCCCGAGCGACAACGCACACATCGTCTCGCTGGCCGAACAGCTCAGCCTGGCGATCAGCAATGTCTCGCTGCGCAACACGCTGCGCCATCAATCGACCGTCGATCCGCTGACCGGCCTGTACAACCGGCGATTCTTCGACGAGTCGCTCAAGCGCGAACTGGCGCGCACACAGCGCAGCCGGAGCGTCTGCTCGGTGGTGATGATCGACCTCGATCACTTCAAGCGCATCAACGATACGTACGGCCACGATGGCGGCGATCTGGTGCTGCAGGCGGCCAGCCGCACCCTGTTGCAGCGGGTGCGCGCCAGCGACGTGGCCTGCCGCTACGGCGGCGAGGAACTGGTGCTGATGTTGCCCGATTGCGGCGCAGAAGAAGCTGCGAAGTGTGCCGAGTCGATCCGCCAGACCCTGGCCGAGATGGTCATCCAGCACCAGGGCGCGACGATCTCGGGCATCTCGGCCTCGTTCGGCGTCGCTCAATGGAACGGCGATGGCGGGCAGGAAGCCGATCCGCTGCAGGCAGCCGACCGCGCCCTGTACGCGGCCAAGAAGGATGGGCGTAACCGGGTGGTCATTGCCGGCACCGCCGCGCCAGCCTGAACCTGGCGCCGGCCGGGGCTAGCGGCTCGACTCGACCTTGTCGGCGCCGTCATACGTCACCCCGCGCGTACGCATGAATTCCACCCGCCGCGCATGCAGCGCGTCGTTCGGGTCGAGCGCCACGCACACGCTGGCCACGCCGGTGCAGCCATGCGGCTCGTGGCGCAGCTGCTCGAACACGAGCCGGTCCTCGCCGTCGCCGGTCGCGAACGCGGCGCATGACCACAGGTGCACCAGGTGCAGCAGCTGCAGCTTGTCGATCGCCAGCCCGCTGGGCCGCACGAAGCCGCCGAAGCGCTCGGCATAGATGCCGCGGCCCACGCCCACGCTCTCGATCTCGTCCACGCACAATTCCCGGCCGGTGTTGCCGTCGGCGTAAACGGAGTAGGAGAAAGCCCATTTCCTGCCTTCGATCGCGGCCAGCACCCGCGCGCAATGGTCGTCCCTGAACCAGTCGTCGTCGTCGAGATAGACCACGATCCGGCTGTCGGCCAGCAGGGTCAGCGCCGATCGCAGCGAGCCGCCGTAGAACGAGGCGTGCACGCCCCCATGGCGGCGCGAGGTCGAGTAACCCAGGTCGATCAGGCTGAGCGTGACGTGGGGCGGGCATTCCGGCGCCAGCTGCGCCAGCAGTGCATCGAGCCGTCCGTGCGGGTCGCAATCGACGCCGACCAGGACCTGGATGCGTCCGTCGATGCGCTGGCCGTAGACCGAGCGCACGGCGCGCGCCAGAGACAGGCGGCAGGTGGTGGCGATCACCACCGCGACGTCGTGGCCGGCGCCGTTCATCGCTGGTCCAGCGCGAACGGGTAGGCGCCCCTGGCGGCGAGGATGCGCTGCCTGAGCCCCTGCGCCGCCAGCGCGCCGGGGCGATGGTGGGTGGCGTCGCGCTGCGGCGCATGGGTCGAGTCGAGGCCGATGTCGTTGAAGAAGTACGGCACCGTCGCCGTGTAGCAGGCGGTGCGCCGGTACAGCAGGTGATCGGCCACCAGCTTGCCCCAGGCGTGCACGCCGGACAGGTCGAGCCCGACCCCGTCCGGGCTGTAGCGCGCGAGCAGCGACGCCAGCGCGCCGCGCCGCGCGACCCAGGCGCCGGCCGAGTAGCAGCTCGGCTCCCATTCATGCCACAGGATGCCGTGGCGCAGGTACAGCTCGCCCAGCTCGCCGATCACCGACGCATGGCTCACGTGCAGCTGCAGGATTTCCCAGTCCGGCGGCGCCGACGCCAGCAGCGCCGCGCCGTCGTAGCGGTGGTGGGCGCGCACATCGTCTTCCATGATCACCGCCGCCGCCGCGCCCGCGTCGAGCGCGGCCCCGGCCGCGCGCAGGTGCGAGGCGACGATCGCCAGCTCGGACAGCGAGTTGGCGAACGGCTCGCGCACCTTCACCGTGGGCAAGGTGTCGGGCGTGACCGCCTCGATGCGTGCGTGAACGACGCCGGCGCGCTCGAAGGCCTCGCGCGCCAGCAGGCGCCGCCCTTCGTCGGCGGCGCGGTTGATCCAGAAATGGGGCAGTCCTTCGAGCATGGCGTACAGTCTAGCTTAGGTCTGCTCCGGCGGCGATCAGAACACGCCGCGCAGGCCGGCGTTGCCGCCCACGGTGTGGTAATCGCTGCGTGCTTCGCCGCTCACGCCGAAGTAGAGATAGGCCCCCTTCCTGAGCTGGACGGTGCCGGTGACACCGCCCTGTACGAAACCGCGGCCCACGTCCGGCGCGCCGGCCGCGATGCGCTCGCCGGCCAGGGTAGCGCCGAGTACCGGACGCAGCAGCTCACCACCGTCGACGCCGGCGCCGAGCTTGAAGCGCCAGGTCGAGGCCAGCAGCGGATCGAGGTTGCGCGACGCGCCGGACAGGCCCAGTACCGCGCGGGCGCCGTTGGCCGACCACTCGTCCAGCGCCAGCGCCGCCACCGAGGCCGGGCTTTCCGCCAGCGCGTCGCGCTCGACGCGCTGGGCCGTCACACGGGCGAACGGCGCGAAGCTGGCGCCCCCGAGCAGCGTCGGCAGGCTGGCGCCGACGCCCAGCAGCGCGCTGTTGCCGCTGCCGCGCGTGGCCAGGCCGGCCGCCGGATCGAGCGGATCGGCGCGCCTGCTTTCGGTCTTGTCGCGGCCATAGCTGCCCTGCAGGTCGAACACGACCTTGCCCGCGGCCGCCTCGCCATAGGCGAACACCTTGTTCTGGCGCAGCTTGCCGTTGCCGGCCAGCGCATCGAGGTCGGTGCTGGCGTGGCTGGCGCCGAAGCCCAGGCGCACATCGCGCTCCTTCAGCAGGTCGAAGCCGACCGTGACCTGCACGCGGTCGGCGTCGAACGCGGAAGCGACGTCGCCGCCCTTCCACTTCGCGCGGCCGGCGCCGAGGTCGATCCACAGCGCGCGCCCGTCCTGGCTGTCCGCGCGCTGCAGCAGGGTGCGCTGCAGTTCCCAGTTGGCCTGCGGCAGGGCCGCCGCCAGCGCGCCATGCACCTCGCCCGCCAGGCCCTGCAGCACGCCGCCGAGCTGCTGCGCGTTGCGCGAACCGGTCTGGTAGCTCAGGCTGGTCTGGGCGGCGCTGCCCTTGCCGGCCTGGTCCAGGTCGACGATGCGGTCGAGGGCCGCGCCCACCGAACGCGCATTGGCGCTCGCGTCCCCGGCCCAGGTGGCGTACGAGGCCGGCAGCACTTTCAGCTCGATGCTGTTGTTGCCGCCATGGTCGTAGAAGGCCGCCAGCCGGGTATTGGCGCCCAGGCCATCCGGCTGCGCCAGGGTATCGAAACGGCCGTCGATGCCGCCGTCGGCGGTCAGGATCAGGAAGTTCTGGCCGAGCTCGGGCACGAACTGGGCCGAGCCGTAGCCGGCCTGGCCGGGCGTGTACAGGTTCTTCAGCGCCGGCGCCAGCGTGGCGCCGGCCTCGATCGTGAAGCGCTTGCCGTTGACCACGTGCAGGAAGGAGTAATGTCCGGCCGCGCCGATCGGCGTGTCCATGCCGGCCTGGCGGGCGCCGCCGATGTCCTGCTTGTAGGTGCTGCCGGCGGCCATCGTGATGTTCGAATCGGCGCTCAGCATGCCCGGCGAGTTGCCCGGCGACAGGGTGCCGTGGACGATCAAGTCCCCCTGCAGCGTGCCGGCGCCGCCCAGCGTGGCGCCCTTGGCGACCATCACCTTGCTGGCGAAGACGCCGTTGGCCAGCAGCTTGCCCTCGAGGACGCAGGTGGCGTCGATGCGCGCCGCGCCCGTCACGTTCAGGGTGCCCAGGCCGGTCTTGTTGAAGCAGCCGTCGCCGGCGCCGGTCGAGATCAGGCCGCCCGCCAGCGTGGTGGTGGTGCCGGCATCGACGTTGATGTCGGTCTTGCGGCCCATGGTGATGTCCTGGCCGGTCAGGATGTCGACCGTGGCGTGGATGGTGCCCGAATTGAAGGTCATCACGCTGCCCCAGCCCAGGCCCCAGGAATTGGTCACCTTCACCAGGCCCGAATTGATGGTCAGGCCGCCGGTCCAGCCATCGCCCGGCCGGTTCGCCGCGAGACGGCCACCGGCGTTGTCGCCGGCCAGCACCAGGGTGCCTTCGCCGTCCTTGACGATGCGGCCGGCGCCGCTGATGTCGCCGTCCAGCGTCACGACGCTGGCGGCGCCTTCGGTATCGATCACGCCGTTCTTCGCCGTCACCTCGATGCCGCGCGCCGAGCCGAGCGTGCCGGTGGTCTGCAGGCGGCCGCCGTCGAGCACCAGGCCGCTGCCGGCCGCGCCCAGGTTGGCGTCGCGGTCGATGCGCAGGGTGGCGCCGGAACCGATCGTGGCGCCGCCCGTGAAGGTGTTGTCGGCGCTCAGGGCCAGCGTGCCGCCGCTCACCTGCAGGCCGCCGCCGTTGGCCAGCGTGCCGCGCAGTATCAGGGTGCCGGCGCCATCCTTGACCAGCTTGCCGCTGCCGTCCACCTTGCCGGTCTCGACTAGCGTGGTCGCGGCGTCGACGTCGACCGTGCCGCGTCCGGCCAGCAGCAGGCCGCGGGTGTGGGTCATGTCGGCGCCGGTCTGCCAGGCGCCGTCGGCCAGCTCGAGGGCGCTGCGGCCCAGGCCCAGGTTGGCGTCGGCCAGCGTGCGCAGGGTGGCGTTGGCGACCACGGTCTTGCCGGTGTAGGTGTTGTTGCCGGCCAGGGACAGCTTGCCGCCGTCGAGGTTCAGGCCGCCGTTGCCGGCGAGGATGCCGCTGAAGGATCCGTTGGCCCGCGTCACGCTCAGGTCGTTCGCCCCCAGCAATACCGAGCCGGCGCCGCCCAGGCCCGCGACCGCGACCTTGCCGGACGCACCCGAGACGTCGAACACGCCCTCCACGCCGACCGCGCTGCCGGCGATGCCGCCCCTGCCCGTCAGGGCCAGGGTAGCCCCCCTGGCGATGTCGGTGGCGCCGGTGTAGTCCTGGGCGCTGGTAAAGCCCAGCTTGCCGCCCGCCAGCTTAATGCCGCCGGCGCCGGTAATATTGCCGCCGAAACTATCAGCGGCCTCGGCCAGGGTCAGGGTCTGCGTGCCGAGCCGCACAGTGCCGGCGCCCGTCAGGCTCTTGACGGCGGCCTTGCCGTCGCTGCGCGAAACGTCCAGGGTGCCCGCGACGTCGACCCGGCTGGCGGCGATGCTGCCGTCGCCGGAGAGCTCCAGCGTGGCGTGGCGGCCGATGGTGGTGGCGCCGCGGTAGGTATTGGCGCCGCCCAGGGTTTCAGTGCCGGCTGCCACCTCGAGGCCGCCATTGCCGCTGATGACGCCTGTGAAGGTGCCATTGGCATCGCTCAGGCGCAGCGTATTGTTCCCGAGCCGGACCGCGCCGGCGCCGGACAGCGTCTTGATCTGGGCGCTGTCGGCCTGGCTGACGTCGAAGGTGCCGTCAGCCTGCACGCCGCTCGACGAGGCAAGGCTGCTCTTACCCAACAGGGCCAGGCTGGCGCCGGCGCCAATGCTGGTGCGGCCGGTGTAGCGAATGTCGCCGGCCAGCACCGCGCTGCCGCCGGCGACGGTGAGGCCGCCCGAGCCGTCGATGCGGCCGCTGAAGGTATCGCTTGCCCGGGTCAGGGTCAGGGTCTGGCCGCCCAGCAGGACGGCGCCGGAGCCGCCCAGGCTCTTGACGGCGGCGCCGCCGTTGCTGGCTGCGATGTCGAGCGTGCCGTCGCCAGTGACGCGGCTGTTGGCGATGCTGCCGTTACCCGCCAGCGCCAGGGTGGCGCCCTGGGCAATGCTGGTGTCCCCGCTGTAGGTATTGCGTCCGCTCAGGATTTCCTGGCCAGAAGCCAGTTCCAGGCCGCCCGAGCCGCGAATCGTACCCGAGAAGTTGCCGCTGGCATTCGTGAGGATCAGCTTGTTGTTGCCGAGGTTGACGGCGCCGGCGCCCGCCAGCGTCTTGATCTCGGCTTCCACCTGCATGGCGGCGATATCGAGCGTGCCATTGACCAGCACGCCGCTCGACATCGCCAGGCCGCCGCTGCCCTGGCCGGCCAGGCCCAGGGTGGCGCCGCTCGCGATTGTGGTCGCGCCGTGGAACACGCTCAGGTGGGTATCCAGCACCTGGGTGCCGCCGGTGATCGCCAGGCCGCCGGAACCGCGGATATTGCCGGTGAAGGTGTCGCCGGCGCCGGTGATGGTGAGCGACTGGTCGCCCAGGATGACCGAGCCCGAGCCGGACAGGCTCTTGACGGCGGCGCCGCCGTCGGTGGCAGCGATGTCGAAGCGGTTACCGTCGAGCACCAGGCGGCTGTTGGCGATGCTGCCCTCGCCTTCCAGCGTCAGGCGGGCGCCTTGCGCCAGCACCGTGTCGCCGCTATAGGTATTGGCGCCGCTGAGGATTTCGTGGCCGGCGGCGATGGCCAGGCCGCCCGAGCCCTGGATGCTGCCCGAGAAATTGCCGCTGGCCTGGGTCAAGGTCAGGACCTGGCCGCCCAGCAATACCGCACCCGAGCCGGACAGGGTCGTGATCTGCGCGCCGGCCGTCGCCTGCGAGACATCGAACCGGCCATCGGCCACCACGCCGCTCGAGAGGGCGATGCTGCCGGAACCGCCCAGCGCCAGCCCGGCGCCGTCGTCGATCCGGGTCACGCCGTTGTACCAGTTCGCGCCGTTCAGGGTCTGGGTGCCTTGCGCAACCGTCAACCCAGCCGCGCCATGGATGCCGCCGTCGAAACGGCTGTGGGCATCGGTCAGGACCAGGCTGTCGTCATTCAGGATCACCGTGCCCGAGCCGGACAGCGACTGCAGCCGGGTATCCTGGCCTGGCTGGGTGAAGTAGAGGGCGCCGTCGACAGCCACTTCGCGCGAGGCGGCAAGGCTGGCCTGTCCGGTCAGCGACAGCACGGCCTGCTGCGCGATCGTGGTATCGCCGGTATAGTGCTGGGCTCCGGTCAGGGTCGCATAGCCGCCGGCGATCGCCAGGCCGCCCGAACCGTGTATGCTGCCGTCAAATTGTCCGCCAGCATTGGTCAACGTCAGCGTTTTGCCGCCCAGCCAGACCGCGCCATTGCCCTCCATATTCTGTACCTGGGCGCCGTCATGGCTTGCCGAGATGTCGAACACGCCATTGTTGAACAGGCCGCTCGACATGGCGATGGCGCCGCTGCCGCTCAGGGCCAGGGTGCCGTCGGAGCCGATGCTGGTCGCGCCCGTGTAACGGTTGACGCCGCTGAGCACTTCTTCGCCGTCCTCGACCGTCAGGCCGCCCGCACCCGTGATCGCGCCCGCATAATGGCCGCTGGCGGCGCTGAGGACCAGGGTCCGTCCGCCGAGCACCACACTGCCCGAACTGCTGCCGGACAGGGAACGGATGCCGACGTCCTTGTCGGCGGCCGAGATGTCGAACTGTCCATTATTCAGCACGCCGCTCGAGAGCGCGATGCTGCCCGAGCCGGACAGGGCCAGGCTCGCGCCGCCGTTGATCGTCGTGGCGCCCTCGTACGCGTTGAGGCCGCCGAGCATTCCGATGCCGCCTGCCAGGAGCAGGCCGCCGGAACCCTGGATGGTACCCAGGAAGACATGGTCCGGGCTCGCGTTGGTGAGCGTGAGCAGGCGCTCGCCCAGCAGCACGGTCCCGGAACCCGACAGGCTCTGCAGGCTGGTGCCGGCATCGGTCGCGGAGATATCGAGCTCGCCGTCATTGTCGATATGCCAGCCGGCGGCCTGCGCATTCGAGTCATCCGCGTCGTTCAGGGTCAACCTAGTCAGCTCGGCGATGTGGCGGGTGTCGTACGCCCCGCCGTTCTGCGCCAGCGCCAGGATCGGGAACAGCGCCGCGACGGCTGTCGCCAGCAGGGTGCGCGCGCCGGTGAATCCCCGGTCCGTCCCCGCCACCTCGCACCGCACGCCGGCGTCGCTGACGGTTTCCTTGCCGTTCGCGCTGGCGACTTCGGCGACGGCCATCAGCATATGGCGTTTCTTGTTCCAGATCAGGCGGTAAATATGGTTCATGACAATATCGGTAAGTGACGAAGACGGCGAAAGCCGTAAAACCGATATTATTTAACGGAAACAATGCTGCTGAACAATACTAAATGCCGACAGGCTCATATTGGTACGTGCGGTGTGCATTTTCACCACAGTTTGTGACGTCGATCGCGATACACCCTCACCAAATACACATTATTTCACGTGAGAAATTACCACACTAATCAGGTCAGTAGCGACCTTGCGCACCACCGTATCCCAGTCGCCGGCCGCCGCCTGACGATACAGGCGCATCACGCCGGGATACCAGGGCGAATCGGCGCGCTCGTCCATCCAGCGCCAGTCCGGGTGCACGGCAGGCAGCAGGACCCAGCACGGCTTGCCCAGCGCGCCGGCCACATGGGCCACGGCGGTGTCGACGCAGATCACCAGGTCGAGCGCGGACACGATGGCGGCGGTGTCGCCGAAGTCGTTTATCTCCGGGCCGAGGTCGGCCAGGTGCGCAGGCAACGCTTCGCCGGCGCCGGCCTCCATGCCGCGCTGCAGGCTGAAGAAGCGCACGTCCGGCACGGCCAGCAGCGGCGCCAGGCAGTCCACGCCGGGCAGTGAACGGTTGGCGTCGTTGACGTGGCCGCCGAAGCCGCGCCACGCCAGACCGACCCGCATGCCGGCGCCATCCTGCGCCAGCCGCGTGCGCCAATCGCGCACGCGCGCCGGATCCGGCGCCAGATAGGGCAGCGCCGCCGGGATCGTCGCCAGCGAGGTCTGCGCATGCAACGGCAGGCTCAGGAGAAAAACCCAGCAATCGTGTGGCGGCAGCCCTGCCGCCGCGCCCAGGCCCGCCACCCGGTCCGCGCCGGGCACCGCGTCCAGCAGCGGCAGCAAGGCGTCCTGGCATACCAGGGTGACCCGGCCGGCGCCGGCCGCCTTCAACAGCGGCAGGTAGCGCACGAACTGGACGGTGTCGCCGAAGCCTTGCTCAGGCCACACCACGATGCCGCGCCCGGCCAGGGGCTCGCCCCGCCATTGCGGGCAGCCGAGCTGGGGCGCGGTCGCGATCGGGCGCGCCAGCGCCGGATCGTAGCGCGCCTCCATCCAGGGCCAGCCCTCTTCCAGGCGACCGCGCGACAGCAGCAGAAATCCCAGGTTCCAGCGCGCTTCCGGATAGTCCGGATCGGCCGCGATCGCCTGGCGGTAGGACGCCTCGGCCTGCGTGGCGTGACCTTCGCGCTGCAGCAGCGCGCCGAGGTTGTTCAGGGTGCGGGCATTGCGCGGGGCGAGCGCCAGCGCCTGGCGGTAGAGCGCCTCCGCATCAAGCACACGATGCAGGTACTGGCACACATTGCCCAGCGAATTGAGGCCTTCCGGATCGTGCGGCCGCAGCGCCACGTATGCGCGCAGCGCCGCCTCGGCTTCCGGCAGGCGGCGGCGCGCCGTGTACAGCAGGCCCAGATTGTGCCAGGCCTCGGCATAAGCGGGGCGCAGGTCCAGCGCGCGCCGGTAATGGGCTTCGGCCGGGTCGGCATGTCCGGCGCCGGCGTACAGCACGGCCAGGTTGTTGTGCAGTTCGGGCTGGTCGGGCTGCAGTGCGAGCGCCGCCAGGTAGCGCGCCTCGGCCTCGGCGCGCAGTCCCTGCCGCTGCAGGCCATCGGCCTGCTCCTGCAGCAGGATGCGCAGATTGTCGAGACATGCCGGATGGCCGGGCTGCAGCGCCAGCGCCTGGCGCCAGCGGCGCTCGGCCTCGAGCGGCTGGCCGAGCGCCAGCGCGCAGGCGGCCGCCAGGTTCAGGGCATCGACATCGGCGGCCGCGCCGTCCAGCAGATCATCCACCGACGCCAGCGCATCCTGGAACGCGCCCTGCCGGACCAGGGCGATGGCGGCATCGATGCGGCGCCCTAGGGTCATCGGCGCGGCCGGATGGGATGGCTCAGCCACGCAGGAAGCGCCATGTGGCGAAGCCGGCCGCGCACAGCAGCAGCGAGCCGGCCAGGTGCAGCGCGGTATGCGCCAGCGCCCAGCCGACCTCACCGCGCTGGAGCAGCAGCACCGATTCGCCCGAGAAGCTGGAGAACGTGGTCAGCCCGCCCAGGAAGCCGGTGATGACGAACAGGCGCCACTCGGGCGCCAGTTGCGGCTGGTCGGCGAAGAAGCCGAGCGCCAGGCCGACAAGAAAGCCGCCGACCAGGTTGGCCGCCAGGGTCCCGACCTGCACGAAGCCATGCAGGCCGCCCAGCCACAGCCCCAGGCCCCAGCGCAGCCAGGCGCCGAGCGCGGCGCCCAGGCCGATCGCGGCAAAGCTCAAGGCGCTTCCCACCTGGCCTTCGCGGTGTCGTCGGTGACGCGGGCGTCGACCCAGCGCGCGCCGTCTGGCGTCTGCTCTTTCTTCCAGAACGGGGCCTCGGTCTTGAGGTAGTCCATGATGAACTCGCAGGCCGCGAACGCATCTCCCCGATGCGCGGCGCTGCAGGCCACCAGCACGATCTGGTCCAGCGGCGCCAGCGGGCCGACGCGGTGGATGACCAAGGTACCGTACAGGGGCCAGCGTTCGCAGGCGCGCGCCGCGATCGCTTCCAGCGACTTTTCTGTCATGCCCGGATAGTGTTCCAGCTCCATCTCGGAGACCCTGGCGCCATCGTTCAGGTCGCGCACGGTGCCGACGAAAGACACCACGGCGCCGATGCGCGCATCGCCGGCGCGCAGGCGCGCCACTTCCTGGCCGAGGTCGAAATCCCCGCTTTGCACCCTTGCTTCGTTCATGAATGGTCCTTCGGCTGGCGCAGCAACAGGTGTTCGATACGGGTCTCGGTGCGCACGTCGAGCAGGGCCGCGAGCGCCAGCAGCGCGCGCAGCTCGGCCGCTTGCGCACCCGGCTTCCGGCCCGACTTGAGGGAGCTTTGCAGCACCTCGACCTGCAGGCGCAGGCGCTCGCGCGCGAACTCGGGGCCGCTGTCGATGCCGGCCGCGATTTCCAGGCGCAGCAAGTCGCTCAGCACGCGTTCGCGGTTCTCTTCCATCTGGCGCACGTAGGCGGCGCGCTCGCCCTCGGATGCATCCAGGGCCGCCAGGGCGGCATCGTAGCGCGCGCGCAGGATCGGTTCGTAGCCCCCGTCCAGCGCCAGCATGGCGTCCCAACGCCCGCGCCAGTCCGAGGCCTGGGTATGCGCTGCCGGATTGGCCAGCGCCGTCTCGAGCGCCTGGACCAGGCGCAGCTTGTCGCGCACGGCGCCGGCCAGGACCGTATCCTGGGCGCGGCGGGCGGCGTCGGCATGCTGCTGCACCTTGGCGACAGCGGCGTGGTAGCGTTTGTCGATGCGCGCCTCGTGGGCGCGCGGCACCGGGCCGATCGCCTGCCATTCGGCGGCCGCCTCGCGCAGCAGCTTGCCGACGTTGGAAGGCGTGGCATCTTGCGCAGCCGCTTCCAGGCGTTCGCACACGGCTTCCTTGGCGGTTTCGTGGGCGCGGCGCTCGCTGTCGGCCGCGTGCGCGTGCTCCTTGCGCGCGGCAAACAGCGCGTCGCAGGCACCGCGGAAGCGCTGCCACAGCGCCTGCTCGGCCTTGCGCTCGAGCGGCAGCGCGCGCGCATGTTCCTGCCAGCGCGCCTGCAGCTCGCGCAGCATGTCCACCGCATGGCGCTCGTGCGGGTCGAGCTTGCGCACCTCTTCGATCAGCTGCTCGCGCACCGCGATCTCCACCTTGCGCTGGTCTTCCAACGGACGTTGCAGGGTGGTCAAGGCGTCGGCGAACAACGCGTCCAGGCGCTTCTTTTCCTTGCGGTCGATTGCACCCAGGTGGCTCCAGGCAGTGCGCAGGCGCTGCACGGTGCCGGACACGTGCTTCCAGTCGGCCTCGCCCGATTGCAGGCGCACGATCTCGGCCTGCGCTTCCTCGACCAGGGCCTGGCCGCGCGCCGCGTTGGCGTGGCGTTCATCGGCCAGCTGCCTGAAATGGGCCGCGGCCGGCGCATAGGCGATGCTGCAGGCGGCGTCGAAGCGCTCCCACAGGCTGCGCGGCGCCGGACCGGACAGGCTGTCCAGCGCTTTCCAGCGGTCGCGCATGCTGCCCACCTTCTTGGCCAGCTCGGCCATCGCCAGGCCCTGAGTCGGCAGCGATTCGACGGTCTTGATCAGTTCTTCGCGCGAGACGTTGCCGCCCCAGCGCGCCCAGTCCGACAACCGCTTGAGCTCGGCGCGCAGATGGGCCAGGCGGTCGGCCTGCGGCGCGTTCAGGCGCAGGCCCTTGTCCCTGGCTTCCTTCAACGCCTTGTCGAGCTCGGCGGCGGTGCCGAGCGAACCGTGCTGCAAGGCGGCTTCGAGCGCATCCAACTTGTCGAGGAAGGCCTGGTCGGCGCCGCGCGCGGCCGGCCTGGCGGCCTCTTTCACGGCCGGAGCCGGCTTCGGCAGGCGCGTTTCCTGCGGCAGGCTCGCGAGCAGCGCATCGAAGCGCTCCTGCAGGGCGCCGCCAGCGGCGTTCGCCGGCAAGGCGGGCAAGCGCTGCCACTCCCGGCGCAGCGCTTCCTGCTTGAGTTCGGCCGGGGCCAGGGCTTGCCATGCAGCCAGGGCCGCCTCGCGTGCGGCCAGCGCGGCCTGGTCCTGCTCGATCGTCACCAGGCCAGCCGTCAGGCGCGCGTGTTCGGTCGCGAATTCGGCGACCAGGGCGCGCGGCAGCGAGGCGTGGCCGGGATCGGCCAGGGCCGCCTCGTGCTCCTGCTGCAGTTCGGCCAGGCGTGCGGCCAGCGCGACCGCGTCCAGCCCGTCCGCCGCGAGGGCGCGCAAGACGGCCAGGCGGTCGATCATGGCGCGTTGCAGCGCCACCTGCGATTCGAGGCGGCGGCCGAGCTCGGCGCGCACCGTGTCGAAGTCGGGCGCCAGCTCGGGCGCGCGGATGACCGACCATTTGCGGTCCAGCTCGGCCACATGGTTCGGGGTCAGGAGGGTGTCGTTCAGCAGCGACCTGGCCTGGGCCAGCGCTTCTTCGCCGCGGCGCAGCTCGGATTCGTGGTGGCGGATCGCGTCCAGCCTGCCCTGCACCAGCTTGGCGACGCGGCGGTCGACGTTGCGCATCGCGGTGTGCACGTGCTCGAGGTGAGCGCGCGCATGGACCAGTTCGGCCGCCGCGAGGCGCAGTTCGGAGAATTCGGATTGGAGGATGAAATCGACGGCAGCCGCTTCGTCGGCGCCTAATTGCTTGAGCCGTTCGGCCTGGCGCGCGCGGGCATCGGCGAGCGCAGCGCGGGCATCAGGGGCAGCTGCCGGGCCGGACGCCGCACTGCCCGACTTGCCGGAGACGGACCTGGCCCCAGCCGCCGCGGAAGCCTTGGCCGCGGCAGGCCTGGCCTCCGGCTTGTCGCCGGACGTAGCCGATTTCCCGCCCTGCCGCTTGAATAGGAATTCGAACATGATGAAATCGCACTTCCAAAACTCCCATCATAGCAAAGAACGTCGGTATCGATCGGCATGTCCGGCCCGGCTGCCCTCCTCAGTTTACAAGCGGCAATTTAAGAATGGCAAAGCCGATTTTGCCTTGAGGAAAGGTCAGATGGCGGCAGGCCGCGCAGCACGCCCAGGTCGGCGCCGCGGCCGTCACCACGGGTTTCACCCCGGCTTTCGCTCTGGTGGGCGTCATGCGCCAGCATCTGGTTGGCGATGGCGAACCAGGTCTCGCCCGGGATCATGGTGCGCGCCAGCGGCAGCAGTTCGCGCTCTTCGCGGTCGAGGCGTTCGAGCAGCAGCTCGCAGCAGCGCTCGAGCGCCGCCAGGCAGCCGGGATCGCCGTCGACGGCGGCCGCCTGCGCCGCCTGGCGCGCTTCGAGCGCCTGCCGGCTCAACCCATCCAGCTCGGCCACCAGCCGGGCGGCATCCTCGCCGCGGCGGCGCAGGGCCGGCAGCACGAACTTGTCGAGCTTGCGCCAGTGGCAGGCCTCGCAGACCCGGCGCAGCGCATCGCAAGCCTGTTCGTACTGCCGCATGGCAGGCGGTTCGCCCCACCAGGTGCAAGGTCGCCAGCGTTCGAGCAACGCCTGCACCTCGATCCGCGTGCGTGCCTGCTCGACGGACAAGGCGACCAGCGTATAGGTTGATGTCAGCATGGTGTCTCCTCTCAATTTGCTCCTCCGGCCCACGTGGACAGTCCACGCCTGGTGCGGCCGGGGATGCTTTATAGGGGTAGCCGGCTATTGTCTGGTTATGTGCCGGCCGTCAGGAACTTCGTAGTGTAGAGAGAAGGAGGTGGGCGGGTTTGACATTTCTCAAACCCGATTTCACGATGCGAGCGAGGTCGGACGGGGTGAATTTCCTCTACAAAATGCCCTTCCACGTCGTCGCCCAGCCGGCTCCACAACACCAGGCAGGGACTGCGCGCGACCACGCTGATGGCGTCGATCTGCGGCATGCGCATGCGCCGGATCGCGAGACGAGCGGCCGGCTGCGTTATAGTAGGCGCCGATTTGTCGTTCCACCTTTCTCGAGTCTCTCATGCGGCTGCTGCACACCTCCGACTGGCACCTCGGCCAGACCCTGCACAATCACGACCGGACCTACGAACACCAGTGCTTCCTCGACTGGCTGGCCGACACGCTGGTCGAGGAGCGCATCGACGTGCTCCTGATCGCGGGCGACATCTTCGACACCGCCAACCCGTCCTCGAGCGCCCAGCGCCAGCTGTACCGCTTCCTGCAGCAGGCGCGCACCCGCGCGCCGCACCTGCAGGTGGTGGTCATCGCCGGCAACCACGATTCGCCGGGCCGGCTGGAAGCGCCGACGCCGCTGCTGGAAGCCCACGGCACGATCGTGGTCGGCAACGTCCCGCGCCGCGGCGACGGCGAGATCGACCTGGAGCGCCTGCTGGTGCCGCTCTCGGACCATGACGGCAACACGGCGGCCTGGTGCCTGGCCGTGCCCTTCCTGCGTCCGGGCGACCTGCCGCGCCTGCGCGCCGCCGAAGGCGGGCAAGCGGCTGACGACAGCGTGCGCGACCCCTACGAGCACGGCACCGCCCTGCTCTACCGCCAGGCGCATGCGCTGGCGCGCGAACGGGCGGCCGAGGGCCAGCCCATCGTCGCCATGGGCCACTGCCATATGGCCAGGAGCCAGCCGTCCGAGGACTCCGAGCGCCGCATCGTGATCGGCGGCAGCGAAGCCCTGCCGGTCGGCATGTTCGACGCCGGCATCGCCTATGCGGCCCTTGGCCACCTGCACCTGGCCCAGCGCGTCGGCGGCCTCGAACACGTGCGCTACTGCGGCAGCCCGCTGCCGCTGTCGTTCTCCGAAGTCGGCTACCGGCACCAGGTGCTGCGCATCGATCTCGATGGCGCCAATCCCGCCGTAGTCACACCTTTATATGTACCGCGTCCGGTGCAACTGCTGCGCGTGCCGGCCCTGCCGGCGCCACCGGAAGAGGCGCTGGCGGCGCTGGAAGCATTGGCGCTGGACGCGGATCTGCCGCAGCAGGCCTGGCCCTACCTGGAGGTGCGGGTGCTGCTGGACGGGCCCGAGCCGGGTCTGCGCGCCCGCGTCGAGGCCATCCTGGCCGGCAAGCCGGTGCGGCTGGCCAAGATCGAGCCGACCCGCAAGCTGGTCGCGGCGTCGAGCGAGACCGAAGCCCTGAGCCTGGACCAGCTGGCGCAGCTGCAGCCGGACGACATCTTCCGCCGCCTGTGGCGGCAAAAGTATGGCGACGAGGCGCCGCCGGACCAGATCGACGCGTTCGCCGAGCTGTTCCACGCCGTGGGAGGAGACGCGCCATGAAGATCCTCCGTATCAGCGGCAAGAACCTGGCCTCGCTGGCGGGCGAATTCGCGGTCGACTTCGAGTCCGGACCGCTGGCCACCACCGGCCTGTTCGCCATCAGCGGCCCGACCGGCGCGGGCAAGAGCACCCTGCTCGACGCCCTGTGCCTGGCGCTGTACGACGCCACCCCGCGCATGCTCAAGCGGGCCGGCAGCCAGTTGCCGGACGTCGGCGGCGACACCGTCTCGGCGCTCGATCCGCGCACCCTGCTGCGGCGGGGCGCGGCCGAGGCCTGGGCCGAAGTCGACTTCGTCGGCAGCGACGACGGCCGCTACCGCGCGCGCTGGAGCGTGCGCCGTTCCTATGGCAAGCCGGGCGGCGCGCTGCAGCCGGCCAGGATGAGCCTGCACCGCCTGCCGGAACTCGCGCCGATCGGCGGCACCAAGACCGAAGTGGCGGCGGAGATCGTGCAGCGCATCGGCCTGTCGTTCGAGCAGTTTACGCGCGCCGTGCTGCTGGCGCAGAACGAGTTCTCGGCTTTCCTCAAGACCGACGAGAACGAGCGCGGCGAGCTGCTCGAGACCCTGACCGGCACCACGGTCTACAGCGAGATCTCGCGCCGCGCCTTCGAGCGCTACAAGCTCGAACAGCAGCGCACCCAGGTGCTGCAGGCCAGGCTCGCCAATGTGGCGCCGCTGGCACCGAGCGAACGCGCCCAGCTCGACCTCGAGCGCAGCGCCGCCGACGCCGCGCGCGAAGCGCTCGACAGCCGCTACACCCTGCTGGAACAGCAGCTGCGCTGGCACCAGGAGCTCGACAAGCTCGGGCGCGGCGAAGCCCAGGCCGAGGAAGCGCTGGCCGCCGCCAACGGCGAGCGTGTCGCGACTGCCGAGCGACGCCAGCGCCTGGCCACGCTGGAAGCGGTACAGAGCGCGCGGCCGCTGACCGTCGAAGTCCAGCGCCTGGAAGCCGAGCGGCGCCAGACCCATTCCGCCGTCGCCAAGCTGGAAGGCGAGCTGGCTGCGGCGCTGGAAGCGCGCCGCGCGGGCAACGCCGAAGTCGACGCCGCCATCGCGCGCCTCGACGCCAGTGAAGAGCGGCTGCGCGCCGCCGGCCCGCAACTGGACCAGGCCAAGGCGCTGGATGCGGCGCTCGAGACGCTCGCTCCCGGCCATGCCCAGGCAAAAGCCGCGCTGGAAGCGGCGCGCCAGCAAGCCCGCGAGGCGCGTGCCCAGCATGGGTCGAAGTCCGAACAACTCGCGCACGCACGCGGCCTGATCGAGGCCGCCTCGGCGTGGCTGACGGCCCAGTCGCGGCACGAAGCCGTAGCCACCGGCTGGCCGCAGTGGGAACGCCTGCTGCGCCAGGCCGGCCAGGCACAAGCCGCGCTGGCGGCCGGCGAAACGGCGCTGGCGGCAACCCGCACGGCGGCCGATCAGGCGGCCGGACGTGACGCCCAGGCGGCCAGCGCACTCGCACAGGCCATCGAACGACTCGACACCCTGGAGGCGAACCGGCGCGCGGCGATGGCGGCGCTCGGACAGTTCGACGCCGAGGCGATCGGCGCCGAGCGCCAGCAGCTGGAAGGACGCCGCGAACGGCTGGCGGCGGCCGAACGCACCTGGCTCGAGCTGTCGGCGGCGCGCGAAACGCTGGCCGGACTCGCGCGCGAAACCGAGCGCGCCGCAACCGCTGCCGCCGGCGCCGAACGCGCCCTGCAGGAGGCGCGCGCGGCGGCGCCGGCACTGGAAGCGGCGATGGCGCAGGCCGAACGCTCGCTGAGCGCCGCCGAACTGGCGTGCGCCGCCAATGTGGAGCAGCTGCGCGCGCACCTGGTCGACGACGATCCCTGCCCCGTGTGCGGCGCCCTCGCGCACCCATACGCCCACCAGGATGCGACGCTGAAGGCGATGTTGACCGGCCTGCGGGCCGAAGTCGATGGCTGCCGCGCGGGCGTGCGCGAGAATGGTGCGCTGGAGGCGACCCACGGCGCCGCCCTCGCCGCCACCCGGGAACGACTCGCGGCGCTGTCCCAGGACCGCACGACGCTCGATCTGCGCATCGCCGGCCTGCTTGATGCCTGGGAAGCCGATCCACTGGCGGCCGAGGCGCCAGCCGAACCGGAACGCAGCGACTGGTTCGGCGCCCAGCGAGGCGCCGTGCGCGAAGCCCTCGATGCGCTGGCGCGGCGCGAGCAAGCCTGGCGCGCCGCCGCCAGCGCGCGCGACGCGGCCCAGCGCGACGTCGACGGCGCGCAATCGGTGCTGGCCGGGTTGCGCCGGAATGCCGAGGCCGAGCGCGACACGGCGGCCCGCCTGCAGAACGAGCTGAAAACACTGGACGCCGGCCGGCAGGCGGCAGCCGCGCAGCTGGATGCCCTGCTGGCCGAACTCGATCCTGCCATGGCCGCCGCCCACGGCGACGGCTGGCAGACGGCGTGGCGCCGTGATCCCGCAGGCTGGAGCCAGGCCCGCGCGACGGAAGCCGACGGATGGCGCGAGCAGACCGAGGCCCAGGCGCGCGGCGCCGCCGCGAGCGCGACCCTGGAAGTCGAAGCAGGCGCGCTGCAGGCGCGCATCGCCGAGATCGATGCGGCGGGCGCCAGGCTGGCCGCGCAGTTCGAGCGCATCGACGGCGAGTCGAGCGCGAAACGCGCGGCGCGCGCCAGCTTGTGGCAAGGCCGCGCGGCGAGCGAGGTCGAACGCGAGCTGACTGCCGCCGTGAGCGGCGCGCGCGAACAGGTAGCGGCGCGCCAGCAAGCAGCCAATGAGGCGGCCCAGGCCGAGACCCGGGCCCGCACGGCGCAGGCCCAGCTGGTCGAGCGCATCGCGGAACTCGACCAGTCCGGCGCCACGGCCAGCGCGCGACTCGCCGACTGGCTGGAAGACTACCGGCGCCAGGCCGATGGCCTCGACGACATCGCGGATACCGACGAACTGGCGCGCCTGCTGCAGGTCGGCGCCGCCTGGCTGGCGCAGGAGCGCAGCGCCCTGAACGCCATCGAGACCGGGGTCGCCAATGCCACCGCGGTCCTGGCCGAACGGCGCGCCCGGCGCGCGGCGCATCTCGAGTCGGCGCCGCCGGACGGCCAGCCGATGGACGTCATTCAGGCGATGGTCGACGCGCTGGTGGTCGAACGCCAGGCGTCGATCGAAGCGGCGACCGCGCTGCGCCTGCGTGCGATGCAGGACGACGAGCGACGGCGCCAGGCCGAATCGAGCCTGGCCGAGATCGAGCGCCAGCAGGCGGTCGAGCAGCGCTGGGGCAAGCTGTCGGAGCTGATCGGCTCCAGCGACGGCAAGAAGTTCCGCAACTACGCCCAGCAATTCACGCTGGACGTGCTGCTCGGCTACGCGAATGAACACCTGAAGCAGCTGGCCCGGCGCTACCGCCTGGAACGCGTCAGCTACCAGGGCATGCCGTCACTGGCGCTGATGGTGCGCGACCAGGACATGGGCGGTGAAGTGCGTTCGGTCAATTCCCTGTCGGGCGGCGAATCCTTCCTGGTGTCGCTGGCGCTGGCCCTGGGCCTGGCGTCGCTGTCCTCGAACCGGGTGCGGGTCGAATCGCTGTTCATCGACGAGGGCTTCGGCAGCCTCGACAGCGAGACGCTGGGGGTGGCGATGGACGCCCTGGATGCGCTGCAGTCGATGGGCCGCAAGGTCGGCGTGATCTCGCACGTGCAGGAGATGACCGAGCGGATCGCGACCAAGGTGCTGGTGCGACCCGCCGGCGGAGGCAGCAGCGCGGTCGTGGTGGAGTGACCGCGCGGCCCGATCAGTGGTTGTGGCGGGGCATGTCGTGCCCCACGCCGCGATACGGCAAGGCCAGCTCCATGCACGCGCCCTTGTGCAGCTGGCCCACCGTGGCGCGGTAGATTTCCTGCCACGGGGTCTGGCTGGCGGGGATCGCCGGCGGCGTGTCCTGGCGGCGCGCTTCCAGCTCTTCGTCCGACAGCAGCACGTCGCAGCGGCCATGGTTCAGGTCGACCCGGATCACGTCGCCGGTGCGCAGCAGCGACAGGTTGCCGCCGGCCGCACTCTCGGGCGAGGCGTTCAGGATCGACGGGCTGTCCGAGGTGCCCGACTGGCGGCCGTCGCCCAGGGTCGGCAGGTTGTTGATGCCTTCCTTGATCAGGTGATCGGGCGGCTGCATATTGACCACCTCGGCCGAACCGGGCCAGCCCACCGGACCCGCGCCGCGGATCACCAGCATCGTGTTCTCGTCGATGCCCAGGCTCGGATCGTTGATCCGACCGTGATAATCGTCCGATCCGTCGAACACGACCACCTTGCACTCGAAGCAGTTCTCCTGCCCCGGATTGGCCAGGTAGCGCGCGCGGAAGGCAGGCGAAATCACGCTGGTCTTCATGATCGCGAAGTCGAACAGATTACCCTTCAGGACCAGGAAGCCCGCCGCTTCCTTCAGCGGTTCGGCGAACGGCTTGATCATCTCGCGGTCGTCGGTCTCGCGGTCGTAGATGTTCTCGGCCATGGTCTTGCCGGTGACGGTGGGGCGTTGCGAGCGCAGCAGGCCCGCCTGTTCCAGCTCCCACATCACGGCCGGCACGCCGCCGGCGCGGTGGAAGCGCTCGCCCAGGTACTTGCCGGCCGGCTGCATGTTCAGCAGCAGCGGCACGTCGTAGCCGTATTCCATCCAGTCCTCGGGCGTGATTTCCACGCCCGCATGGCGCGCCATCGCCACGATGTGCGGCTGGGCGTTGCTCGATCCGCCGATCGCGGCGTTGACCACGATCGCATCGAGGAAGGCCTCGCGCGTCATGATCTGCGAGGGCCGCACGTCGTCCTTGGCCAGTTCGACGATGCGCCGGCCCGTTTCATAGGCCATCTGGCCGCGCTCGCGGTAAGGCGCGGGGATCGCCGAGCAGCCGGTCAGCGACATGCCCAGCGCCTCGGCCACGGCATTCATCGTCGAGGCGGTGCCCATGGTGTTGCAGTGGCCGCTCGAGGGCGCCGATGCCGTGGCGATGTCGACGAACTTCTTCTCGTCGATGGCGCCGGCCGCCAGCTGGCGGCGCGCCTTCCAGATGGCGGCGCCGGAACCCACCAGCTCACCCTCGAACCAGCCGTCGAGCATCGGTCCGCCCGACAGCACGATGGCGGGAATGTCGACCGTGGCAGCGGCCATCAGCTGGGCCGGCACGGTCTTGTCGCAGCCGGTCGTGAGCACCACGGCGTCGATCGGATAGCCGTGCAGGATCTCGACCAGGCCCAGATAGGCCAGGTTGCGGTCCAGCGCCGCGGTCGGGCGGCGGCAGTTCTCGAAGATCGGATGCAGCGGGAATTCCATCGGGATGCCGCCGGCGTCGCGGATGCCGTCGCGCACCCGCTTGACGGTCTCCAGGTGGATGCGGTTGCACGGCGTGATGTCGCTGCCGCTCTGGGCGATGCCGATGATCGGCTTGCCGCAGCGCAGCTCCTCGGGCGTGATGCCGTAGTTCATGAAGCGCTCGAGGTAGAGCGCGGTCATGTCGATGCGCTCGGGATTGTCGAACCAGTCCTGGGACCGGTAGCGGCGTTTGGCCTTATTGCTCGCGTTGTTGCTCACGTGGTTGCTCATTGAGTCGATTATTCTATGGTTGATCCTGCAGCCGCAGCGCATGCTGCGGCAGTCCCGGCACGTCGGCGCGGAAGGTGAACAGTCCGCCCGCGAGCGGCTGCGCCTCGAGCTGGGCGGCGGACAGGCCCTTGCGCGCCGTCGTCGCATACACGGTGCGCAGGTCGTCGCCGCCGAAGGCCAGCTTGGTGATGTTGGCGCACGGGAAGCGCACTTCGCCCACCTTGCGTCCCTGCGGGTCGAAGCGGTCGATGCGCCAGCCGCCGAAGGTGGCCACCCACAGGCAGCCTTCGGCATCGACCGCCATCCCGTCCGGATAGCCGCCGTCGGCCAGTTCGGTGAACAGCCGCTTGCGCGCGACCTGGCCGTCCTGGCCCAGGTCGAAGGCGTAGATGCGCTGCGCCAGCGTATCGGTATGGTACAGCGTGCGCCCGTCGGGGCTGATGGCCGGGCCGTTGGTGATCACGTAGCCGTCGTCCACGCGGCTCGCCTCGCGTCCGTCGAAACGGTATAGGGCGCCGGTGGTCTGGTCCTCGGCATCGTCCATCGAACCGAACCACAGATTGCCCGCGGCATCGACGTGGCCATCGTTGAAGCGGTTGCCCGGCTGGTCGGCCTCGACCTTCAGCAAGGGGGCGAATTCGCCGCTCGCCTCGTGGAAGCGGTACAGGCCATCCTCCAGCGAGCAGACGAAACCGCCGCCCGCGACCGGCACCACGAAACTCACCTGCCCCGGCGCGTCCCAGCTGCGCTTTCCACCGTCCCGGGTGTCGTAGCAATGCAGGCGCCGGCCCTTGATGTCGACGAACCACACCTGGCCCGCCGCGCCATGCCACAGCGCGCCTTCGCCAAGCGTGGCGCCCACCTCCCACAGGCAGTGCGGCGCGCTATTCATGCGCCGTACCAGCCCGCGTCGATGAAGTATTCGCGGCCGCTGCAGCGGCGCGCATTGTTCGAGGCCAGGAACAGCGACAGCGCCGCGACGTCCTGCATTTCCACGCGCTCCTGCAGGCACTGGCCGTTCAGGATGCGCGCTTCCTCGTGTGGCGTATGCCACAGCGCTTCCTGGCGCGGGGTACGCACCGCGCCAGGAATCACCGCGACGGTGCGGATGCCGTGCGGTCCGAGTTCGCGCGCCATCGCGCGCGTCATGCCCTCGACCCCGGCCTTGGCCGTCATGTACAGGGCCAGCTCGGTATGCGGCAGGTGCCACGAGATCGAGCCGAAATTCTGGATCACGCCATGGCCCTGCTCCCGCATGCCTGGAATGACGGCCTGGGAACAGAAGAACTGGTGGCGCAGGTTGACGTTCATCCGGCTTTCCCAATAGGCTGGGGTGACGTCGCCGATGCTGTGACGGTCGTCGTTGGCCGCGTTATTGAGCAGGATGTCGACAGCGCCGGCTTCCTGCACGATGCCGTCGAAGGCGCGCTTGAGCGCATCGAGGTCGGTCAGGTCGCAGTGGACGAAGCGCGGCGCGTGGGTCGGGTTGGCCGCCGATGCGGCCAGCGACTCGGCCAGGGCGCGTCCCGCGCCCTCGGCGATGTCGAGGAACCAGACCCGGGCGCCCTGCCCGACGAAGGCGGTGACCAGCTCGGCGCCAATGCCGCTGCCGCCGCCGGTGATGACGACGCGCTTGCCGTTCAGGTCCGGATAACTTGCGTATACAAAGGCTGCGCTGTTAAAGCCCGATTGATTAGTGTCAGACATGGGGTTTTCGTATGAAAGGCTGTTTTTTATTTCTGGACCAGCAGGCCGCGCTGCGCCAGGTTGGCGTACAGGGCGCGCACGCCGAAGGTCCAGGGCGTGATCGCGTCGCTGCGTTGCACGGTGTTGACCAGGGTGCCGAGCGATGGGGTCGAGATGCCGACCTTGTCGCCCAGGTGGTGGGTGAAGCCGCCGCCTTCGGCGTCGCGGTCCTTGATCGGCGAGAACATCGTGCCGAGGAACAGCATGAAGCCGTCCGGGTACTGGTGGTGCGGACCGCAGGTCTGGGCGACCAGGTCGAGCGGGTCGCGGCTGATCTCGCGCATGCGGCTGCTGCCTTCCAGGATGAAGCCATCGTCCACGCCTTCGATCAGCATGTTCACTTCGCACTCGCGCAGGGTGTCGAGCGTGTAGGTGTCGTCGAACAGGCGGATGAAGGGGCCGATGGCGCAGGAGCCGTTATTGTCCTTGGCCTTGCCCAGCAACAGGGCGCTGCGGCCTTCGATGTCGCGCAGGTTGACGTCGTTGCCCAGGGTGGCGCCGACGATCTCGGCGCGGCTGTTCACCGCCAGCACGATCTCGGGTTCGGGATTGTTCCAGTGCGAGGTCGGATGCAGGCCGATGTCGGCGCCGTGGCCGACCGACGACATCGGCTGCGACTTGGTGAAGACTTCGGCGTCCGGGCCGATGCCCACCTCCATGTACTGCGACCACAGGCCGCGCGCCGACAGCTCGGTCTTCAGGCGCTGCGAGGCCTCGGAGCCCGGCACGATGTCCGACAGGTCGGTGCCGATGGTCGCCTGCAACTGCGCGCGCAGGGCCTCGGCACGCGACGGGTCGCCCTTGGCCTGCTCTTCGATCACGCGTTCCAGCAGGCTGACGGCGAACGTCACCCCAGCGGCCTTGATCGCCTGCAGGTCGCATGGCGCCAGCAGGCGGATGCCGTCGGCGCCGGCCTCGCCGCGCAGCGCGGCGTCCATCAGCGCGCGCACCTCGCCAAGGTCCTCGCCCTCGGCGCTGCCCGCGATGGCCAGCAGGTCGCGGCGTTCGAACAGGTCGGCCACGGTCGGCGCATGGCGGGTGATGTCGACCACGCGGCCGCCGCGCACGGCGACCACGGCTGGACCTTCGTTGGCGCCGGTGCGCCAGACCCGGCCGACCAGCAGCGCGCGGTCGAGGTCATCGGGAAGCGGATTGGCTTGGATGGTAGTCATGATTCCTCTATTGATGATGCCGCCCCTCGGGGCGGCAGTATCGGGTTCGTGGTGCGGGTCGATGGCGCAAACCGGGCCAGACATGATTCTAACATTTATGTTAACGCAATCATTCGAATTTCCCAAGCTTGCGCCGAACTTTGGCGCCAGCGCTCACCGTGGTGAGCGCTGGCGGCGAAGCAAGCGACGCGAGCGTCAGAACTTGCCGCGCAGGCCCAGCTGGAAGGTACGGCCCGGATCGTAGAAGCCGAACTGCGCGTTCTCGAACTGGAAGTACGAGTCCCGCTTGGCCTTGTTGATGTTGACGACATCGAAGGTGATGGTCGGCCAGTTCTCACGATCGAACACCTGCTCGAGATCCACGCTCGACGAGAAGTCGGCCTGCTTGTAGGCGCGGCCATACAGGGCAGCCGCCGCGATACCGTTCTGGCCGCCGTTGGCCGCCTGGCTGCCTTCGCGGTAGGTGTGCGAGAAACGGGCCATGAAGCCATGGTTCTCGTAATAGACGCCGAAGTTGTTGCTCTTGCGCGGCACGTTCAGCGCCACGAAGCCGTTCGTGCCTTCTCCGCTGGCCGACTGGTTGATCAGGGTCGCGGTTTCGCTGAAACCGAAGCCCTTGATCGGCAAGAACTTGTCGAGCGGCTGGACCCAGCCGATTTCCAGGCCGCGGATCCGCAGGATGCCGCCGGCATTGCGCTCCTGGCTCATCACCACGGTCGCCGCGCCCGGACCGCCGCGCGCGTCGATCGCCGCCTGTGCATTGGGAATCAGGTTGGCGTAGGTGACGCCATACTGCTCCAGCGCGCTGAACGGCAAGGTACGGTTCTCGATCACCGTGAAGCCCTTGAGCTTCTTCTGGAACACGGTCAGGCTCACATAGCCTTCACCGCCGGTGTACCAGTCGACGCCGAAGTCCAGATTCTTCGAGATGTAGGGCTGCAGTTCCGGGCTGCCGATCGTGCCGACGTCGGCCGACACCGAGCTGAAATTGATACCGGGACGCAGCGAGTTCGGATTGGCGCGCGTCATGCTCTTCGATGCCGCGGCGCGCACGATGACGTTGTTGGCAACCGTCAGGGCAGCGGTGCCCGATGGCAGCGTGTTGTTGTAAGTATTGTCCACATACTGCCACTGGGTGGCGTTCGGGTACTTGGAGCCATTGAGCGTGAGCGAAGCGTTGCGTGGGTCGCTGAACGAATTCAGGGAGCCGACTTGCTGCTTGGTGCGCACGTAGCGGACACCGGCGTTGTACCGGAACGGCATGTTGGCGAGCAAGGTCGAACCATTGATCTCGGTATAGAAGCCCGAGGTCTTCTCACGCATGAAGCCCGCGCTCGCCCCCGTCGACGAACTGGTCGAATCCGGCGCCGTCGAGTTGTAGTAGTCGTAGTTCGAATCCTTCCTGAACCGGTCCCAGTCGACGACCAGGCGGCCGTATTCGCCAGGCACCAGGTAGCTGGACAGCTTGTCGGCGGGGATCAGCGAACCCTGGTAGACCAGCTGGTCATTGCGGCCAGCGGTGTAGCCGGTGCCGAAGCCCGGATAGAGGGCTGCCGCGCTTGCGCCTGGCGTGTTGGCGCCATCGCAGGTCGGCGCGCCGTTGGGGCCTTGCAGGAACACGCTTGGATTGTTGCCGCACACCGCGGCCTGCCAGGCGGCCGAGTTGTCCTGGCCGCGGATGCGGCGGTCGATGTCGTCGTAGGCGTAGCCGAGCTTCAGGTTCAGCTTGTTGTCGCCCCAGGTCAGGTCGGTATGGAAGCCCTTGGTGCTGGTTTCGCGCAGCTCGTTCTGGATATTGACGCGGCCACCTGCCCATACGTATTGCGACGGGTCGTTCAGGTCCTTGTTGAAGGTAATGTTAGGCACGCCGCCGTTGGTGGCGTCGTAGGTCGCCACGAGGCCGCTGCCGGCCGGCGTGATGGGCATGACCGTCGGCGCTTCGTGGCTGAAGTCCGACTTCGTCGCGTTGGCCTGCGCCTCGAGCTTCAGGGTCGGGGCGATCTGCCACGTCATCCCGGGATTGATGCCCTTGAGCGTGGTCTTGTCGCGGCGCGGTCCGTATTCGATGAAGGAACGCGCGTTGGCGAAGGTGCCGCCCGTCGCCGTGCAGCCGGCGTTGCAGTCGGCGCGGTCCACCGTCATGTTGAGCGGGATGGCGAACTCGTTGCGCATGGCCCAGGTGTAGCCGATGCGCTGCATGTCGTCGTCTTTTTCGCTGTACAGCGTGTCGACGTAGAACTGCAGGTTCTCGGTCGGACGGTATTCGGCGCTGATGATGGCCGACGCCTTGTCGCGGTCGCCGTAGTACTCCATGTAGCGGCCGAGGCGGGGCACCAGCGCGTTGTCGATCGCGGTGATGCTCGTGCCCGGGTTGTTGGCCTCCAGGAAGCCCTGGTTGATCGGCGTGCCGGGGATGAGGCCCGCGCCCGCGCCGACCGGCACGGTGGCCGGAATCGTCCAGTTGCCGCCGCCGGTGTTGTTACGCGACGGCAGGCCGTTCTGCGCGGCCGACAGGTTGGCGTTGGTCAGGCCGACCGTCTCGTAGCCGGTGGTGCGCGCCTTCTGGCGGTTGAAGTACACGCCGCCGAGGATACCGAACTTGTCGCCCCAGGTCTTGCTGGCCAGCAGCGAGCCGCGTGCGCCGACGTCGTTGGCGATTTCCTGCTTCTGCGCGGTCGCGCTGTAGACGACGTAGGTGCCTTCCTTGTCGAACGGGCGTGCGCTGCGCAGATTGACGACGCCGGCGGCGCCACCCTCGAGCTGCGAGGCATTCGGGCTCTTGCTGACGGTCAGCTTGGTGAACAGTTCGGTCGGCAGCAGGTCGAGGTCGATCTCGCGGTTGGTGCTGGCGCCGTCGATCGGGCCGGAAGACGCCACCGCGATCTGCGCGTTGTTCAGCAGGACTTTCGTGAAGCTGGAGCCCAGGCCGCGGATCTGGACGTTCATGCCCTCGCCGGTCACGTCGCGCGAAATCTGGACGCCGGGAATGCGGCTGAGCGATTCCGCGATGTTCTTGTCCGGGAATTTACCCATGTCTTCCGAACTGATGGTGTCCTGGAAGCCGACGGCTTCCTTCTTGTCGCGCGCGGACGCCAGCAGGCTGCCGCGGTAGCCGGTGACTTTCACGACGTTCACGTTGGCCTGCGCGTTGGCGTCGGTGGTGGTGGCGGTGGCGTCCTGCGCATAGGCCTGGTGAACCAGGCCAGCCATGACGGTCAGGCCAAGCGCCCATTGGCGCCGGCGCGCTGCACCCTGCTGCTTCGAATTGCGAGTCATTCAATGTCTCCTGATGGTTTTTTCTACTTCTAATTACTGCTGAGTAAGCAACCTTCTACGGTTGTCTGGTGGTACGTAAGACTGCCCGGTGCGACAAACGGGGCGATCTTCCCGGCGCGCTCTAACGGCAGGTCACGTCGGTCGAAACGTTGGTCGAACAGACTGGATGCGCTCGGCGCGGGGTGGGCGACGCCGACCACGCGACTGGAATGGATGGGTGAAGGGTGCGGCCGCCAGATGGCATGGCCGGACGTGCGGTGACGTCTCGTTGTTGCATGCTTATCTCCTCGTTATTTTTTTACTTCAAGCACATGTTACGAACATCTCTATTAACACGAATGTTATCGCAACCATCCCAGTCTACTGGTCAAAAATAATGATTGTCAACAAAATATTCGGACCGTTGGTAAAGCGCGAATGTTATGCATATCAAGCCGTGCCGAGGCGTCGACCGCTGGACCGCCATCAGTCCCTTCCACAACAAGCGCAAAGAAACAAAACGCTTTCAAATCGAAAAGGTTCGCGCTAACATTCCCGAAGCCGGATGATACAAAACAAACATTCCGGTTCAAAAAAACATGGAGACAACCTCATGCACCGACTCTTCGGGCGGCTCTGGGCCGCATTTCTTTTCGGCATGCTGCTGTGCATGCCGACCCATGCCGCCGCAGAAGATGGCTACCAGCTGTGGTTGCGCTATCAACCCCTCCCCGCCGCCCAGCGCGCACACGTCCCCGATGCGATCCTGGTGCTCGGCGCCGACAGCCCCACCAAAGGCGCGGCGCGCGCCGAGCTGCAACGCGGCCTGGAGGGAATGCTGGGCAAGGCGCCCGGCATCGTCGACAAGGCGCGCCTCGACACCCTCGTGCTGGCGCGCGGCGCCGACCTGCCGGCCGGCCTGGATGCCGCACCCGCCGTACGCGACGCGTTGAAAAAGCTTGGCGACGAAGGCTATCTGGTGCGGCGCGCGAAGCTGAATGGCGTCGCCGTCACCCTGGTCGCGGCCAATGCCGACGCCGGCCTGCTGTATGGCAGCTTCGCCTGGCTGCGCCAGCTGCAACTGGGCACCCGCGCCGACAGCATCGCCTTGGCCTCCAGCCCCACCCTGCCCCTGCGCGTGCTGAACCACTGGGACAACCTCGATCGCAGCGTCGAGCGCGGCTATGCCGGCGAGTCGATCTGGAACTGGTGGGAACTCCCGCACATCATCGATCCGCGCTATACCGACTATGCGCGCGCCAATGCCTCGCTGGGCATCAACGGCACCGTGCTGAACAACGTGAACTCCAAGGCCGAGGTGCTCGGCGCGCCCTTCATCGCCAAGGCCGCCGCCATCGCCGACGTGCTGCGCCCCTACGGCATCCGCGTCTACCTGTCGGTGCGCTGGTCGACCCCGCTCGAGATGAAGCAGACGAAGACGGCCGATCCGCTCGACCCGGAAGTCGCCGCCTGGTGGAAGAACAAGGCCGACGAGATCTACCGCACCATTCCCGATTTCGGCGGCTTCCTGGTCAAGGCCAATTCGGAAGGCCAGCCGGGTCCGCAGGACTATCGCCGCAACCACGCCGACGGCGCCAATATGCTGGCGCGCGCCGTGGCCCCACACAAGGGCATCGTGATGTGGCGCGCCTTCGTGTACGCCTCGCCCGAGGAGTCGAAGGCGGGCAAGGCGCACGACCGCGCGGTCGAGGGCTATGACCAGTTCATTCCGCTGGACGGCAAGTTCGACGACAACGTGCTGGTGCAGGTCAAGAACGGCGCGATCGACTTCCAGCCGCGCGAGCCGGCCCACCCGATCTTCGGCGCCATGCCGAAGACGCCGCTGATCATGGAATTCCAGATCACCAAGGAATACCTGGGCTTCGCCACCCACCTGGCCTATCTCGGCCCGATGTTCCAGGAGACCCTGGAATTCGATACCCGCATTGGCGGCCGCAAGCTGACGGTGGCCGACGCCATCCAGGGCAAGCAGGGCCGCGTCGGCGGCATCGCGGGCGTGGCCAATATCGGCAGCAGCCGCAGCTGGAGCGGTTCGATCTTCGACCAGGCCAACTGGTATATGTACGGCCGCATGGCCTGGGACCAGGGCCTGGACAGCCGCGCCATCGCACGCGAGTGGGCGGCCCAGACCTTCAGCCCGGACGCGCGCCTGCTGGACCCGGTCGTGAACATGATGATGCGGTCGCGCGAAGCCGTGGTCGACTACATGACGCCGCTCGGCCTGAACCACGTGATGGGCAGCAGCCACCACCATGGCCCGGCGCCCTGGGTCGACAACCTGGAACGCGCGGACTGGAATCCGATCTATTACCACCGCGCCGGCCGCGACGGCATCGGCTTCGACCGCACCGCCAAGGGCAGCAATGCCGTGGCCCAGTATGCGCCCGAGGTGGCGCGCCGCTTCGCCGATCCCAGGACCACGCCGCCCGAGCTGCTGCTGTGGTTCCACCGCCTGCCGTGGGATTACCGGATGCCGTCCGGCCGCACCCTGTGGGAAGAGCTGGTGGCCCGCTACGACCACGGCGTGGCCGAAGCCGCGGCAATGCAGGCCGAGTGGCAGCGCATGAAACCCTTCGTCGATGCCCAGCGCTTCGCGGATACCGCGCAGCGCCTGGCCCAGCAGCACGTCGAGGCGCAATGGTGGCGCGACGCCAGCCTCGCCTATTTCCAGGACGTGTCCGGGCTGCCGCTGCCGGCCGGCGTGCGCAAGCCCGCGCACTCGCTCGAACACTACAAGTCGATCCGCTTCCCGTATGCCCCAGGGATTTGAGCGAATCACCCTGTTTGCCTGAATGACTTCTGGAGATGTACAGATGAACCCGATTCAACGCGCCGCCACCCCGACCATCGTCGAGATGCAGGTCATCCCGGTCGCCGGCCGCGACAGCATGCTGCTCAACCTGTGCGGCGCCCATGCGCCCTGCTTCACCCGCATCCTGGTGCTGTTGAAAGACAGCGCCGGCCGCACCGGCATGGGCGAGGTGCCCGGCTCGAACGGCATCCTGCTGGCCCTGCAAAAACTGGTGCCGCTGGTGGAGGGCAGCGAAATCGCCCACCACCGCCGCACCCTGAACCGCCTGCGCGCCGCCATCTCCGGCGTCAGCCACCAGGTCACGTCCAGCGCCGAAGCGGCGGTGATGAAGCAGCCGCACGAGATCAACCTGCGCCTCGAGAACGTGGTGACGGCCGTCGAGGCGGCCCTGCTCGACCTGCTCGGCCAGTTCATGGGCATACCGCTGTGCGAGCTGCTGGGCGACGGCCAGCAACGCAGCCATGTGCCGATGCTGGCCTATCTGTTCTATATCGGCGACCGTGGCCGCACCGACCTCGGCTACGACATCGATGCCGGCCGCGACGGCTGGTACCGGGTCCGCAACGAAGAAGCGCTCACTGCCGAATCGATCGGCGAGATGGCCGCGGCGGCGGTCGAGCAATATGGCTTCAAGGACTTCAAGCTCAAGGGCGGCGTGATGCGCGCCGCGGAAGAGATGGAAGCCGTCGCCGCGATCAAGCGCCGCTTCCCCGATGCCGGCGTGACGCTCGACCCCAACGGCGCCTGGTCGCTGGTTGACGCCATCGACGCCTGCCGCGGCCAGGGCCACCTGCTGGCCTATGCCGAGGACCCGTGCGGCCCCGAGGGCGGCTATTCGGGCCGCGAGATCATGGCGGAATTCAAGCGCGCCACCGGGATCCGCACCGCCACCAACATGGTCGCCACCGACTGGCGCCAGATGGCCCATTCGCACCTGCTTGGCGCGGTGGACATCCCGCTGGCCGACCCGCACTTCTGGACCATGCAGGGCTCGGTGCGCCTGGCGCAGCTTTGCCACGACTGGGGCCTGACCTGGGGCTCGCATTCGAACAACCACTTCGACGTGTCGCTGGCGATGTTCACCCATTGTGCGGCGGCGGCGCCGGGAACGATCACGGCGATCGACACCCACTGGATCTGGCAGGAAGGCCGCGAACGCCTGACGACCGAACCGCTGCAGATCGTCGGCGGCCAGGTGGCGGTGCCGGAGCGTCCGGGCCTGGGCATCGAGCCGGACATGGACCAGATCAACGCGGCGCATGAACTCTACAAGAAGGTGGCCGGCGGCGCGCGCGACGATGCGATGGCGATGCGCTACCTGGTGCCGGACTTCGTCTACGATCCGAAGCGACCCAGCATGGTGAAGCCATGAAGGAAACCCGATGATCGCGGCGATCCTGGGCCGGACCCGCGGAGGCACCATCCGCGGGCTGCGCTGGTGGATGATCAGCCTCATCATGCTGGGCGCGGTGGTCAACTACCTGACCCGCAGCTCGCTGGCGGTGGCCGCCCCCACCCTGCTGACGGAGCTGGACATCACGGCCAGGGAGTATTCGTACATCACGGCCGCCTTCCAGGGCGCGATCATGCTGCAGCCGCTGTGCGGCTACGTGCTCGACGTGATCGGCCTCAAATACGGCTTCGCGATCTTCGCCACCGCCTGGTCGCTGATCTGCATGGCGCACGGCATGGCCACCAACTGGCAGACCCTGGCCATCCTGCGCGGCCTGCTCGGCTTCGCCGAAGGGTCGGCCAACCCGGCCGGCATGAAAGCGGTGTCCGAATGGTTCCCGGCCAAGGAGCGCGGCCTGGCGGGCGGCGTGTTCAATATCGGCGCCTCGTTCGGCTCGATGCTGGCCCCGCCGCTGGTGGTGTGGGCCATCCTGCACTACAACTGGCAATCGGCCTTCGTGATCACCGGCGCCCTGGGCCTGGTGTGGGTGTGCGCCTGGCTGCTGCTGTACGACGCGCCGAAGCGCCACCGCCTCTTGTCGAAGGCCGAGGCCGAACACATCGCCGCCGGCCAGGAAGACCACCTGGCGGGCGACGGCACCAGGCCGTCGGTCCTTTCCATCCTCAAGAAACGCAATTTCTGGGGCATCGCCCTGCCGCGCTTCCTGGCCGATCCGGCCTGGGGCACGCTGGCGTTCTGGGTGCCGCTGTACCTGACCACGGTGCGCGGCTTCGAGCTGAAGGACATCGCCATGTTCGCCTGGCTGCCCTTCCTGGCGGCCGACCTGGGCTGCATGTTCGGTCCGGTGGTGGTGCTGGCCCTGCAAAAGCGCGGGGTACGCCTGATCAATGCCCGGCGCGGCGCGTTCACCCTCGGCGCCGTCATGATGATGGGCGTGGCCTTCGTCGGCTACGTCGACAATGCCTATGCCGCGATCGCCCTGCTCAGCCTTGCGGGCTTTGCCCACCAGACGCTGTCGGTCACCGTCATCACCATGTCGTCCGACCTGTTCCGGCGCAACGAGGTCGCCACCGTGGCCGGCATGTGCGGCACCTTCGGCAACCTGGGCCTGCTCATCTTCTCGCTGCTGATCGGCACCCTGCTGGCCAGCGTCGGCTACACGCCCTTCTTCGTCAGCCTGGCGGTGCTCGACCTGATCGCGGCGGTGCTGCTGTGGACCCTGGTGCGGGAACCGACTTTCGAGCCTCAACCTGTTTCGATGCAAAAACCATGATCCACAACCCGATCCTGCGCGGATTCAATCCCGACCCGTCCATCGTGCGGGTCGGCGACGACTACTACATCGCCACCTCCACCTTCGAAAGGTATCCGGGGGTGCAGATCCACCACTCGCGCGACCTGGTCAACTGGCGCCTGGCCGGCCGGCCGCTCAACCGCGCCAGCCAGCTCGACATGCGCGGCGCGCCCGATTCCTGCGGCGTGTGGGCGCCCTGCCTGACATATGCCGATGGCCTGTTCTGGCTGATCTACACCGACGTCAAGCGCTACGGCCGCACCTCGACCGGCGGCGCCGGCGGTAGCGCCTCGCTGCGCGATTTCCATAACTACCTGGTCACCAGCCCGAGCATCGACGGCCCGTGGTCCGATCCGGTCCACCTGAACAGCAGCGGCTTCGATCCTTCGCTGTTCCACGACGACGACGGGCGCAAGTATTTCCTGAACCAGCTGTGGGATCACCGTCCCGGCGGCAAGCGCTTTGCCGGCATCGTGCTGCAGGAATACTCGGTCGAGGAACGTCGCCTGATCGGAAAACGCAGCAATATCTTCGCCGGGACCGAACATGGCCTGACCGAAGCGCCGCACCTGTACCGCCGCAACGGTTATTACTACCTGCTCACCGCCGAGGGCGGCACCGGCTGGAACCATGGCGTGACCATGGCGCGCTCGCGCGATCTGCTCGGACCGTACGAGCTGCACCCCGACCTGAATGTCCTCACTACCCGTTCTCGGCCCGACGCCGCGCTGCAGCGCGCCGGACACGCCGACCTGGTCGACACGCCGGATGGCCGCACGTACATGGTCTACCTGTGCGGCCGGCCGCTGCGCAACCGCGGCGTGTGCACGCTGGGACGCGAGACCGCGATCCAGCAAGTGGCATGGGGAGAAGACGGCTGGCTGCGCACGCTCGACGGGGAAGGCATGCCGCAGCTGGACGTGCCGGCGCCCGGCCTGCCCGAACACCGTTTCGACGCCGCGCCCGAACGGGCCGACTTCGATACGCCGGAGCTGCCGATCGATTTTCAGTGGCTGCGCACCCCGTATCCGGAAGAACTGTTCAGCCTCACGGCGCGGCCAGGCCACCTGCGCCTGTACGGCCGCGAGAGCCTGGGCAGCACCTTCCGCCAGGCGCTGGTGGCGCGCCGGCAGCAGGCGCACTGCTTCAGCGCGGTGACGTCTGTCGGGTTCGCGCCGGAACACTTCCAGCAGCAGGCCGGGCTGGTCTGCTACTACGGCGCTTCCAAGTTCCATTACCTGTACATCACGCACGACGACGAGATCGGCAAGCACCTGCGCGTGATGAGCAGCCTGCCCAACCACCTGCAGGCGGATGCCTTTACCGCTCCGATCGCCCTCCCCGCTGGCGTACCGGTGCAACTGCGGGTGGAGGTCGATGAAGAACGCCTGCTGTTCGGCTATCGCGTGGACGACGGCCCATGGCGGTGGCTGCCGCAGCAGTTCGACGCCAGCATCCTGTCGGACGAGGCCAGCGCGCCCGGCCAGCCCAACTTCACCGGCGCCTTCGTCGGCATGGCCTGCCAGGACATGGCCGGCACCGCGCTGCATGCCGACTTCGACTGGTTCGAGTACCGCGAGCGGCCCTACCGCGGCCGGCTGTAGGCGCAGCTGTCGAACTGCTGCAGCGGCACCGCCGCTGCCAGCGCGGCATACCCCGCATGCGACGGATGCAGGCCGTCGCCGCTGTCATAGGCCTTGGCCAGGTAGGACGGCCGCGCAGGGTCGCGCAGCACCCCATCGAAATCGAGCACGCCGTCGAAGGCCTTCTCGCTCCTCATCCAGTCGTTGACCGCCTGGCGCAGCGCCTCGTTGTGCTGCGCCGGCGCATAGTAGCCGCTGCCCATGAACGGTGTGATGGTCGCGCCGATCACGCAAATCCCTTTCGCATGGGCGCGCGCGATCATCTGCAAATGGGCCTGCTTCAAGTCCTCCAGCATCGCCGCGATCGCCTGCGGCGTGTCCTCTTTCGAGCGGCGCAGCACGCCGATGTCGTTGACCCCGATGAAGACGACCGCATGACTGACGCCATTTCGCGCCAGGACGTCGCGCTCGAAGCGTGTGACAAGGCTCGGGCCCAGGCCCTCGCGCAGCAGGCGGCCGCCGCCGATGCCGGCATTGATCACCGCGAGCGGCCGCCTGCCATCCTGGGCGATGCGCTGCACCAGGTGATCGGTCCAGCGGTTGTTGGCGTCGGTCGTCGCACCAAAGCCGTCGGTGATCGAATCGCCGATCACCACCACGGCCCGCGCGGCAGGCGCCGCGCTGACTTCGACGTCGGCGAGCTGGTGCCAGCGCGTGACGGTCTTCGCGTCAAGCAGGCTCGCGGCGCCGGTCTGCCGGCCCGGGGCCAGGAAAGTCGTGGTGCGCGAGCCGGCATGGCCGGTCTGCTGGCCCGCCGCATTCGCCAGGTGCATGCTGATGGCGACATCGAGGCCACGCGTTGCCGCCAGGTCGATCGGATCGCTGACATATTCGGCGCCGGCGGGTATGCGCACCGAGGTGCTGCCATTGAAGCGCAGCGGCTGCAGCGAACCGGCAACCAGTTCCGACGTACCCGGCCGCACCGCGTGCGCGATGTTCGCTTCGTTCACGATCAGCATATCGCTGCCGTAGGCATTGCTGATGCGGACCCGGACCTGGCTGCCGCCCAGCGAAAGGCGCACGATCTGGCGCACGGTGCCGTCCTTCCAGAATGCGGCAGGCATTGCTTCGGCCTGGCCATACGGCATCTGGGAAGTACCCCAGCTGCTGACCCAGTGAGGCGTACCGCTGCCGCTTGCAGCGGAGGGCGGTTGATAGGCCGAACTGCAGGCGCCCAGGCCGAGCGCGGCCAGGACGGCGATGGCCAGGCGGCCAGGGCGATAAGTTTGCAATATGGTCTCCGGTGATGGCATGGCCTGCCGAATGCAGGACTACCAAATCTGTAACGCCAATGATAGCGCAATCAGTCCGGCGGTTGAAACGAAACCTGACGCAAAGCCTCGACGCACAGCCTCGACGCACAGCGTTGACGCAAAGCCGTCAGGCGACGATGCGCACCGGCGGCCGGATCCGCGGCGCCGCATCGGACTGGCGCCGCACGATGGCGAAATCGACCCTGGTGTGCTCGGGGCCGGCCGGCAAGCCGTTGCGCGCGTCGGTCACGCGCTGGACGATGCATTCGATCGCCGCTTCGGCCATGTCCATGGTCGGCTGCCGCACCGTGGTGAGCGCCGGCCAGATCGTGGTCGACAGGGCGGTATCGTCGAAGCCGACCACCGTGATATCGCCCGGCACGTCGAGCCCCAGGCGATGGGCCACCGCGACCGTGGCGGCAGCCATGTCGTCGTTGCTGGCGAAGATCGCTGTCGGACGGTCGGACAGCGCCAGCAGGATCTCGGACGCATCGAGCCCGGAACGGTAGTTGAACATCCCCTGCGTGACCAGCTCGGCCGCGGGATCGGCGCCGAACTCCTCGATGGCGGCCTGATAGCCTTCAAGACGGGCCGCGCTGGCCGACTGGTAAGGATGCCCGCTGATGAAGCCGATCCGCTGGTGGCCCAGCTCGATCAGGTGGCGCGTCATCTCGTAGGCGGCCCGGCGGTCGTCGATGCCGATCGCGCCGGCCCGCGCATCGGGCTGGCCGCAGGCAATCAGGACCAGCGGGATGCCGGCGTCGACGATGCGCGCCACGATCTCGGCATTGTCGACCAGCGGCGGCGGCAGGATGATGCCGTCCATCTGGTTGTCGATCAGGCGCTGGGCATGCTGGGCGATCTGCTCGCCGTCGGCGCACTTCTCGACCAGCAGCTGGACGTTGTTCAGGCTGACCTTGTTCAGCAATCCCAGCAAGACCTCGGTGAGATAGGCGCCGCTGCGCACGCTGGGCATGCTGTACAGGAAGCCGATGCGGATCGGCCGCGATCCCGCCAGCAGGCGCGCCTCGGGATTCGGCGCGTAGTTCAGGGCCGCCGCGGCGGCCGTCACTTTCTTGCGCGTGCTCGCGCGCACGGTCGACTTGCCGTTCATGACGCGCGAGACCGTCATCGGCGACACCCCGGCGAGCTTCGCCACGTCGGCCATGTTCGGGCCACGCTTGGCCTCCACTGGGGTAGTGAGTCCGATATTGGAAGTAGGCATGCGGAGCGACCTCTGACAGAACGATGGTAAGGCGATGTTAGCGCGAACTTTAATGATTTAATTCTAACACGCGGCATCGTACTTACATCCATCTCCATGCTTATAACTGCTATGCGAACTGATAATAAAGCGGTTGACGGCAGCATGGCATCTCATCCACAATCGATAATAATGATTGCGCTAACTTTTTATTGATCAAGCGTGATACATGCGTGACCCGGCCTCCTCGCGACAGCACGCTGGCGCCAGGAGGTTGATGGTTGCAATTGCTTTTCAACACATAGATTGGCAAGACAATGACTACAATTATTAAAGCGCAGCCGACGCTGGAGACAACTGAAAAAATCGGCTATGCACTGGGCGACCTGGCCGCCAACCTGATCTTCCAGACCCTGCTCACCTTCCTCGCTTTCTTCTACACCGACGTCTACCAGATCTCGCCGAACGCCGCGGCCAGCATCATCTTCATCGGCGGCCTGGTCGGCGCCTGCTTCAACCCGCTGATGGGCATCATCGCCGACCGCACCGCGACCCGCTGGGGCAAGTTCCGCCCCTGGATCCTGTGGACCTCGGTGCCGTTCGGCCTGGTGGCGATCCTGGCCTTCAGCACGCCGGACCTGGGCGAGCGCGGCAAGTACATCTATGCGCTGCTGACCTACATCCTGCTGATGCTGGTGTACTCGGCCAACAACCTGCCCTACTCGGCCCTGAGCGGCGTGCTGACCGGCAGCATGGCCGACCGCAACAGCCTGTCGTCGTACCGCTTCGTCGCGGTGCTGGTGGCGCAGCTGGTGATCCAGGTGCTGCTGCTGCCGCTGGTGCTGATCCTGGGCGGCGGCGACAAGGTGGCCGGCTTCCAGACCGTGATGATGTTCTTCGCGGTGGCCGGCACCATCTGCTTCCTGATCACCTTCTTCACCACCCGCGAACGCATCGTGCCGACCGCGAGCCAGCGCTCGAGCATCAAGCAGGACGTGGCAGATCTGCTGCGCAACCGCCCCTGGGTGGTGATGCTGGTGCTGACCATCCTGGTGTTCATCACGCTGTCGCTCAAGGGCGGCATGTATATCTTCTACTTCCGTAACTTCCTGCAAGAGGCGGCGCTGGGGGCGTTCCTGAGCGACGTCGGCTTCCTGAGCTTCATCGACGGCCTCAACTCGCTGCTCACCGGCATGGGCCTGACGCAGTTCCACTGGCCGGAAGACGCCGCCACCTCGGGCTTTTCCCTGTTCAACGCGGTCGGCATCATCCTGATGATCGTCGGGATCGGTTTCTCGAAGCCGCTGGCCGACCGATTCGGCAAGCGCGACGTGTTCGGCGCCGCCCTGCTGCTGGCGGCCGTTTTCCGCCTCAGCTACTACTGGATCGGCCCGACCTCGATCGGCCTGGTGTTCGGCGCCCAGATCCTGTACGGCTTGTTCTACGGCATCACCATCCCGCTGCTGTGGGCGATGATCGCCGACGTCGCCGACTACTCGGAATGGAAGAACAACCGCCGCGCCACCGCCCTGCTGTTCTCGGCGATGATCTTCGGCCTCAAGGCGGGCCTCTCTATCGGCGGCGCGCTGGTGGCGGCCCTGCTGTCGGCCTATGGCTACGATGCCGCCCTGGCGGTCCAGTCGGGCCAGGTCGCCGATGGCGTGCGCCTGTCGGTCAGCGTGTATGCCGCCATCCCCTTCCTGCTGGCCGTGTGCTGCCTGGCGGCCTACGACATCCGCAAGAACACCGAGCTGCAGATCGAGCGCGAACTCGGCGAACGCCGCGCACTCGCCGCCCAGCAGTGATTTCCATTCGAACCCGAACCAGACGACACCCAAATGCCTGAAATTATCGACAAAGACCGCGTGCAAGCCCTGAAAGAGCGCGCCATCTCCCAGCCCCTGCTCGAACACATCTACATCGCCGATCCGTCCGCCCACGTGTTCGACGGCCGCATCTACATCTATCCTTCGCACGACATCGAGGCCGGCGTGCCCTTCAACGACGACGGCGCCCATTTCGCGATGGAGGACTATCACGTGGTCTCGATGGACCACCCGGGCGCCGAAGCGGTCGACCACGGCGTGGCGCTGCACGTGCGCGACGTGCCGTGGGCGGCGCGCCAGATGTGGGCGCCCGACTGCGCGCGCAGGGACGGCAAGTACTACCTGTACTTCCCGGCCAAGCGCCCGGACGGCATCTTCCAGATCGGCGTCGCGGTCAGCGACAGCCCTACCGGCCCCTTCACGGCGCAACCGCAGCCGATCACCGGCAGCTATTCGATCGACCCGGCCGTGTTCGGCGACGACGACGGCGAGTTCTATCTCTATTTCGGCGGCATCTGGGGCGGCCAGCTCCAGAAGTACCGCGACAACCTCTACAGCCCCGACCATGAAGAACCGGCCGCGCACGAGCCGGCGCTGCAGCCGCGCGTGGCGCGCCTGCGCGGCGACATGCTGGAGCTCTGCGAAGAACCGCGCGCCGTGCGCATCCTCGACCAGGACGGCAACGAGCTGCTGGCCGGCGACCACGATCGCCGCTTCTTCGAGGCGCCGTGGCTGCACAAGCACGACGGCAAATACTACTTCTCGTATTCGACCGGCGACACCCACCTGCTGTGCTACGCGACCGGCGACAGCCCCTATGGCCCGTTCACCTACCAGGGCCAGATCATGACCCCGGTGATCGGCTGGACCACGCACCACTCGATCTGCGAGTTCGAAGGCCGCTCGTATCTCTTCTATCACGATAGCAGCCTCTCCGGCGGCGTCACCCACCTGCGCTCGGTGAAGGTGACCGAGCTGCATTACGACGAAGACGGCAGGATCGTCACCATCTCGCCCTATCGCCAGGACTGAGACCTGCGATAACACCCACAATAAATTCAAGGAGACACCACCCGATGACATCTCGACGCGATACGCTGAAACTGCTTGGCACGGCGGCCGGCGCCATGCTCGCCCCCACGTACTGGCCGCGCAGGACGCCGGTCCCGCCCTCAAGGACCTGGCCAAGGCCAAGGGCATGCGCTTCGGTAATGCCATCGGCTTGCTGGAAGACCAGGATACCCGCAAGAGTTTCCGCGACCCGGCCTACCGCGCCCTGATGGCGCGCGAGTGCAATATGATCGTCGCCGAGAACGAGACCAAGTGGCAGGCACTGCAACCGAAACCGGGGCCCTACCAATGGGGACCGGCCGACGAGATGTTCGCCTGGGCGCGCAAGGAGGGCATGGCGATCCGCGGCCATGCCTTGATCTGGCAGGATCCGAAGTGGCTGCCCGCCTGGGTGAACGCGCTGGACCTGAAATCCAGGCCGGTCACCCACGCCGAAGCAATCCTGCGCGAGCACGCCAAGACCGTCTGCACGCACTTGAAGGACGCGATCAGCCACGACGTCGTCAACGAGGCGGTGTCACCCAAGGACGGCAGCCTGATCCAGAACGTGTTCACCAGGCGCATGGGCGCCGTCGAGCAGATCGAGTTCGCCTTCCGCCAGGCCCACGAGCACGCGCCGAAGGCGCAGCTGGTGTACAACGACTTCATGGGCCCCGGCCTGGGCGACGACGCCAAGCACCGCGCCGGCGTGCTGAAACTGCTGGCCGAGCTCAAGAAGCGCGGCGCCCCGATCCACGCGCTGGGCCTGCAAAGCCACGTCAGCGCGGGCGACATGATGTCCGGCCCCGCCAACGCGGCGGTGTTGCGCGAATGGCGTAAGTTCCTGGACGAGGTCACCGGCATGGGCCTGGACCTCTTGATCACCGAGTTCGATGTCAACGACAAGGCCTTCCCCGCCGATGTCGCCAAGCGCGACGCGGCCACCGCGGCGCTGGCGCGCGACTATCTCGACGTGACCCTGAGCTATCCGACCTGCCGCGATTTCCTGCTGTGGGGCATGGCCGACCACGTCAACTGGCTGCAGGTCTGGGCCGACGCGAAGCGCCCGGACGGCCTGGCGCAGCGTCCGACACCGTACGACAGCCAGTTGCGCGCCAAGCCGATGCGCGAAGCGATCGCCGCCTCGCTGCGCGCGATGCCGATGCGCAAGGCTTGATCCCCGATCGCCTGGCGTCCAGCCCCCGGCAAGGGGGCGCCGCGATGGGCGCAGCTGCCTGCCGTATAGCGCGCTCGATCGCATGACTCGACAATAACGCTGCATTAAAGGAGACCAGTATGCGCTTTTACCCCATGCTTCCCGCGATTCTCGCCGCCGCCGTTTCATCGGTGTCGCCGCTTGCAACAGCGCAGTCCGGCCAATGCGCAAGCACGGCTTCGCCCGCCGCGGCGGCGCTCACGCCGCAAGAAATTGCCCAAGGCTGGACTGTGTTGTGGGACGGGACGTCCAACGCCGCCTGGCGCGGCGTCAACTCCGAGCAGTTCCCGCAGCATGGCTGGCAGGCCTGCAATGGGATTCTCACCGTCCAGGGCAAGGGAGGCGAGGAATCGCGCGGCGGCGGAGACATCATTACCCGCAAGCGTTACGCGGATTTCGACCTCAAGCTGGAAGTGATGATCGCACCTGGCGCCAATAGCGGCGTGAAGATCTTCACCCAGCCCAACCTGACCCCGATCGACAGGCTGACCGGCAAGCCGGCCGCGGTTGGCTCGGCGATCGGGCTGGAATTCCAGGTGCTCGACGACGCACGCCACCCGGATGCCAAGGCGGGCCGCGACGGCAACCGCACCATCGGCTCCTTGTACGATCTGATTGCCGCCGACAAGGACAAGGCGCCTTCGCCGGTCGGTCAATGGAACCAGGTGCGCATCCTGTCGCAGGGAAAACACGTGACGTTCTGGCTGAACGGCAAGAAAACCGTGGAATTTGAACGCGGCTCCCCAGCATTTCGCGCCGCCGCGGCGGCAAGCAAGTTCCGCGACATTCCCGGCTTTGGAGAATGGGCCGACGGCCACATCCTGCTGCAGGATCACGGCGACCAGGTCTCTTTTCGTCATATCGTGATTCGCGACCTGCGCCCACGGCAAGCACATCGATAGGCACATGTTTCATCACACCATGGGCGCGATGAATACGCGCTTCAGCATGGTCCTGCCGGCTGTCGACACGCGCGACGGGATGGTGCTTGTTCGCCACACGCAGGCGCTGCTGCGCGAGCAGGAGCGGATGATGAGCCGTTTCATCGCAGACGGCGATCTGGCGACGCTCAATCGCGCTGCCGCCCGCGGCCCGGCGCCCATGCCTGACAGGCTATGTCAGGTGCTCGATACCTGCCGGCGCCATCACCGCCTGACCGGGGGCGCCTTCGATATCGCCCAGGGTGCGCGGCGTCGCGGCCACGGCATGGACCTGCTGCACTTCGACGCCGCGGCGCGCACGCTGCACTTCGCCGAACGCGACGTCCAACTGGACCTGGGCGGCATTGGCAAGGGAATCGCACTTGACGTGGTCGGCCAGTACCTGATCGATCAGGGAGTGGAACAAGCCCTCCTGAGCTTCGGGGAAAGTTCCGTGAGCGTCATTGGCGCCCATCCGGCAGGCGACTGCTGGCCGATCGGCGTCGAACACCTGTATGAGCAAGGCAGGTCGCTGCATCGCTTCGCGCTGCGCGACGCGGCGATGTCCACTTCCGGCAACCGCGATGGCCAGGCGCACATCGTCATTCCAGCGTCCGGCGAACTGGTGGAAGGATGCAGGACGATCTCCGTCGCCTGTGCGAGCGCAGCCGACGCCGAGGCGCTGTCCACTGCATTGTTCGTACTGCCCGCCGCGCAGCGCGCAGCCGTCCTGCGGAACTATCCAGGCGCGCAGGCAGTGGAGATCGCCTACCTGAAACAAGAAGCAGGCTGGACCGCAGAAAAGAGATGGCAGCATGAATAAACAATTCCCCGACGAACCCATCACCGCCGCCAGCGACTCGGACCGGCGGCGCCGCTTCCTGGCGCGACTGGCCGTGAGCATCGCCGGCTCCAGCCTGCTGAGCGGGTTGCCATGGATGGCGCCATTGCGCGCGCAGCCCGTGGGCGGCGCGCCATCGGATCGCGTACGGCTTGGCATGATCGGCACCGGCTCACGCGGCAAACTGCTGCTGCAACACCTCTTGACGACCCCTGGCGTCGAGGTGGCGGCGCTGTGCGACGATTACCCGCCACACCTGACCGCCGCCATGGCGCTTGCGGGAGGCAAGCCGAAGGCCTTCGCCGATTACCGCAAGTTGCTCGACATGCCGGACCTCGATGGCGTGCTGATCGCAACGCCGCTGCACGAGCATGCCGCCATGTGCCTGAATGCGATGGCGGCCGACAAGCATGTGTTCTGCGAAAAGAGCCTGGCGCTCACCACCGACGAGTGCAAGGCCATCGCGCGGGCGGCAAGCAGCGGCACGCGCGTATTCCAGGTCGGGCACCAGCGCTTGTTCAGCGCCTCCTTCCTCCATGCACACGAGATCGTGCGGTCGGGTCGGATAGGACCCATCACGCAGATCCG
The DNA here is from genome assembly GCF_003143515.1 of Massilia oculi. Taxonomy (NCBI): domain Bacteria; kingdom Pseudomonadati; phylum Pseudomonadota; class Betaproteobacteria; order Burkholderiales; family Oxalobacteraceae; genus Massilia; species Massilia oculi. Next base: position 4,954,254 of record NZ_CP029343.1, on the reverse strand, counting down.
CGCGAGCTGGCACCGCAACAACGATTGGCGCCGCCAGGTGCCGAGCCCCGAACTCGAACGCAAGCTGAACTGGCGGCTGTACCGCGCCTCGTCCGCCGGACTCATGGCGGAACTGGCTTCGCATCATCTGCAGATTGCCAACTGGTATCTCGACGCCGCGCCGCTCTCCTGCATCGGTTACGGCAGCATCAATCACTGGAAAGATCAGCGTGAGGTGCACGACAACGTGAACGTGCTGTTTCGCTACCGCGATGGCGTCACGTTCATCTACGACTCGCTCACCAGTAATCGCCACCATGGCATGGAGATCCAGATCCTGGGTTCCCGGGGCACGATCGAAGGCGAGAGCGGAAAAATGTATATGGAACAGCCGCCGCCCGCTCCCGGCATCAAGACCGTCGTCGATCGTATCGAGCGCGCCAGCATGGAGACGATTCCCATTGGCGGGCCGAGCTGGAAAGCGGACAGCAAAAGCGACGCGCTTGGACAGGCGCTGCGGCGCGACCTTGGCGGTGACGACGGCACCCTCCTGTCGATGGCGGCGTTTGCCAACGCAATTCGTCTGAACCAGCAGATCCCGCAGATGATCGACCACGCCTATCGATCCGGCATTGCCGCGCTGATGGGGCAAGCCGCAATGGACCAGGGAGGCGAGATTGCCTGGCCTGGCGACTACAAATAAGCACCCTATGACAGACCAAGGAGACTCCATGCAGCACTCGCATTCTTCGACCCGCCGCCGCCTCGTCAAGGGCGCTCTCGCCGCCCTCGTCGTGCCCGAGTTCGCCTATGCCGCCAAGGCGGCCGGCAAGGTCAACCTGGCTTGCGTCGGCATCGGCAATCGCGGCGCACAGATCATCAAGGAACTGCACGCCACCGGGCTGGCCAACATCGTGGCGCTGTGCGACGTCGACATGGGTGCGCCGCATACGGCCGAGATCCTCGCAATGTTCCCGAAAGTGCCGCGTTTCCAGGATTTTCGCCGGATGTTCGACGCGATGGGCGGACGTATCGACGCCGTGAGTATCGGCACGCCGGACTTCTCGCACTTCCCGATCGCGATGTTGGCAATGTCTCAGGGCAAGCACGTCTACTGCGAGAAGCCGATGGGACAGAGCTTTAGAGAAATTGAACTGATGATGGCGGCCGAACGCAAGTACAAGGTGGCCGCCCAGATGGGTAACCAGGGCCACTCCGAGGCGAACTATTTCCAGTTCAAGTCCTGGGTCGACGCCGGCATCATCAAGAACGTGCGCGCCATCACCGCGCATATGAACAATCCGCGCCGCTGGCATGGCATGAAGGTGTCCGGCTATCTGCCGCGCCAGCCGATACCGGCCACGCTGGACTGGAACGGGTGGACCGCGACCGGTCAGTTCCATGAATACAATCAAGGCTATATCAACGGCGATTGGCGATCGTGGTTCGACTACGGCAACGGCGCGCTTGGCGACTGGGGCGCCCATATCTTCGACACGGCCCATGAGTTTCTCCAGCTCGGCTTGCCGACCGAAGTCGAGGCCGTGAAGCTCGACGGCTACAGTCCCTTCATCTTCCCGCAAGCCTCCACGCTGGCATTCAGGTTCCCGCAGCGCGGCGCCCTGCCGCCGCTCGAGCTGACGTGGTACGACGGTGTCGACAACCTGCCGCCGCTGCCGCAGAACTTCGGTGAAGCCATTGTCGATCCAAACGTCCCGCCGCCATCGAAAGGCAGTGGCGCTGCAGCCAAGCTGCCTCCCGGAAAGATCATCTACGGCGACGACCTGGTCTTCAAAGGCGGTACGCACGGATCCGAACTGAGCATCATTGGGGCGGCCGGACGGGACATCGCCCTGCCCGCCGTGCCGACAAGCCCATCGAATCACTACGCTAATTTCCTCAAAGCCTGCATGGGAGAGGAGACCTGCCGCTCGAACTTTGCGGTCGCGGGTCCCTTGTGCCAGGCGATGGCATTGGGCGTCATTGCCCAGCGGGTCAACGCCAGGCTCGTTTTCGATCCGGTCAGCAAACAGATCACGAATCACCAGCAGGCCAATGCGCTGCTCGCCGGAGCGCCGCCGCGCAAGGAGTGGGAGAGCTTTTACAAGCTGGCGTAACGGCGGCCCGCCTCACGGCCTGGCCAGGCCGCACTGGCGGCGCGTCACATCGTGCCGCGCCGCCATGAAAGCATTTACAGGCGCGGGCTTTGCTGCGGCCCCAGGTAGCTCGGCTTCAGGCCGCCCGCATCGATCACCAGCTTCTGGACCACCAGGCCAGGATCGAGCGCCCAGAACTTCAGCACATGCCTGCCCGGCTTGGCCAGCACGTGCCCTGTCGTGAACACCGCCGCGCCATCCGACACGATCTTTTCCCAGTATTTCTCCGACTCGTCCGCATGCACGTTGACGATCTGCGGCGCCTCGTCGTCGATCGACACGGCGTAGCGGAAACCGGCGCCCGGCTGGAACTTCAGGGTCGGCGCCAGCGTCACCAGCACTTTTACCGGGCCGCTGCTGACCGTGCTGACGTCGTATTCAAGACGCATGCCGTCTTTCACATGGAGCGCCGCCGCGGTGACTGGCAGCGTCGTCACGCCCGAATCGGTGCGGCCATGGCCGGGAATCTTCAGCCATTCGCGGCCCTTGGGCGCCAGCGCACGGGTGTGGTTGGCGGCCTCGATCGACACCACGCCATCGGTCTCGACGAAGCCCTTGGCGCCTTTCGGGATGTCCGCACGGCGCAGCGGCACGTTGACCAGCACACGCGTATCGTTCGGTCCCGTGATCGTCAGCACGGCCGGCTGCGGCGCGGCCGGCACCTTGTCCCAGCGCACATCGACCGTCACGCGCTGCTCGCCCGTCACCTTGCCGCTCGCCTTGCTCACCACCACCCAGGGCTGACTGGATTCGATGCGGTAATCGAAAGGCGCACTGCCTCGGTTGAAGATGTCGAGGTAGTGCGATTTCTTCGCATAGGGATCGAAGGTCGGCAAGTCCAGCGCCTTGAGGCCATAGGCGCCCCAGGCCTTGGCGCCGCCCTCGACCGCCACCGACATGTTCGCGCCGGCCGGCACGTCGATGCGATGCACCGCCGGCAGCACATTGGCGCGCGGCTGCTCCCAGTTGACGTAGCCGAAGCGGGTCTGCGACATCAGGTGGTTCCACTTGCCGCCGCCGATCGCATGGTATTGCCGCGCCAGTTCGACGTCGTTCTTGTACAGCGCCTGCACGCGATCGGCCATGTCGTTGGTGGTGGCGCGGAACTGGGTGGCGTAATGGTGGTTCAGGCCGGCCGCCACGTACAGCTGGTTCATATTGGCGGACGCCGCGACCGGATACTGCACCAGCTGGAAGAAAGCGTCGCGCTGTTCGGGACGCAGCCTGGCGGCCACCTTGGCTGCGCGCTCGGCCAGCGCGGCGTAGTCGCGCGCGATGCGGCCCGCTTCGTCGTAATTGAGCACGCTATAGGTATCCGGCGCGAGCTGCTCGGGCTTGCGGCGGCCATTGAAGCGCGTGTATCCCTCGACCAGCTCGGCGATTTCCGCCGCGTGCTCGGCGCCGAACTCGCGCGTGGCCCACAGGCGCAGGTACTCCGGCAAGCGCTCGGCCGGCCAGGCCGCCGGATTCCACGCATAGGTCAGGAAGAACTCGATCGGCACTTCCATCGGTTTCAGGTCGCCGACGTTGACGATCCACATGCGCTTGGCGTCGTACTGCCAGGCCAGGTGCATCTGTTCCCAGATCTTCGGGATCGGCGTCACGTTCAGCCATTTATACGAACGCGGGCCGCCCACGTAGTCGAAGTGGTAGTAGACGCCGGCCCCGCCCGGACGCGCGCGTTCCTCCGGCGTCGGCAGGCGGCGGATATTGGCCCAGTTGTCGTCGCACCAGAGCAGCAGCACGTCGTCCGGCACGCGCATGCCCTTCTCGTAATAGCCCTGCACTTCCTTGTACAGCGCCCACACCTGCGGCACTTCGCCGGCCGGCTTGCCGGTATCCTTCTCGATCATCGCGCGCTGGTCGCGCACGATCTTCTGCAGCAGGTCGACGTTGTCTTCCTCGGACATCGGCTCGTCGCCGTCGCCGCGCATGCCCAGCGTGATCACGCGGTCCTGGCCATGCGAGTTGCGCAGGCCCTGCTTCCAGAACTCCTGCAGGCCGGCGGCATTCTTGCTGTAGTCCCAGGCGCCCTTGCCGAAGCGGGCCCACTCGTCGTGCGCGCGCATCATCGGCTCGTGGTGCGAGGTGCCCATGATGATGCCCATCTCGTGGGCCAGGCGGCCATTCTCCGGGTCGTCGGCATAGAAGGCGGCGGGCGGCCACATCGCCGGCCACAGGTAGTTGCCGCGCAGGCGCAGCACGAGCTCGAATACCTTCTCGTAGAAGCGGTGGTTGAAGCCACCGTACTTCTCCTTGGCCCAGTTGGTCAGCGCCGGCGCTTCGTCGTTCAGGAAGATGCCGCGGTACTGCACCACGGGGGCATCGCTCACCCTGGTGTCGGGCGCGACGGCCAGAGTCGCCTGGCGCGCCGGGACCACGTCGGCCCACCACTTCCAGGGCGAGACGCCGATCTGTTCCGACAGGGTATAGACGCCGAAGATGGCGCCGCGCCGGTCGCTGCCGGCCACCACCAGCGCACGCGCCACGCCCGGCATCGGGTTGGCCACGGCCTGGATCAGGAAGCCCTCCCATTTGCCGCGGATGGCGGCGGCGTCGATCTTGCCCTCGGCGGCGAGGCGATCGACCAGGGCGCTCTGGCCGAGGGTGCCGACGATGATCACGTTATCCAGCGCGCTGCCGGCGTTGCTGGCGAGGACCGGCCTGGCGCCGGAGACCAGCGCGATGTCGCCCTGGAGGTCGGCGACGGCGCGCCGCACGCCCGCATCGTCGTTCGGGTCGACCAGCAGGGGCGCGGCGCGGCCTTTGTCTGCCAGCACCACCGCTTGCGGACTCGCGTCGAAGCGGACGAACTGGCGCTCGCCCAGCGCCCAGGCCGAGGGCGCGGCCAGCACCGCGCATAGCGCAGTCAATGGCGCGAAGGCGCGCCTGAACAGCTTCAGTGTCAGTGTCATGAGCTTTCTTGTCTCCAGTTTATTATGGTGCATCGCGAGCTGTAATAACAATTTATAACATTTAGTGTTAGCGCGATCATTCGAGTATAGGTTTGACGATTCTTTCTTGTCAATTCCTGGGTCGCCAAGCCGGGACGACAGGGCGGCGGGTGTAAAATGCCGCTCTTTTCATTCACACCATCGCCAACCATGAAGCCCGCCCGCATCCTGACCTTCAAGTGCGCCAAGTGCACGAAGCCGGTCAAAGCCTTCCTCCAGAAAGTGTCCGCCTGCTCGCACATCCAGCCCTACCAGGGCATCTGCGATTGCGGCGAAGTGAAACGTCACGCCACCGGCAGCCCGGACGCCGTGAAGTCCTATCTTGAGTCGAGCGACGGCACCTGGCATCACCATCACTGATATGACGACGCGCATCGAATGGGTGGAAGGCGGCGAGACGCGCTCGGCGCTGTGGCGTTCCGAGAGCGGCTGGCCCGTACCAAAGAAAGTGGTGTTGGCCGACGACACCATGAGCGCGGACGCAGCCTATCGCCTGGCGCTGGACGGCACCGCCCTGCTCTGGCGCGGCGACTTCCAGAATGCGCGCCAGCTGCTGCAGGCGCTGGTGCGCCGTATCGAGCACAAGGGCGAACGCGGCCGCCGCGCCAAGCCAAGGACGCCGGCCACGCCGACGGAAGCGTTCCATCGCCACCGCCTGACCCAGCTCCAGCGCGCCCGCCTGCTTGCCATGGTCCTGATCCCGTTCGAGGCCGACCACGGCATCCCGCTGCGGCGCGCGCCGGATGCGCGCCTGGCCTGCCTGGAAGCCTATGGCCCGGCCGACGAGCCCTATATAGCTTCGCTGCGCGAGCTGCTGGGCGTGATCGGCGCCCATGAGTGGCGCCGCAAGGGCGTCGAGATTGCCGCGCTCGGCGACCGCATCCACCCATGGTATGGCGTGTTCTCGCCGGTGCGCGGCGAATACGTCGAGCTGGTGGCGCAGGCGCCGCTGCCGGCCGGCGCCAAGGTCGCCTTCGACATCGGCGCCGGCACCGGCGTCCTGTCCGCCGTACTGGCGCGGCGCGGGATGCAGGTGATCGCCACCGACATGGATGCGCGGGCGCTCGGCTGCACGCGCGAGAACGTCGCGCGCCTCGGCCTGGCCGCGCAGGTCGAGGTGGTCCGGGCCGACCTGTTCCCGGACGGCCGCGCACCCTTGGTGGTCTGCAATCCCCCCTGGCTGCCGGGCAAACCGAGTTCGGCGATCGAATATGCGATCTACGATCCGGACAGCCGCATGCTGCGCGGCTTCCTCGGCGGACTGAAAGCGCATCTGGAGCCCGGCGGCGAAGGCTGGCTGATCATGTCGGATTTTGCCGAGCACCTGGGCCTGCGCAGCCGCGAGCAGCTGCTGGGCTGGATCGCGGACGCGGGGCTGGAAGTCGTGGCGCGCCACGACACGCGCCCGGTTCACCCGCGCGCCAGCGATCCGGACGATCCGCTGCATGCGGCGCGCTCGAAGGAAGTCACATCGTTGTGGCGCTTGCGCGCTGCTTGATTTTTTAGCGGCTCACCTGAACTCGCCCCCGCCTGCGCGGGTGCGCCGGCGGTTCAGGGCCGTCGATTGCAATTAGCGCCAAGGCGCGCTATACTGACGTTCTCAGACGCGGGGTGGAGCAGTCTGGCAGCTCGTCGGGCTCATAACCCGAAGGTCACAGGTTCAAATCCTGTCCCCGCAACCAAATTCGATACGAAGCCCGACTCAACGAGCCGGGCTTTTGTTTTCTGCGGCAACAAAAGGCAGAGGATGAGAGACAAGAAAGACAACGCAACGTTCGACCTGCCGGGCTTCGAGCCGGCCGCGCCGCTCGTTGTGCTGCCTGGCTCCAGTCCCGAACAGAACCCGGCGCCCAAACGCACCGGTCCTCGTCCGCGCCGCATCGCGCTCAAGCAAGAGCAGCTGCACCTGCTCGAAGAAACCGACACCACCGGCCTGCCCGTCTGGAAGCGCGACGACAAACTCGACCTGACCGGCCTGCCGGTCTGGGCGCCCGATCCCGAATAGCCCGGCCCTGCCGGCTGGAGGCTTAGCCATGCAATCCGACTCGTTCACCTCGCTGTCCCTCGAACCGCGTTTCCTCGCCAACCTGGCCACCCTCGGCTACCACCACATGACGCAAGTGCAGGCCGAGACCCTGCCGTCGGTGCTGGCCGGGCGCGACCTGATCGCCCAGGCCAAGACCGGCAGCGGCAAGACCGCGGCCTTCGGCATCGGCATCCTGAACAAGCTCAATCCGGCCTGGTTCGCGGTGCAGGGCCTGGTGCTGTGCCCGACGCGCGAACTGGCCGACCAGGTCGCGGGCGAATTGCGGCGCCTGGCGCGCGGCGTCGGCAACGTCAAGATCCTGACCCTGACCGGCGGCGTCTCGATGCGTCCGCAGATCGCTTCGCTCGAGCATGGCGCCCACATCGTGGTCGGCACCCCGGGCCGCATCCGCGACCACCTGGGCCGCGCCACGCTCGACCTGTCGAAGGTGCAGACCCTGGTGCTCGACGAAGCCGACCGCATGACCGACATGGGTTTCTATGACGAGATCGCGGGCATCGTCTCGGCCACGCCGGTCCATCGCCAGACCCTGCTGTTCTCGGCGACCTACCCGGACGATATCCGCTTCGCCACCGCCGGCTTCCTGCGCGACCCGCTGGAAGTGACGGTCGAGGGCCAGCACAGCCTGGAGGCGATCGACCAGCGCTTCTACGAGATCGGCTTCGAAGGCCGCGAGGACGCAGTGGGCCGCCTGCTCAAGGCGCATCGCCCGGTGTCGGCCCTCGCCTTCTGCAATACCAAGGCGCGCTGCCGTGAACTCGCCGACAGCCTGCAGGCGCAAGGCTTCTCGGCGCTGGCGCTGTACGGCGAACTGGAACAGCAGGAGCGCGACGAGATCCTGGTGCTGTTCAGTAACCGCAGCTGCTCGGTGCTGGTGGCCACCGACGTCGCCGCGCGCGGCCTCGACATCGCCGACCTCGACACCGTGATCAACGTCGACGTCTCGCGCGACCCCGAGGTCCACGTGCACCGCGTCGGCCGCACCGGCCGCGCCGGCGCGAGCGGCATGGCGCATACCCTGGTGGCGCCGAACGAAAAGAAATGGGTGCGCCTGGTCGAGGAATACCAGAACCAGGAAGCGATCTGGGAAAACCTCGACGCGCTGGGCGAGCACCAGGAACCGGCCGCGCCGGCGCCGATGGTGACCCTGTGCGTGGCCGGCGGCAAGAAGGCCAAGCTGCGTCCGGGCGACCTGCTGGGCGCACTGACCGGCGACGCCGGCCTGACCCGCGAACAGGTCGGCAAGATCAATATTGGCGAGTTCAACAGCTATATCGCGCTGGAGCGGACCGTGGCCGAGGCCGCGGTCGCGCGCCTGGGGCAAGGCGATGCGCCGGGACCGGGCTTCGGCGCCATCAAGGGCCGCTGGTTCAAGATGCGCTTCGTGGAAGTCTGAACGCCCACACTGCATTTGTAACTACCGCGCACGGTTGAGCGGGACAGCGCCATTCCTGGCGCAATTCTGGCATTATTTGCAACAAATAAACATTCACCGGACGCGGCGCCAGCGTCCGTCACGATGCCATGATGAGTCCCGACACCGCAGCACAGCAGCTCGACGGCCGTACCGTCCGCGAAATCGTCGAGCACAACCACGAAATGGTCAGCGAAGCCTGGTGCCGCCGCATCGTGCGCCAGGTGCTGCAATCGCTCGAGGTGCAGTACGGCATGCGCATGCCGCACCGACTGATCACGCCCGACACCCTGCTCATCCTCGATTCGGGCGACCCGATGCTGCTGCCCAGCTCGGACGAAGAGCCGGACCCCGACGCGCTGCCCGAGATCGAGGCGCGCGACGTGCACGACCTGGCCGCCGTGGTGCACTATGCGGTAACGCTCGACCTCGTGTCCACCACGCCGCTGCGCGGCCGCCCGCTCGGCGACTATGGCGCATCCTTCATCGAGGCCATCGACCGCTGCCTGGCCCCGGATCCGGCCGCGCGCCCGCGCACCATCGAACAAATGCGTGAGCTGCTGGGCATCGTCGTGCTCGCGCCGCCACCCGCGGCGTTGCTGCCGCCGGAAGAAGACGATGCCGCGCCCGTGCAAGCGGCAGCGCCCGCCGATGCGCAGGTGGCGCCGGCGCTTACGCCTGCACCTCCTTCTGCGTCCGTCCACGTGCCCCGGACCCGTTCCGCACCCGACCCGGCGGCGGCCCCTGCCACCACCGAGCGCCCGCGGCGCTGGCTGTGGATCGGCATCGCCGCGCTGGTCGTGGCGGCGGCCCTGGCCGCCCTGTTCGCGCTGCTGCGCCAGGCCGACTCCAGCGACGCGCTGGCCCTGTCCGTGCCGCCCGCGCTCGAAGACCCTTACAACGCCTCCGAGGCGCCGCTGGTGGCGCTGCCCCAGGAACCCGCCCCCCGGCTCGAGGGCCCGGTGATCGACGAAACCGCGTCCGGCGCGCCGGTCGCGCCGCCGCCCGCGCCGGATGCCGCGGTGCCGCCCACCGCCGTCCAGCTCGCGCCCAGGGGCACGCCGCTCGAGGCGGCCGTCGCCGGCACGACCTATACGCTGGCGGTCAAGCCCTGGGGCACGATCGTCGTCGACGGCGTCGCGCGCGGGGCGAGCCCGCCGCTCAGGCGCATCACGCTGCCGCCGGGCGAGCACACGATCCGCATCGTCAACCCGAGCTTCCCGGAACACACCGTCACCGTGCACTCGGTCGAAGGCCAGGCGGGAACGATCGAACTTGATTTCACCGAGGAGGCAGCACATTGAGTATCGTTACCATGAGCCGCGCGGCCACACTGGCCGCGCTGGCGCTGACCCTGACGGGTTGCGCCCAATTCGGCCCCATGTTCGGTGGACAGGAAAAGGCGCGCCCGCATCCGCGCGCCGACGGCGCCCAGCCACGCACCCAGCGCGCCCAGCGCGCGCCGCAGGCGAGCCGTCCCGCCGCGCCGGCGTCGAAACGCGACGACGCGGACGGTCGCACTGCACTGCGCGAAGGCATCGCGCTCTACGACAAGGGCGACTACGACGGCGCGATCCGGCGCCTGAACGGCAGCGACATGAACGGCGCCGGCCAGCGCGACCGCCTGACCGCCCTCAAGTACACCGCCTTCAGCTATTGCGTGACGGGCCGCCAGGCGCTGTGCCGCCAGACTTTCGACCGCGCGTTCAAGCTCGATCCATCCTTCGATCTCGGTCCGGGCGAGCATGGACACCCGCAATGGGGACCCGTTTTCACGCAGGCAAAACAGGCAGTGCAACGCTAGCCGCTAGACCCTGATGTGCGCCACATAGGTCGGCGCCCTGCGCCGCCGGCCAGCCTGCTCATAGGCATAGGCCATGGCGATCAACGCCGGCTCGCTCCATGCCTTGCCGACGAAGGAAAGGCCGACCGGCAGCCCGTGCAGCAGGCCGGCCGGCACCGTGACGTGCGGATAGCCGGCCACCGCCGCCGGCGACGAAAAGCTGCTGCCGTAATGGTCGCCGTTGATGTAGTCGGTGAGCCAGGCCGGCCCGCCGGTCGGCGCCACCAGGGCGTCGAGCTTGCGGTCGCGCAGCACCTGCTCCAGTCCCTTGTCGCGCGCATAGCGCCGGTTATTGGCCAGCGCCTTCACGTAGTCGCGCGCCTGCAGGCCGCCCTTCGACTGGGCCGCGATCAGGTGTTCCTGGCCGAAGTACGGCATCTCACGCTTCGCGTTGCGCACGTTGAAGTCGATGATGTCGGCCATGGTCTTGACCGGCGCGTGCGGCGCATAGGCCGCCAGCCAGGCCTCGAGGTCGGGCCGGAATTCATGCAGCAGCACCGTCAGCTCGGTCTCGCCGTACTTGTCGCTGTTGGGGATCGTGACGTCTTCCAGGATCGCGCCCTGCTCCCTCAGCAGGCTCAGCTCTTTTTCGATCAGGGCATTCACCCCGTCATTGGCGCCGAAGAAGTCGCGCGCCACGCCCAGGCGCTTGCCGCGCAGGCCGTCCTTGCGCAGGAAGCTGGCATAGTTGATGCGCGGGGCCTTGGCGGTCGCGCCGTCTTGCGGATCGGGACCGGCCAGCGCGCCCAGCAGGAAGGCGGCGTCGGCCACGCTGCGCGTCATCGGGCCGGCCGTGTCCTGCGAATGCGCGATCGGGATGATGCCGGCGCGGCTGACCAGGCCCAGGGTCGGCTTGATGCCGACGATGCCGCAGCTGGAGCTGGGTGAGACGATCGAGCCGTCGGTCTCGGTGCCCACCGCCAGCGTGGCCAGGCTGGCCGCCATGGCCGCCGCCGAACCGGAACTCGAACCGCTGGTGTTGCGGTCGAGCGCATACGGGTTGCGGGTCTGGCCTCCGCGCGCGCTCCAGCCGCTGGTCGAGCGCACCGAGCGCATGTTTGCCCATTCCGACAGATTGGTCTTGCCGAGGATGACCGCGCCGGCGCTGCGCAGCCGCGCGACCAGGTGGGCGTCGCGCGCGGCGCGCACGCCGTCCAGCGCCAGCGAGCCGGCGGTGGTGCACATCTTGTCGCCGGTGGCGATATTGTCCTTCAATAGCACCGGGATGCCGTGCAGCGGGCCGCGCAGCTTGCCGGCCTTGCGCTCGCGGTCGCGTTCGCGGGCGATCTCGAGGGCGTCGGGGTTCAGCTCGATGACCGAACGCAGGCGTGGGCCGGCGCGGTCGACGGCCTCGATGCGGGCCAGGTAACGGGCGGCGAGTGCCTGCGCCGTCAGCTTGCCGGCGCGCATGGCCTGCTGCTGGAGCTGAACGCCGGCTTCGAGCATCGGGTCGGGCTTGAACCTTGCGGACGACGGCTTCTGCGCGGTCGCGGCCAGTGCCAGGCCAGATGTCCCCGCGGCCGCGCCGGCCGCCAAACCCAGTCGTACAAAATCCCTGCGCTCCATGCCCACCACTCCACGTGTTACAAAGCAATAGCATAGCAGCACAAGCACAGCAACACGACAGCCTCCGCCACTCCACTTGTGTGATACGCGGAACCACTTACAGGCGGCACCATCATATATTGGACAAATCCAGCTCCAGCCTTCACCCTGATGCCATCATTGTTTTTCGCTTATGCAGGAGCATCCATGCCGACATACCGTTCGCACACCACCACCCAGGGCCGCAATATGGCCGGAGCCCGCGCACTGTGGCGCGCCACCGGCATGAAGGACGGCGACTTCGACAAGCCGATCATTGCCGTCGTCAATTCCTTCACCCAGTTCGTGCCCGGCCACGTGCACCTGAAGGACCTGGGCCAGCTGGTCGCGCGCGAGATCGAGGCGGCCGGCGGCGTGGCCAAGGAATTCAACACCATCGCGGTCGACGACGGCATCGCCATGGGCCATGGCGGCATGCTGTATTCGCTGCCCTCGCGCGACCTGATCGCCGACTCGGTCGAGTACATGGTCAATGCCCACTGCGCCGACGCCATGGTGTGCATCTCGAACTGCGACAAGATCACGCCCGGCATGCTGATGGCCGCGATGCGCCTGAACATCCCGACCGTGTTTGTTTCGGGCGGCCCGATGGAGGCCGGCAAGGTGGTCAAGGTCGTCAACAACGAGCGCAAGGTGATCAAGCTCGACCTGATCGACGCCATGATCAAGGCCGGCGACGCCAGTGTCTCCGACGCCGACGTCGCGGAAGTGGAACGCTCGGCCTGTCCGACCTGCGGCTCGTGTTCCGGCATGTTCACCGCCAACTCGATGAACTGCCTGACCGAGGCGCTCGGCCTGTCCTTGCCGGGCAACGGCACCATCGTCGCCACCCACGCCGACCGCAAGGAACTGTTCCTGCGCGCCGGCCGCCTAGTGGTCGAGCTGGCGAAACGGCACTACGAGGGCGACGATTATTCCGTGCTGCCGCGCTCGATCGCCACCAAGGCGGCGTTCGAGAACGCGATGGCGCTCGACGTCTCGATGGGCGGCTCGACCAATACCGTGCTGCACCTGCTGGCCGCCGCGCACGAGGCGCAGGTCGAGTTCACGATGGCCGACATCGACCGCATCTCGCGCGAGGTGCCCTGCCTGTGCAAAGTCGCGCCGATGACCGATAAATTCCACATCGAGGACGTGCACCGCGCCGGCGGCATCACCGCGATCCTGGGCGAGCTGGCGCGCGCCGGCCTGCTCGACACCTCGCTGCCGACCGTGCACAGTCCCAGCATCGGCGCGGCGATCGAGAAATACGACATCAAGCGGAGCGACGACCCCGAAGTGCACCGCTGGTTCCGCGCGGCGCCGGGCGGCGTGCCGACCCAGGTGGCGTTCTCGCAATCGGAACGCTACGAACAGAACGACCTGGACCGCACCAGCGGCTGCATCCGCGACCGCGCGCACGCCTATTCGCAGGATGGCGGCCTGGCGGTCCTGTACGGGAACATCGCCGAGAAGGGCTGCATCGTCAAGACCGCCGGCGTCGACGAAAGCATCCTGAAGTTCTCGGGCAGGGCGCGCGTGTTCGAGAGCCAGGACGCGGCGGTCGAGGCGATCCTCGGTGACACCGTGCATGCGGGCGACGTGGTCATCATCCGCTACGAAGGCCCGAAAGGCGGGCCGGGCATGCAGGAGATGCTGTACCCGACCTCGTACATCAAGTCGAAGGGCCTGGGCAAGGCCTGCGCGCTGTTCACCGACGGCCGCTTCTCGGGCGGATCGTCGGGCCTGGTGATCGGCCACGCCTCGCCGGAGGCAGCGGAAGGCGGCGCCATCGGGCTGGTGGAAGAAGGCGACCTGATCGACATCGACATTCCGGCGCGCACCATCGACCTGCGCGTGACGGCCGAGGAACTGGCGCACCGCCGCGCGACGATGGAGGCGCGCGGGCATGACGCGTGGCAGCCGGTCGACCGCAAGCGCCATGTGTCGCAGGCGCTGCAGGCGTATGCGGCGCTGACCACCTCGGCCGACCGTGGCGCGGTGCGCGACTTGTCCCAACTGCGGCGCTAATTAAACATCCCTGGAACATGCACGAAGGCGGCATTGCCGTTCAGTCTGACTGAACGGCTTTTTTTGGGGGCGCTGTCCGCGTATATCAGGTGCACCTCCTCCGTTCGGGCCGGTCTCGTCCACTGTCGAGGTCACTCATCGGGTGGCGGTGATACAAGGCTCGGTCTTCGAAGAAGTGTTCGCTGCGCTGACGGAGATGTAACTCACTACTGAACCCGTGTCCCGGAACAAGTATCCCGTCCACGTTCACATCCTCATCTGCTGTGCTTGGTTTTCGCAACATAGATGAGCACTTCTATCATGCTCCGTTTTACCCGCTTACGCACTATCGGACACCAAACCCGCGACTAGCGTCCCGCTCCTTCCTGTCCGCACCATCGATGTCTCTGGTACACCGATGCGTCGCGGCGAGCGGCTTGCAGCGTTGGCGCTGCCTCGCATACCGGCGCAGCTTCAATGCGCTGACCGGCACGCCGCTGGCGCCATCCAGCGCATGTGGCACGGCCGCCCCCGACCAAGCACCTCCGTCACGGAACGTGTCGAAAATACACTATATCTTTCTGTGCAGCATCTTTCTGGCGAATGTTATATGATTGCTTTCGGGCTAATTGCTTCAATGCAATTAGCTGAATTCCATCGATCGCTCGCGGTCTTTCAACCAACACGTCATGACCAATCACCCACACGGCGCCGTCGTCAACGAACATTACCTCGACAAGGTGCTGGCGCTTTCCGAAGAGGTCGGCGTCACCGCGACCGAGGACATCTACGATACTCACGGTAACAAGTTGCTGGCAAAAGGCGCACAGGTATCGCGCCGCTTGCAGGAACGGTTGATCGTCCACCGCCTGCGCAAACCGATCGAATCCTGCATCGCCGTCGATGGCGCCGTCGACGCGCGCTCGCTGGTCGGCTGCGCCACGCGCGCGGTCGAGGAATCGGCCGCGCTGGGCACCATCCTCTCCCTGTCGGGCATCACCGGCGAGACCCTGCGGCGCGAACTCGATGCGCTCGAGTTTTCCCCGCCGCTGGCCATGATGCTGACCATGATCGACCGCAACGACCCCGCCGGCTTGCGCCATGTGGCCGAGGTGGCGACGCTGGCGCTGGCCTTCGCCGCGCATGCCGGCCTCGGGCCCGACCTGCGGCGCACCAGCGCCATGGCCGGCGTCCTGCACGATATCGGCGAGCTGTACATCGACCCCAGGCTGCTACGCGCCACGCACGTGCTGGCCCCGGAGGAGTGGGCGCACGTGATCGTCCATCCCCAGATCGGCCGCTTGCTGATCCAGGATCTGGGCCATTGTCCGCCGGCCGTCGCGATCGCGGTCGCGGAGCATCATGAGCGCCTGAACGGCACCGGCTATCCACGCGCCATGGTGGTCGGACAAAGCAGCACCGCCGGCCAGCTGGTCGCGGGCGCCGAACTGATTGCCGGCCTGCTGCATGAGCCGAACCCACTGCAGCGCGCCGACATGGCGTTGAAGGTCGTCAGCGGCGAACATCCGCGCACCATCTCGGCCCTGATGTCGCAGGCCAGCCGCAAGTTCGGCGGCGATGATTTCGGGCTGGATGCGTCGAGAATCCCCGACGACGAGATCGTGCGCCTGTCCGAACGGATGAGCGAGGCGACCGACCTGGCCGCCGAGATCGCGCGCGGCGGCCAGGTCGCGCCCAAGCACCTCGACCTGCTGCTGCGCACGCGGGAGCGGCTGGCGCTCGTGCAGCGCGCCTTCATGGCCACCGGCCTGGACATGCGCATCGCGGTCACCGAAGGTGCGCCGCCCGGCCCCGCCGAGATCTTCGAGGGCGAGTTGGCGCTGCGCGAAATCGGCTGGCGCGTGCGCGACATCGGGCGCGACCTCGCGCTGCAACTGGGGCCGGCGCGCACGTCGATCAAGGGTGTCGAGCACCTGCTGGCGTTGATGTGCTGACCGGTCGGCGCAGAGCCACACACCGGCAGCAGGCCGTCGACACCCGGCATGCGCCGCTGGCGTACGCCAGCGCGCGCGGCGTCTGGGTCGCCGGCGCGCACCTGCCGTTTCCCGGCTTGGGACGCGTGGGCGGCAGCCGTTCTTCGACGTATCGGTGGGTGCCGGCCGCGTACCGCTGATGGCGCCGGCCGGCGCGTCGGCAGATCCTGCGCATGGCCGGCAACGCGGGGGCATCGACGCACGCGCGTCTCTCGTGCGGCTGCACGACAGGCACGGCGGCTTGCGAACGACATGCGGACCTGGCGCTGCGGGCGACAGCGCGGCGCCTGCGGGCACCGTTGAATGAAAATGGCCCGGTCGACAACTCGACCGGGCCATGCAGATCCTGCCTCGGCATCACACCATTCTCGTCCTCAAGCAGGACTTTCACCGAACGGCATGCCTGCCCTGTGCTGGATAGCCAGTGCTTAGTTACGCACCACTTTCTTGTATTCGTTGGTACGGGTGTCGATCTCGATCGTGTCGTCCTGGCTGACGAACAGCGGCACCATGATGGTGTGCTGGTGGGCTTCGATCGCGTTCTCCAGCTTGGCTTCTTTCAGGACGTTGCCCGAAGTGTTGCCCTTGACAGCCGGCTCCGAGTACACGATCTGGCGAGCGATGATGGTCGGCAGTTCGACCGAGATCGCCTTGCCGTCATAGAACACGGCTTCGCATTCCATGCCGTCTTTCAGGTAGTGCAGCGCGTCGCCCAGGTTTTCTTCTTCGATTTCGTACTGGTTGTACTCTTCGTCCATGAAGACGTACAGCGGGTCGGCGAAGTACGAGTAGGTGACCGGCTTCTTGTCCAGCACGACCACGTCGAACTTGTCGTCGCCGCGGAACACGTTTTCCAGCGGTGCATTGGTCAGAAGATTCTTCATCTTCCACTTGTAGGTGAAGCCAGTACGGCTCGAGCCGTTGACATCGGAACGCAGCACGATGAATGGCTTTTCATCCACCATGATGATGTTGCCAACACGAATTTCTTTTGCGGGTTTCATAGATATTTTACGTAAAAAGATAGTTGCATTAAATCATCGCGGGCTGGTGACTGAGAGCCTCGGAACCTGCGTTTGATCGTCGGAATCCGTTAGAAACTAACCGGGCATTATACTCGGTTTTCCCGTGCCCGCCCCAGTTCGCGCACGAAATCGAGCAGCTTCGTCGCCAAATCGCCATGGGCGGTGACCTGTTCGCGCCAGACGTCGGCCTGCTCGGCGATACGCGGCGACTCTTCTTCCAGCGCCGTCCAGGCGGCCGCCCAGTCATCGATCTCGCGCGCCCCGTTCCAGCCGAGCATGAAGGCATCCAGCGCCGGCAGCGCCTGTGCATAGGCCTGCAGGAAGGCGCGCAGCTTCTTGTGGTGCAGCTGCTCGTCCTGCGGATAGATGTGCCAGATGAACGGGCGCCCCGCCCATTGTGCGCGCACCCAGGAATCCTCGCCGCGCACGAAGTTCAGGTCGCAGGACCAGAGCAGCAGGTCGTAGTCCTCCTGCGGCACGAACGGCAGCACCTTCAGCGTCAGCGCGCCACGGGTGGCGCTGGCGCCGGCCACTGCCGCGCCCCCGAGAAAGGCCTCGACCCGGTCGCGCGCCACGCCCTCGGGCACCAGGCACAGGGTCGGCTGCGCCGCTTCGCGCCAGACCCCGAACAGCGCATTCACCGGCGCCTCGGGATAGCAGAACAGCGATACCTTGCGCCCGGCCGCCTCCTCCGGCGTCACGCCAAAGCGCGCCAGGAAAGCCGCGGCGCGGGCCGGATCCTGCTGGAAGGCGCGGCGGCGCGCATCCAGGCCGGCTTCGCACAACAGGCCGCCGGTGCGCGCGTTAAAGCCGGGGAAGAAAAAATGCTTGGTCAGCTTGAGCCGTGGATGCATCGACGGCAGCCGGTGGCAGCCCTCGACCCACTCCTCGGCCGTCAGGCCCTCGTAGTTGATCCATACCGGACGCGGCGTGCGCGCCGCCATCGCCTCGACCCAGGACGGCGGCAGCTCGCAGCCGAAGAACTCGATGACGACATCAGGGATGTCGCCGACGGCATAGACATCGTCCTGGCCGCCCCAGTGCCGTACGGCGACGCCCTGCACCGCCTGCGCCGCCGCGTCCGGATCGACTTGCGGACAGATGCGGCGAAAACTCGCCAGGTCGTCCACCCACAGCGTGGCCGCGACCCCGTGCTCGTGGCGCAACTGGCGCGCCAGGCGCCAGCAGATGCCGATGTCACCATAGTTGTCGACGACCTTGCAAAAGATGGCCAGCGACGGCGCGGAAGAGTTCTGGAACATGGATGGACAGTAGGCGCGTCAGGCGGCGGTGGCAGGGGCCGCCATTCTAACGCCATCCGACAAAAATTCCTCGAGCACAGTGCAATGCGCGACCAAACTGGGGGCGTTCTGGCGCGCGTCTGCGCTATCGCAATGACCAAAACGGAAGTGCGCATCGGCCACTTGGAGGCAAAAACTTCGCCATCGACGCCCGGTCGAACGCCTACCTGCAGGGAAGGCGGCCTCGATGGCAGCCCTTCCTGCCCTTCGCCTCGCGCCATTCCCTTGCGGCGCGAACAATGTGAACACGGCCGATCGTGGCAGGCGCCAACCCGCTTCCTGCCTGCCGCGATACGGCCGACTACCTGGAGGAGTTGCCATGAACGAGTATCAACAAGCAGGCTATCCACAGCAATTCGGACCGCAGCAATTCGGACCGCAACAGTTTGCGCCGCAATCGCTGGGCGGCATGTTCGGCGCGCCATTGGGGGGCCTGATCGGTCGCGGCATCGGCGGCCTGTTCAACAATGCGGGCCTGGGCGGCCGCATCGGCGAAACGGCCGGCGGCTTCCTGGGTCGCTTTTCGCCGCTGTCGGCCGATCCGTCGGGCGGCCTGGCCGGGCAACAAATGGATCCGCAACAACTGCAAGAGCTGCAGCAACTACAGCAGCTGCAGCAATTGCAGCAGATGCAACAGCAGCAAGGCCAGCTGACTCCGCAAGGCGGCTTCTTCGGCAACCTGATCAGCACGATCGGCAAGCCGGCCGGCTCCCTCATCGGCAATCTGACCGGTAATCGCACCCTGGGGAACATCATCAGCGAAGGCTCCAGCTTCGGGCGCTATGTGCCGTTCGGGGCCGATCCCCAGGGCCAGCAACAAGGCCAGCAGGCATCGTCGCCACTGGTCCAGCTGCAGCAGCTGCAAGTGCTGCAACAGCAGCTGCAACAAACGCTGCAGCAAGTCCAGCAGCAGCAAGCGATGCTGCAACAGCAGGTTGCCCAGCAAGGTGGCCAGATCGCCCCGCAAGGCTGGCTCAGCAATGCCATCACCCAATACGCACGCCCGATCGGCAGCTTCATCGGCGAGCAGCTCGGCAACCAGGGCCTGGGCGCCGCGGTCGGCAACGTCGCCAGCCAGTTGGGGCGCTACGTGCCGCTCGGGGCTGATCCCTACAGCCAGCAGCAGTTCGGTCAACAGCAGCTGGGCCAGCAGTTCGGCGGCCAGCAAACCGTGCATTGAACCGGCCGCTGAGCGCTTGATACGCTCAGCGTGACGCCTATTGCCTAACGATCTTGCGCCGGCCGGCGGCGGACATCCGCCAGCGGCAGGCCGGCGCTCAGGAGCCTCGCCATGCCGGCATCCCTGCCTCCCACGCTCGGCCGCTACATCGTGCGCGCCGCCAACGATGACAACGCACTTGCCAAGTTTCTCGCGACCCTGGGCACTGAACCAGGCGTGCAATTGGTCGACATTATCGGCCCCTCTTCCGGGCCGCCGCACACGGCCGTCGTCGAGACCGACGCCCCGACCGCCGAGCGGCTGCGGCAACAGACTCTTCACCAGTTAGCGATTGAACCGGACCAGCCGCTCTCGCTTTCCGACTGAGCGGCCCCGGGCAAAGGACATCCCATGCCAAAACATACGAAAGGCTCCGCCGGCGAAGCCCAGGAGACGCCCAACCCGACTCCTGACGGCGCAGGAGCCAAGCGCACCGCAACCGCGGCAGGCGCCATCAATGGCGCCACGGCCATCGCACGCGGCCGTCCGGTCGCCGAACGCAAGAAAAAATACCTGGTCGCCCCGCGCGCGACCCTCACCGGCGCCTTCGGCGCCAGCAGCTGG
Source organism: Massilia oculi (assembly GCF_003143515.1). Lineage (NCBI taxonomy): Bacteria > Pseudomonadati > Pseudomonadota > Betaproteobacteria > Burkholderiales > Oxalobacteraceae > Massilia > Massilia oculi. Next base: position 4,934,164 of record NZ_CP029343.1, on the reverse strand, counting down.
GTCGCGCCGCTGGGGCTATCGGCCGTCCAGCAGGCCCTGCGTACGCTGCCCGACATCGACGTGGTCGATACCATCGCCACCCGCGGGGGCATGGCGCCGGCCGGCTTCGGCCCGGCCGCCATGGGCGAGCCGGCCGATGGCGTGGTGGTGGCGCGCATGACCGACCAGAAAGCCCGCGAACTGCTGCAGCGAGGCCAGGGGCAGCTCTTGGTCGAGCGCGACCAGCACCTGGAGCTGCTCGATCCCATGCTGCGCCGCCCCGACCTCGTCAGTTCGCTGACGCCCTACCACGGACCGCAGGCCGAACTGCTGCTCGTCGTGGTCGGCAAGGACGGCGCGCCGCTGCCTGACGTCGAGGTCTCGCTGTTCGGCGGTGCGCTGCCGAGCTCGGCGGTTACCGGCGCGGACGGAGTCGCCCGCCTGCGCCTGTATGGAGAGGACGCGCACACGATCAGCGGCCTGTACGTCAAGCCGCGCACCGATTACTGGAGCCTCTACCAGCGCGATCCCGACCTGAGCGTGGACGAACCGAACCTCGTCATGCTGCGTCCGCTGGCCGACTGGCCTGCCCTGCGGGGAATGCCGCAGCAGAGCGCCATGGGCTGGGGCGCGCGCGCCATGCGCCTCGACCAGGTGCCCCAGCAATTCCGCGGCCGCGGCATCAAGATCGCCGTCATCGATTCCGGCGCCGCCACCACGCATGGCAACCTCAACCAGATCCATGCCGGCTTCGACGTCGTCAACAAGACAATCAACCGCTCCACCTGGAACGTCGATACGCTCGGGCATGGCTCGCACTGCGCCGGCGTGATCGCCGCCGCCGATCCGGCCTGGGGCATACGGGGCTTCGCGCCCGAGGCCGAGATCCACATCTGCAAGCTGTTTCCTGGCGGCCAGGTGAGCCAGTTGATCGACGCCCTGGAATACTGCATCGAACAGGGTATCGACGTCGTCAACCTGAGCCTGGGCGGCGGCTCGCCGTCCGAAGCGCTGGAATGGCAGATCGTGCGCGCCAAGCAGGCCGGCGTCGCCTGCATCGCCGCGGCCGGCAACTCGGCCGCGGCCGTCCAGTATCCGGCGTCGTCGCCCCACGTGCTCGCGGTGGCGGCGATCGGCAAGATCGGCGAGTTCCCGCCCGATAGCTACCATGCCGAAACCATCGGCCCGGATGGCGACATGCAGGGTTACTTTACGGCCAGGTTCAGCTGCTTCGGACCGCAGATCGATGTCTGCGCCCCGGGCGTGGCCGTGGTGTCGTCCGTTCCTCCCAATAACTTCGCAGCCTGGGACGGCACCTCGATGGCGGCGCCCCACGTCACCGGGCTTGCCGCCCTGGTGCTGGCGCACCGTCCCGAATTCCAGTCCATGTCGCTGCCGCGTTCGCCGGAGCGGGTCGAGCGCCTGTTCCAAGTATTGCGGATGAGCGCGCGCCCCGTCACGCTGGGCGATGCGAACCGGATCGGCTATGGCTTGCCGGACGCCCTGGTGGCGCTGGGCCTGACCATGGCGCAGTCCAGCATGGCATGGCAAGGTGCGGCCGCCAGTGTCGGCATTCCCGCCGGGATGTTTGCGACGTCACCAGGCGACGGCGCCCGCCTGGGCATGGGACCGGCGGGCGGCGGCGGCCAGGTCGGAACGATGCAATACCCATTCGCGGGCTTGCGGCCGTCGGGATGGTGACGCCGTTCAGAAGATGGCAGCCGTCAGGGTGCTGGAGCAAAAAAGACGGCGCAAAAAGAAAAACCGGAGCCCCGCTCTCGCGGCCGGCTCCGGCTTACCTTGTATGGCGTCCCCACGGGGATTCGAACCCCGGTACTCACCGTGAAAGGGTGATGTCCTAGGCCTCTAGACGATGGGGACCTAAAACTGTACTGCTGCTACTCTACTACCGCTTCGCCCGTACAGGCGCGCAACTGCCAACACAATAGAAAAACCGGAGCACCTCTCCGCGCATGCGCGTTGGTCTACTCCGGTTTTAAGCTGGCGTCCCCACGGGGATTCGAACCCCGGTACTCACCGTGAAAGGGTGATGTCCTAGGCCTCTAGACGATGGGGACCTAAAACTGCACAAAACTTAAACTACCGACTACCTTGCCATGCGCCGCCGCTGGCGCGGCGCACTGCCAAATTCTTGGCGTCCCCACGGGGATTCGAACCCCGGTACTCACCGTGAAAGGGTGATGTCCTAGGCCTCTAGACGATAGGGACCCTAGTAACTTCCGATACTGCCTACTGCTGTTTTCCATCGTGGTGGAGGTAAGCGGGATCGAACCGCTGACCTCTTGCATGCCATGCAAGCGCTCTCCCAGCTGAGCTATACCCCCTACGAGAAAACAACATTTTACTACACTGTTACTGCTTCGACTAGTGCCGCTTGCGCTGCCTTCGTCCGGTCATTCTTGCCAGTTACCTGGCGTCCCCACGGGGATTCGAACCCCGGTACTCACCGTGAAAGGGTGATGTCCTAGGCCTCTAGACGATAGGGACCGGGAACAACCGCTTACTGCTTTTACTGCTCTACTACCTTAAGCCACTTCAGAGTTGGTGGAGGTAAGCGGGATCGAACCGCTGACCTCTTGCATGCCATGCAAGCGCTCTCCCAGCTGAGCTATACCCCCGCAGCGCTGAAGTGCGAGCATTATATAGGACGACCTTGCATTTCGCAACGTCCGTTTTTCGCGTTTGTGGTCAGCGCCATTCGCAGTCTTTTCTTGCGGCAGGTCGGCGGGGCTTTCCGCCGACGCGGTGATCGTCATCGGCGCCGCTAACGAGCCGGATGATCCTGCTGCCAACCATCACCGCGTGGACGGCGCAGCCGTCCACGCCAGGCCTTGTTACTTCCCTTCTTACAGCCCCTTCTGCACGCGCGCCAGCACGACGTCGCGCCCGAACAGTTCCAGCACCGCATCGATCGCCGGCGTCTGCAGCTGGCCCGTCAACAGCAGGCGCAGCGGCATGGCCAGTTGCGGCATCTTGAGGCTGTGGGCGGCCAGCACTTCCTTCAGCATGGCGGCCAGCGCCGCCTTGTTCCACTCCACGGTGGCAGAGCGCTCGGCGAAGGTGCCCAGCGCGGCGCGCACGGCGTCGGTCAGGTGCAGGGCCAGCAGTTCCGGATCCGGCTGCGGATCGCGGTAGAACAGCATCGCCGCATCGGCCAGCTCGTTGATCGTGTTGGCGCGCTCCTTCATCAGGCCCAGCACGGTCGGCAGCGCCGGGGCGCCATCGAAGCGCGCGCCGTCGCGCTCCAGCTTCGGCAGCGCCAGCTGCGCCAGGCGCTCGTTGTCGGTCTGCTTGATATAGTGGTTGTTCAGCCAGCCCAGCTTTTCGTGGTTGAACTGGGCCGCCGATGCGGTCAGGTGCTCCAGGTTGAACCACTCGGTGAACTGCTGCATCGAGAAGATCTCGTCGTCGCCGTGGCTCCAGCCCAGGCGCGCCAGGTAGTTCAGCATCGCTTCCGGCAGATAGCCCTGCTCCGGGTAGTCCATCACGCTCACCGCGCCGTGGCGCTTGGACAGCTTCTGGCCGTCGGCGCCCAGGATCATCGGCAGGTGGCCATACTGCGGCAGCTCGGCGCCGAGCGCGCGCAGGATGTTGATCTGGCGCGGGGTATTGTTCACGTGGTCGTCGCCGCGCAGCACGTGGGTAATCTTCATGTCCCAGTCGTCGACCGCGACGCAGAAGTTATAGGTCGGGGTGCCGTCCGGACGCGCGATGACCAGGTCGTCCAGCTCCTTGTTGCCGATCGTGATCGGGCCCTTGACCACATCATGCCAGGTCACTTCGCCGTCCAGCGGGTTCTTGAAGCGCACCACCGGCTTGACGCCTTCCGGCACGCCTGGGAGGGTCTTGCCCGGTTCCGGCCGCCAGGTGCCGTCGTAGCGCGGCTTTTCGCCGGCCGCGCGCATGCGCTCGCGCATCGCCTCGACTTCTTCCGGCGAGCAGTAGCACAGATAGGCGGTGCCGGCGTCCAGCATGCCCTTGACCACCTCGCGATAGCGGTCCATGCGCTGCATCTGGTAGAACGGGCCTTCGTCGTGCTCCAGGCCCAGCCACTTCATGCCGTCCAGGATCGCCTGCACCGCTTCCGGCGTCGAACGTTCGAGGTCGGTGTCCTCGATGCGCAGGACGAAGGTGCCGCCGAAGTGGCGGGCATAGGCCCAGGAGTACAGCGCGGTGCGCGCGCCGCCCAGGTGGAGGTAGCCGGTCGGGCTGGGAGCGAATCGGGTGCGAACGGTCATGGCAGAAAGCAATCAGGTAAAAGAGCGTATTTTACCCCGTCGCCCTGCGCGCGGCTGCATCGGTAAACCGCCCGCCGCCGCCCCACCCGCGCGGCGCCATGGTGGAGCCGGAGGTGCACTGGATGAAGGCCAGCGCATCTGGCGCAGGCGTTGGCAACCGCATCGGTAGCGGCGCCGGCGCCCCTGGCAGCCCATCGGTGCACAGCAGGCGCGTACGCCCGCCGTCCATCACGAAGGCCAGGCCGGGCGCGGCCTCGCGCCATTGCTGAGGGATTCCTCGCGTCCGTCCTCGCGCAGGAAGGTGAAGGCGATGCGCTCGGGCGCGGCGCGCGCGTGGCGCTACAGCTGGCGCAGGACGAAGGCCGCCTGCAGTGGCTCGGTCTCAGCCACGATAGCGCTCCCGGTAGGCCTGGCGCGGCGACTTGCCGGCAAAGGCGCCGGCGCCGGCGCGGCCGCAGGCGTTGGCGACCAGGCTGGCCCCGCGCCGCAGCTGGGCCGGCGTGTGCTGGGCCATCAGTTGCAGCCGCAGCCGCGCCGCGCCGAGCGGCACGCCGGGAAACTCGACCGGATTGACGAATACCGAATCGCGCGCCAGCAGCATGCCGGCGACGCGCGCGGCCGACTCGAGGCCGGTCCATACCGGCACGATCGGCGACGGGCCGCCCAGGCAATGCAGGCCCGAGCAGGCCAGCAGCGCGCGCAGCTCGACCGCGTTGCGCAGCAGGTCGGCGCGCAGCCCGTCGCCCTCGCCCGATGTGGCGATGCGCAGGCATTCCAACGCCACCGCCGCCTGCATCGGCGACAGCGCGTTCGAGAACATGTGCGGCCCGGCGTACAGCTGCAACTGGCGCCGCGCCGATCGCTGGGCGCAGGCGACGAAGCCGCCGTTGGTGGCGAAGGTCTTGGAAAAGCTGCCCATCACGATGTCGATCCGTCCCTGCATGCGCTGGCTGGCCACCACCCCGCCGCCGCCCGGCCCGAGGGCGCCCAGGTCGTGCGCCACGTCCACCAGCAGGGTCGCGCCGTATTCGCGGCACAGGTGCTGCAGCAACGGCAGGTCGGGGCTGTCCGCGTCCATGCTGAACAGGCCCTCGGTCACCACCAGGATGCCGTTGGCCGCGTCCATCGCGCGGATCCGCGCCAGCAGCTCGCGCACATGGTCGCAGTCGAGGTGACGGTGCACCAGCACGTTGCGGGTGGCGCAGGCCGCGCCCTGGCGCAGCGAAGCGTGGGCCTGGGCGTCGATCACCACGTGGTCGAACGAGTGCACCAGGGCCGTGATCGCACCGAAGGCCGCCGCCCAGCCGGTCGGGAACAGCACCAGCTGGTCCAGGCCCAGCAGCTCGCCGAGCGCCGTTTCCAGCGCCTGCGAATGGCGGGTGTTGCCCAGCAAGACGGCCGAGCCGGCGCTGTGCGGTCCGGCGTCGTGCAGCGCGCGCTGCGCCGCCTCGTGCACCGCCGGATGGGCGGCCAGCGACAGGTAATCTTGGGATGCGAAGTTGATGCCGCGCGCGGGCGGCGCGCCATCGTCGGCCACGCGCGCCAGCGGACCGGGCGCACCGACCAGCACCCTGCCGTAGGGCCAGACGCCGTGGCGGGCACGGAGCAGCACCCAGGCGTCGAGCGCGCCGCCGCGCCGCAGCAGGTCGGGCCCGCGCGGCTGGGAGAAGTGGGCGACGTTGCCGTCCAGGGCGCCGGAAGCGCCCAGGGCCGCCGGGTCGCGCACGGGGTCGAAGGGAATCGATTCATTCTGCACGGCGTCCTCCAGCAACGGATTCAAGAATACGGGTTGGCGCGAGCATGGCAGCGGCGCACTCGCGCCGCTGGCGCGCCAGCAGCGCCGCCACCAGCTCGGGCGCCAGCGGCCGGTCGAACAGATAGCCCTGGGCGGCATCGACGCCCATCGCGCACAGGTCGCCCAGTTGCTCCGGCGTCTCGACCGACTCGGCGATCACGGAAAGGCCGAGGCGATGCGCCATCGCCACGATGCTGTCGGCGACGGCGTAGGCGCGCGCGCGGCCGCTGGCGGCGCCCAGGCGGCGCACGAACAGGCCATCCATCTTGAGGATGTCCACCGGCAGCGCGCTCAGGTAGTTCAGGCTCGAATAGCCGGTGCCGAAATCGTCGATCGAGACCAGCACGCCGGCTTGCCGCAACTGGCTCAATGCCGTGCAATTGGCGGCCAGGTCGTCGATCAGGATGCCTTCGGTGATTTCGAGGTCGAGGCAGGCGGGCGGCATCCCGGTCTCGGCCACGATGGCCAGCATGCGCCCGGCCAGGCCCGGCTCGCGCAGCTGACGCGCCGACAGGTTGACCGCGGTCTTTATTTCCGGCAGGCCAGCGGCGCGCCAGGCGCGGTTCTGCAGGCAGGCGCAGCGCAGCATCCACTCGCCGATCGGGACGATCATCCCGGTCTCCTCGGCCAGGGGAATGAAGCGGCCCGGATCGATCAAGCCGTAGACCGGATGCTGCCAGCGCAGCAGCGCCTCGACCCCGATCACGCGCCGCTCGCGCAGCTCGACCTGCGGCTGGTATTCGATGAACAGCTGGCCCTGGGCCAGGGCGTCGCGCAAGCCGTTCTTCAGGGCCAGGCGTTCGCTCTGCGGCAGGGACAAGGAGCAGGCGGCGGCGTCCGCGCCTGCGCCGCCGCCGCCGTTGCCGGCATACACGCGCACGATGTTCTGGCCCCAGCGCTTGGCGCTGCGCATCGCGGTGTCGGCGCGCTTGAGCAGCGCATCGGCGTCGCAGTCCGGCGCCGGATACAGCGCGATTCCCACCGCCAGGGTCACGTAGCAATCGCGGCCGGCGACCGCCAGCGGCGCCGTGAGACGGTCGAGGATCTTGTCGGCCACCAGCAGGGCGTCGGCCTGGCTGCCCAGGTCTTCCAGCAAGGCCACGAATTCGTCGCCGCCCCAGCGCGCCACCGTGTCGCAGTCGCGCAGGCAGCGCCGGATCGCGCCGCCGGCCTGGTGCAGGAGCGCGTCGCCGGCCTCGTAGCCGAGGGCGTCGTTGACTTCCTTGAAGCGGTTGATGTTCAACAGGAGCAGCGCCACCAGGCGGCCGTTGCGACGCGCGCGGTCCATCGCATGGCGCAGGCGGTCGCGCAGCAGGCGCCGGTTCAGCAAGCCCGTCAGCTGGTCGCGCTGGAAACCGTCGGCGCCGTCCAGCGGCGCACGGGCGTCGGTAACCGGCGCGGCCAGGCCTCTTGCCACTTCAGCCGGGCCATCGTCACCATGGCACAGCACCCGGTTGCGCCCGCCCGACTTGGCCAGGTACAGGGCCTGGTCGGCGCGCACGATGGTTTGCGCCACCTTCTCGCCCAGCCGGTACTCGGCCACGCCGGCCGACACCGTCAAGGTGATCGTGCGTTCGCCATCAAGGCAGCGCAGGCCCTCGACCGCGCCGCGCACCCGTTCGGCCAGCGCGATCGCGCTCGCCGCCGGCGTCTCGGGCAACATCAGGAGGAACTCTTCGCCGCCATAGCGCCCGAAGGCGTCGAGCGCGCGCAGCTGGTCCTGCACCGTGCGGGAGAAGGCGCGCAGCACGGTGTCGCCGGCCGCGTGGCCGTAGGTGTCGTTGATGCGCTTGAAGAAATCGATGTCGAACAGGCACAGGCAGAACTCGCCGCCATTGCGGTCGGCGCGCTCCTTTTCCTTGTCCACCAGGTCGAGCAGGAAGCGGCGGTTATGGATGCCGGTGAGCTCGTCGCGGATCGCCAGCTCGTTGATCGTGGCCAGCGCCCGGCGCAGGCGCGAAAAGCCGTCGTTCTTGGTCAGACCGAACAGCAGCACGAAGACCAGCACCACGACGTACAGGCCGAGATCGCACACCAGGTGCAGCAGCGGCATGTCGGTTCGCGGGGCCGGCGGCCGGGCCAGGCCGTTCGCCTCCAGCAAATAAATCAGGGTGGCGCTGGCGCAGCTCATGGCCAGCCAGAAGCCGGCGCAGCGCTTCCCGCCCAGGAACATGGCGACCAGCGGCCCCGTGACCAGCCAGCTGACGGTGGGCGAGACGATGCCGCCCAGGTGCCAGCTGAGCCAACTGAAATTGAAGAACAGCGCGCACAGGAAGACTTCGCGCGCCGCCACCACGCTGCCGGTCAGGCGCAGCACCGGCGCCGCCGACAGCATCACCGCGCAGCACAGCACGATCTCGACCGCGGCCGTCTCCAGGCCCAGCAGCCAATAGGCGAGCGCGTACAGCGGCCCAGCGGTGCCGGCCATCACCGCCGCGTTCACCAGATTGGCGCTCCGCGCCGCCTGGGTCACATCCTGCTGCAGCGCGGCCGGGATGAAGCGCTGCGCGATGCCCAGGTAGCGCGCGCTCCACCGCTGTGTGCTGTCGTCGCTCATTTGTCACCCACGTGATTCCCGATGCCCGTTCTGCACACTTGTGCGGTGCTCGCTCAAGGTCAGAGTGTAGGTAGGGAATTTCCTAACGACTTTATTTTCAAACAGATAGTTAGCTGGAAAAAGCTGACCTCCCGACACGGTTTCGGGATGCGAAATGAATGACGCGCGCCAACAACAAGTGCTGGCGCGCGTCGGTGCGATGCGCTGGCGGATCACGGGGCGTGGCGCCCCGCCGTCGGATCAGTCGTTCTTGACGACGATGCTCGGGAACTTGCTGCTCATGTCCTTCGCCTTCTCGGCGATCTTGATCGCGACCTTGCGCGCAATCTGCTTGTAGACGGCAGCGACCTGGCCGTCCGGATCCGCGACCACGGTCGGACGGCCGGCGTCGGCCTGTTCGCGGATCGCCATCGTCAGCGGCAGCGCGCCCAGGAAGTCGATGCCGAAGTCGGCGCACATCTTTTCGCCGCCGCCATGGCCGAAGATCGCCTCGGTGTGGCCGCAGTTGGAGCAGGTGTGGGTGCTCATGTTCTCGACCACGCCCAGGATCGGGATGCCGACCTTCTCGAACATCTTGAGGCCCTTGCGCGCGTCGAGCAGGGCGATGTCCTGCGGCGTGGTGACGATCACGGCGCCGGTGACCGGCACTTTCTGCGACAGGGTCAGCTGGATGTCGCCGGTGCCTGGCGGCATGTCGACGATCAGGTAATCCAGGTCGCGCCAGTTGGTTTGCTCGAGCAATTGCTGCAGCGCGCCGCTGGCCATCGGGCCACGCCACACCATCGGCTCGTCCGGATCGATCATGAAGCCGACCGACGACACCTGGATGCCGTGGTTTTCCAGCGGCTCCATGCTCTTGTTGTCATGGCTGACCGGACGGCCGGACACGCCCAGCATCATCGGCTGCGACGGGCCGTAGATGTCGGCGTCCAGCATGCCGACGCTGGCGCCCTCGGCGGCCAGGGCCAGGGCCAGGTTGACGGCCGTGGTCGATTTGCCAACGCCGCCCTTGCCCGAGGCGACGGCGATGATGTTCTTGACGTTCGGCATGACCTTCATGCCGCGCTGCACGGTGTGCGACACGATCTTGCTGTAGGCGCGGATGGCGACGCCTTCGACGCCGGGCAGTTCCAGCACGGCGGCGGCGGCCATGCCGCGCAGCATTTCGACCTGGCTGGCGGCCGGGTAGCCCAGCTCCAGCTCAAAGGAAACTTGCGCGCCGTCAATCTTGATGTTCTTGACCGACTTGGTCGTGACGAAATCTTTTTGGGTGTTAGGATCGATGACTTCCAACAAAGCGGTCTTGACGTCGTTCTCAGTGATGCTCATGGTGCTCTCCGGATGATATTGGGGCGAAGTGTAGCGCAAAACGGCCTGCAGGCTGGTCCGGAGGGCCGAAAGTCGGCCAATACCCCCTGAGCGCGCAGGGCCATCCACTGGTAAAATGCTTCTTTTCATATAACCCGAGCGTTTCGACACCATGACCCGCAAGCTGTTCGTCACCACCGCACTGCCCTACGCCAATGCTGCCTTCCATATCGGCCACATGATGGAATACATCCAGGCCGACATCTGGGTCCGCTTCCAGCGAATGCAGCGCGAGGGTAACCAGCAAGGCGGCCAGCCGCGCGAAGTGCATTTCGTGTGCGCCGACGATACCCACGGCACGCCGATCATGATCGCGGCCGAGAAGGAAGGCATCACGCCGCAGGAATTCGTGGCCAAGATCGCCGCCGGCCGCCCGCAATACCTGGACGGCTTCCATATCGCCTTCGACAACTGGTATTCGACCGACTCGCCGGAAAACGTCGAACTGTCGCAGGGCATCTACCGCAAGCTGCGCGATGCGGGTTTGATCGTCACCAAGACCGTCGACCGCTTCTACGACACCGCCAAGGGCATGTTCCTGGCCGACCGCAACATCAAGGGCGAATGCCCGGTCTGTCATGCGAAAGACCAGTACGGCGACAACTGCGAGGTGTGCGGCGCCGCCTACCAGCCGACCGAACTGATCAACCCGTTCTCGGTGTTCACCGGCTCGACCCCGGTCCTGAAGCCGTCCGAGCAGTATTTCTTCAAGCTGTCCGACCCGCGCTGCTTCCAGTTCCTGAAAGAATGGCTGAACACGCCCGGCCGCCTGCAGCCCGAGATGGTCAACAAGGTCTCGGAATGGCTGGGCGAAGATGGCGAGAAGCTGGCCGACTGGGACATCTCGCGCGACGCGCCCTACTTCGGCATCCCGATTCCGGATGCACCGGGTAAATTCTTCTACGTGTGGCTGGACGCGCCGGTCGGCTACCTGGCCAGCCTGAAGAACTACTTCGCCAGGCAGGGCAAGGACTTCGACGCCTTCCTGAACGATCCCGACGCCGAGCAGCTGCACTTCATCGGCAAGGACATCGTGTCGTTCCACCTGCTGTTCTGGCCGGCCATGCTGAATTTCTCGGGCCATCCGATCATCGACAAGCTGAAGGTCGCGGTGCACGGCCACCTGACCGTGAACAACGAAAAAATGTCCAAGTCGCGCGGCACCGGCATTTCGCCGCTGCGCTACCTGGAACTGGGCATGAACCCGGAATGGCTGCGCTACTACCTGGCCTTCAAGCTCAATGCCAAGGTGGAAGACCTGGACTTCAACGGCGACGACTTCGTGGCCCGCGTGAACAGCGACCTGATCGGCAAATACGTCAATATCGCCAGCCGCTGCGCCGGCTTTATCGCCAAGCGCTTCGACGGCAAGCTGGCCGACAGCCTGTCGCAGACCGCCCGCGACACCATCTGCAAGGCCTTGATGGCGGATGGCGCCGAGCGCCAGACCAGCATCGCCGCCGCCTTCGAGGCGCGCGAGTACGGCCGCGCCCTGCGCGAGATCATGGAAATCGCCGACGTCATCAACCAGTACGTCGACGAGTACAAGCCATGGCTGCTGGCCAAGGACGAGAGCAAGACCGCGCAATTGCACGATGTGTGCACCACGGCGCTCATCCTGTTCCGCCAGTTGACCGTCATGCTGGCGCCGGTGCTGCCGAACGTGGCTGCGCGCGTGGCTGAATTCCTGGGCGATGCCGAACTGAGCTGGGCCGACACCCATGGCGCCGCCGTCTACGAAACCATGCTCGGCCGCACCATCGGCACCTATGCCCACCTGATGCAGCGCGTCGACGCCAAGATGGTCGAGAACCTGTTCGACAAGCCGGCCGTGGCCGCCGTTCCCGCTCCGGCAGCGAAAGTTGAGCCCGCGCAAGCCCCGGCGGCCACCGGCGACAGCGACATCGAGGCCCTGGCCCCAGAAATCTCGATCGACGACTTCACCAGGATCGACCTGCGCGTGGCGAAGATCGTCAACTGCGAACACGTCGAAGGCTCGAGCAAGCTGCTGCGCCTGACGCTGGACGTGGGTGAAGGCCGTCACCGCAATGTGTTCTCGGGCATCAAGTCGGCCTACCAGCCGGAAGACCTGATCGGCAAGCTGACCGTGCTGGTCGCCAACCTGGCGCCGCGCAAGATGAAATTCGGCGTGTCCGAAGGCATGGTACTGTGCGCCTCGGCAGCCGACGAGAAAGCGAACCCGGGCCTGTACCTGCTGGACCCGATGCCGGGCGCGACGCCAGGCATGCGTATCCGTTAAATCCGCAAGGCAAGAGGCCATCCTGACACCGGCAATGCCGGTCGTAGAGGGGCCTCATGCAAGCCTCGGGAAGCATTCCCGAGGGTGTGGCGTGTGTGTACAATGCCATGTTTTAAATATGACAAAACGCCGC